>CAKVCP010000028.1 GCA_934725735.1 uncultured Thermoguttaceae bacterium
GTCGCCAGACTGCGTGAATTCGTTCAGAGCGGCGACGTCGGCGGCGGTCGACGACTTAGAGCTCGACGACTTCGAAGAAGAGGAAGAGGATTTCGAGGTCGACGACTTTGAGGTCGACGACTTTGAGGTCGACTTGGAAGAGGACGAGGATTTTGAAGACGACGACGAGGATTTAGAGGAGCTCGACTTTGCGCCCGCGCCGCCTTTCGTGTCGGAAGCGGGAACGAAGGGGAACATTTCCTCTAAGGTGAAGGGCGGCGTATACTTCTTCTCGGTAGAGGAGGAAGCAGAGGAGCTCGCGGACGCCGTCGAATCTTCGCCTTCGGCGGCGGCAACCTGAGAAGGATCGGGCTGGATTTCGTTTCCGGCGGCGTCAATCTCGAAAGCTTGCGCTTCGACGTCGTCGATGTAGTACCATTTTCGAACCAACTCGAACCAGTCGTCAAGTTCCTCGACGTCCTGAACTTCGATATTGTCGATATAGATGCGATTCTGCGCCTTAATCGCTTCGATCTTGGCGCCGGTGACGCCGTCGGAGAGGATCGCGTTATTCGGGGCTTCCGCAGGGATGACGGAGTTAATCGCTTTGAGGAGCTCCATCCAGGTGATACGCCCTTCGACGCCGCTTGTGAGGTTGCGACCGATATTGTCGAACTTCTGGAATTCGGTGACGGCGGCGTTCGCCTTGGAGATGAGTTTCGAGGACTTGTCGGCGACGCCTTCGGCGGTTTTTTGCGCGCTTTCAAGCGCGGGGTTCTGGACGACGTTGTAAGTCGAGGTCGTCACAAAGTATTGGACGCCGAGTCCTAGAGCGATGAGAGACGCGGCGGCGAGAGTCCAGGGCTTTTTTGCCTCGACGAGGCGATCCTGAACGACGTCGCGCGGAACGAGGTTGATATTGAGGGGCGCTTCGCCCAGGAGCTGGAGCGCGAGACCGTAAGCGACGCCGAACGAGGAGGCGTTGTCGGCGAAGAGCTTGTTTCCGAGAGTTTCGGCGCCGACGAGTTTACGGAAGGAGTTGACCGTCACGACGTCGTATCCGAGGCTCTTGGAAAGGAATTGCCGCAAGCCGGGAAGCTTCATGGCGTTTCCAAGCGCGTAGACGCGTCGAATCTTCGCGCGCTTGTTGAGGCCGCAATAGTATTTGATGGAGCGATCGATTTCAGAGAGCATATCGCCGAAGACGGGCTTCATGGCGAGGATAACGGCCTTCGGGTCGGGCGCGGAGTTGGCGTTTCTTTTCGTGTGTTCGGCGTTAGAGAAGGTCAACTTCAGGGACTTCGTCAACGCTTTGGTGAAGAGATTACCGCCGACGGGAATATTGCGCAACCAGACGACGACGCCGTTGGTGACGACGATTTCTGTCGCGTCGGTACCGACGTTGAGGATGACGTCGAAATTTTCGAGGGAGTTGAGATCCTGCTCGAGGAGTTCGTCGTAGTTATAGAGATCGTGAACGAACGCGTTGTAGAGAGCGACTTGAGCGCCTTGGATACAGTCGACGTTGATTCCAGCGGCGGAGTATTTGTCGAGGGTTCTCTTGGCGACTTCGCGCTTCATCGCGTACATAAAGATATGCATATCGACGGCGATACCGCCTTCTTCGACGCCGCCGACCTTGCGGTAATCCCAAATAACGTCTTGCAAGTCAAAGGGGAGCCACTGCTTCACTTCGTACTTGATGAGGTCGTTGACCTTTTTCGGATCGATTGGAGGAAGGGGCTGAAAGCGCCATAGCGCGTTTTGTCCGGAAACGGAGATCGCCACCTTTTCCCCTCTGATGTCGTTTCGCGAAAGGAATTGCGACAAGGTCTCCGCGAGAATTTCATTCGCGTCCGCGCCAGGCTGGGTTAAGATTTTGCTGTGCTCGATGTAGTCAAACTGCAAGACCTCGATCGTGCCGGGTTCCGCGCCTCGGCGGCAACGCAACGCCTTCAACGACGTATTACCGACGTCGATACCCCATACGGTTTCATTTTTTGCCATAACTTAATCGTCCCATGCCACTGTAACGTCTCGCCGACGAAGGGTTCGTCCGCGAGGCGCCGAAAAAATTCCTTAAAAACAGAGGAGCCCCGGCGCCTTAACCTTCTTCGTAACGTCTAATGATTGTAAAGAGAGAGGTTCGACATGCTCTCGCCTCCAATATAACGTTTCTACTATATTCTACCATTATCCGAAGGGCGGGGTCAAGTTTTTTTTTCCCTTCGTCGCCATATTTTTCGAAAGTCCCAAAAAAAGCCCGGCTCTACCGCGAATTCCGAATATTCCGCAGAAAAACAATACCTATAATGGATAAAGTGGGATAGACTCCAATCGATGAGCGACGCCTTCCGACTTGAATCAAAATCTCCACAAGCTTCATTTTTTCAAAAAAATCGTTCAGTTCTATCGGATTTTCTAAAGATATGCGTTTTGAGGACGAAAAGTAACTTAACAAGATTCCAAAATTGAGTTTCGACGCCTGGTCGACTCAAAAACGCAGCAAAACGAATCAGGGACGATTCGATTACCTTAGAGGAGAGTTAGAGATGACGCGGTTAATTGTGATGGCTATTGTGGCGGCGTTTGCGATGGGCTTTGTCGGTTGCCGCTCCTGTTTGGCGCCTTACGATCAATGCCAGCCGACGTTCATTCCCGAGCGCGGCGATCAGTGCATGGGAGAACTCTACCGCTGCGGTTCGACTCTCGGCGGAATGGATCGCGTTTCAAACGCGACGGGAGACTGCGAAAACTGCGGAGGCGGATCGGTCGAATATTACGGCGCGGACGGTTCGACGGTCCTTCAGGAATATTCCGAGACTGCGGATCAATACGACGCGAACGCGTTCGCGGGCTACGAAAACTATTGATCGCGGAGGGTCGCGAAGTTGTCGGACACGGCAGATTTCGGCACGGGCGAGCCATTCCTTCGCTGGACGGAAGACGACGGAGATCGCGACGCCTTCTTCATGAGTATCGCGCTGCGTGAAGCGCGCCTTGCGGCGGAAGAGGGAGAAACGCCGATCGGCGCGGTTCTCGTCTACGAAAACGCGATTCTCGCGCAGGAGCACAATCGTCGCGAGAGTCTTCGCGATCCGACGGCGCACGCGGAGCAGCTTGCGATTCGCGCGGCGAGTCGTTTCTTCCCGTCGTGGCGCGTCGAGGACTCCGAGCTGTACGTGACGCTGGAACCTTGCGTGATGTGCGCGGGGGCGCTCGTTCAGTCGCGAATTAAGCGCGTCGTTTACGGCGCGACGGATCCGAAAGGAGGAGGAGCGCGTTCCCTCTACGGAATCTTGGAGGATCCGCGTTTGAACTGGCGGTGCCAAGTCGAGACGGGCGTCTTGGAAGAGGAGTGCGCGGAGACGCTTCGCGAATTCTTTCGAGCGCGTCGTGCGCGCGGCAAAAAATGTTAAAGGTTAAAAGAAATAAGGGAGACCGCGAAGTCTCCCTTTCTTATTTTCTTGCGAGTCGAAGCGATTTAGAGCTCGTCTTCCATAAAGTTGAGGCGCGTCACGGCAACCGCCTTCCCGGACGCGGGGTCGACGTCGACGAAAATTCCGTTGATCCCGAGATTTTTCTCGGCCACCTCGTAAGTTCTCGGACATCCGGTGCGAAAACTATCGACGACGCAGTCGATTTTTCTTCCAATAATACTATCGAAAGCGCCGGTCATTCCGACGTCGCATTGGAACGCGGAGCCGCCGGGTAGAATTTTCTCGTCCGCAGTCTGAACGTGAGTGTGGGTCCCCAAGACGGCGGAGACGCGACCGTCGAGGTAGCGCCCCATAATTTGCGTTTCGCTCGTCGCTTCGGCGTGGAAATCCAAGATTCTGATCTTCACGTCGTGTAGTCGCTCGACGATCTTGTCGGCGGCTAAAAGGGGATTGTCCGCCAATTGGTTCGTCATAAAGACGCGCCCGAGCAAGGAGATGACGGCGATTTTAACGGCGGGTCGTTCGAAGGTCGATTCTGTTTCGAGGATCAGATAGCCTTTTCCGGGGGCTTCCGGGGGCAAATTTGCGGGGCGCACGACGCGCGCGTCGGAGGAGTTGAGGATCGAGAAGATCGATTTTTGCCGCAAGGCGTGGTCGCCAAGAGTCATACAGTCGACGCCCGCGCGTCTCAAGGCGTTGTAAGAATCGCTGGAGAGGCCGGAACCTCCGGTTGCGTTTTCGGCGTTGACAACGACGAAATCGACGAGAGCGTCTCTCTTAATCTCGGGTAATCTTCGCGCCAAGACGTCGCGTCCCGCGCGTCCGACGACGTCTCCAATCATCAAAATTCGAAGGGCTTCCCCCTTCGCCGGAATTTGCATCATATTCTTCATAAAGTCCTTGAATCCAGGCGCTTTTCTCGGCGCGTTTGATGAATTATACACTAGAGAACCGTTTAGAAAAGGTATTCAAGGGTTGAAAGAGGGGGTTGAGGGGCCGAGTCAGGGTTACGATAATTTCGATAGTCGGTTTTATCGTACGATAACGCGCGCCCGACCGGCAGAAAAGAAGCGCCATAGTACGCGCAAAAATTAAAAATTGTCTTTCATAAAAAAACCTGTTAAGTTTTTCCACCCGGCGCCGATAAGGTTAATAGACGCCTGACACGGTAAAGAATAACGATTATAAGGCCGCGTTTCTGCCGAAAACGCGTTGTTCCCCAGCGCCGTTTCGGAACTTCCCCCAAAGAGGCGTCGCGTAATTCAGCCCCCTGTTGAACAGCAACGCGCGCCGCTCCGCGCGCATCGAGGACGTCATGAACCAGGAAGTAAACGTATTAGCTCTCGTCAAAGGTAAAGAACGCTATGTATTCCTTTACACCGGCGATAATCGCGAAGAATTAGTCGAATCGTTTGGGCGCTACGCCTCTGATTCGGAGCTAAGTTTCAGCTGGTATGACGCGGCGGTTATGACACGAAAAGCCTTGCGTGAAAAGCGCGAAACGGAGCTTGTCGCGGCGCGTCGCGAAATGCGTCGTTCCAAGTCCTCGCTCCGCGCTAAGGGCAATCCTTCCCTCTTCCAGAATATCGCCGATCCCTTCGCGGAAGACGAGAACTGAACGCGTCTTCGTCGACGGAAAACGTCGCGTTAGAATTTGCGATCCCGGAAAAGAGCGACTCCTTTTTTCCGGGCTTTTTTATCCCTAAGGTCGAGAAGAGCTCTTATGATGAACGATCCGTCCGAAATCAACCTGAGCGTTCCGATTAGGCGCTTTTTAACCTATCTTGAAGTCGAACGCAACTACTCCGCGCTGACGATCAAAAGTTACAGAGAAGATCTCGAAGCGTGGCTCATTTACGAGAAGGAGCTTCATTCGGGGACGTGTCCGCGTCCAGACCGGATCAACGCGCCGGAACTTCGCGGCTATATCTTGGCGATGCACGAGGCGGACTACGCGCGTTCGACGATCTCGCGGCGGTTAGCGTCGCTGCGCGGGTTCTATCGTTTTGGGGAGCGCGAAGGCTGGGCGACGTCGAATCCGACCAGCGCGCTCGTAAATCCGCGAACGCGGCGCTCGCTTCCCTTCGTTCTCTCGAAAGAGGAAGTCGTACGCCTTCTCGACGCGCCCGATCTCAACGATCCCCTCGGAGTGCGCGACCGCGCGATCTTGGAAACGATCTACTCCGCAGGGCTGCGCGTGAGCGAATGTGTCGGACTTTGCTTTAAGGATATTCTCGGGGACGAAGGTCTCCTGCGCGTTCGGGGTAAAGGACGAAAAGAACGGCTTGCGTTTCTCGGGCTTTACGCGCGCGAGGCGCTGTGGCGGTATCTTCGCGAGGCGCGTCAATTTCTCGAGGATCAGAAAAGTTTGAAGAAGACGAGTCAACGCGCGTCTTTCCGCAAGACGCAACCGAAACGCGAGTTGCAGCGTTTTCTCACCGAAAACTTCGTCGAAGGGGAACCTGAGTTTCCGCCGACGACGCTGGAAGAGCTTCGGAATCCCCAATGCCGCGAACAGTGGGAAAAGTTCTTAGAGGATCCCCTCTTTCTCAACAGGGACGGAGGGCCCCTGTCGACGCGAAGCGTCGCGCGCAAACTTGACGGCTATCTGGAAAAAACGGGACTGAACGAACGCATTTCGCCGCACACGCTGCGTCACTGTTTTGCGACGCATCTTCTCGATTCGGGCGGCGATATTCGCTCGATTCAGGAGCTCTTAGGGCACAAGAATATCGTGACGACGCAAATCTACACGCACGTGTCGACCGAGAAATTGCGCGAAGTTTACGACCTCGCGCATCCCCGCGGGCGCCTGAAAGATCAAGCGCCCGAGAACGCGACGTCCCCCAAAAACGCCGAGAAAAACGATTCCGCCTCCGAAAACGAATAAGGGACGTCCTTACGGGCCAATACGTCCAAGAGGAGCCCTATATTCCGCAGTCCTCGTAAGCGGTCGCAAACTTGACCATATATTCTAGATTTCTAACAGAATATCCTTTCGCTTCGGAGAAGTCCGGCCTGGACGCGCCGCTCAGCTACGCCGATATCGCGCGCCCCAGTCAACGTATTCTACGCCGTCATGAACGGAAAAAGCGGCATGACGTCTCATGCCGCCTCAAGAAAAGACGGTTGCGCCGTTCTATTGCTCCCGCCTACGCGTCATTCCCAGACGTCGACGCCGCCGTCGGATTTCAGGACGAAGACGCGCTTATCGTCGTGGGAGAAGACGGCGGAGAGCGCGGAAACGTCGTCCGAGAAGTTGGAGCCGTCTCCCAAATCGTCGAGCCATTCCCCCGAGGTCGTGAAGAATCGGAGTGGCGAGACGCGGCGTTTTCCGGACTCGTCGAAGAATCGTCCCGACTCGGCGGCGACGATAAGAGAGCCGCGCGAATCGATCGAAATCGGATTCGCGGCGCCTCGAAAACCGGTTCCCAGGCCCGGCGCGCGCGACCAGGATTTCTCAGAAAGCCACACGCCCGTCTCAGGATTGAACGCGTCGATACGGAAGAGCCCGGAGCTTACGGCGTAAAGAACCTTTTCCTCTTCGTCGTAGTTCAAGCAAAAATATTTGGCGAACGCGGGCTTCAAACCGGGGTATCCCCTTCCCACGTCCGGGGCGCCGACGAGGCAGTCGGCGACGGGCTCCGTCTTGTCGTCGGGGGCGCGTTTTTCAAGCTTTTTGAGGGAGAAGCGCCAAACGGAGCTCGACTGATAATCGGCGACATAAAGTCGATCCCCATCACATTCGAGGCCGCGGATATTGGCGTCGGATCGCGACAAGACGTCGTAAAATTTTCCGACGGCGCCCCTTGCGGCGGTGCGTTCTACGGCGTTGTTTCGCGCATGGTCTTCATCGCCGTCGTTCGCGGAGACGTCGGCGTCTTGATTCGCGCTCTCCGAGGGAACGTACTGATCGAGTGAAAAGCGCAGCGCCTTAATTTTCGTAGGATAAGCGAGGAGAAGGAGGCCGTTCGAAGGATCGTCCTCTTGCGCGACGAAGTTTATGGCGGAGGGAGCGACGTCCTCTTCATTCTGCCAGAAATCGAGTTTGTTCCCCGACGCGTCGTAGAGCGCGACGCCCTTTTCGCTCGCCAAAAAGAACTCGTCGTTCCATCCGGCGGCGATCGCGACGGGACGCGCGTCCGCGTCGGAAACGATAGTGCGCGCGCACCGCAAATTCGGGTAGAGTTTTGGAGCCTCTGGACGCAGATTGGAGCTCGTGTTGGGATGGGTCGTCAAGAGGACGACGACGCCGAAAACCAAAGCAAAGAGAGTCACGGACGCGAGGACGATCCACGTAGCGCGGGGCTTTTCGAGCTTTCCGTCGTCAAAAACGACGCGATGCGCCTGCCCTTGCGTGTCGGTCCAATAGTGCCGACGTCCGAGTGAAATGTCCTTATCCTTCGAATTATTCTTCATTTTGTTTCCTTCCGCGCAATGGGTCTCCAGAACCCGAATTATGGGGGATTATACCCGTCATGGGATGGAAAATCAAGCGCGTCCGAAATTTATCGTTTGCGCGATTGCGCGCTTCCGCGAGCCCACTGAGCGAGTTCAGGGGACGCGATGGGTAAATTCTTCGCGTCGACGGTCTCGGGACGATAGCGTTTCGCGTCGAGCGCGGCGCGATCCCTTTCGCGCAGGATTCTCAACACCTCAATAGACGCGGCGCACGCGCAGCGTCGTTGCATCTTCTTTCCCCGAACGAGGGGGATCGCCAAAACGGCGGCAAATAATCCGAAAAAGAGAACGGCGATTCCTAAAGTCGCCATGAAAGTTAAAAACGACGTGTCCATAAATCAATCGCTTTCTTGAGCGTTCGACGCGCGTTGCATTCCGTTGTCCGCGTCGGATTCAATCATATAGTGTGAAAAAGGGGCGACCAACAACGGCTCTTCGCTATTCGCCAAAAACCTCCAAACAAAGGGGTTGGGATCGACGACGACAATAGGTCGTGCAAATGAACCGACGCACAAATAGCAGAGGGTCGCCAGGGCAAGGACCGTCCTTGGAGCGTCTAAAGGCTGACGATCGTCGTCCGCGCATCGCGGATGACGCATCGCCCCGCAACAGGCGATCACCAGGGCGAAAACGTACCATCCCCAGTAATGCGCGTATGCGGCGAGAGCGCACATCGCGGTTAAAACGACGACGGATAAGATTCGCGCGCGCTTTCTCCCTAAGAAAGCGTAGGCGACGTGTCCCCCGTCAAGTTGGCCGATCGGCAGAAGATTGAGAGCGGTGATGAGAAGGCCGACCCATCCGGCGATAGCGATCGGATGAAGGAGGACGAAAGGAGCGCCGTCCCCTTCGCCGAGGACGAGCGCCGCGATCCCCTGAAGTATCAGAGGCGCGTCGAGGATAGCCCCGCCATTTTCGGGCGCCTGCGTCGAAAAATTCGAGAGGGAGAGACCGAGGGCGACCGCGATCAACGACGGAATCAACCCGCCGATAGGGCCCGCGACAGCCATGTCCAAGAGGGCGCGACGATTCGGAATAGGCCCGCGGAAACGCATAATCGCGCCCATCGTTCCAATCGGCGGAAGGGGAAGGGGGACGAAGACGGGGTAATTCGTCTGAATCTTGGCGCGTCGACCAAAGAAAAAATGTCCCGCCTCGTGACAAACGAGAATAATCGTCAGGGGAACCGCAAACTGCAAAGCGGTCGCGACGGAAGAACCGTCGTAAGTCGCGTATCCCGCGGCAAAAACCGTCAAGAAATTCAAGACAAACGAGATCGCGCAGAGACGGGAACTAGGCACGGCGCGGAGCTTGGCGCGCCATGCCGACAAAATATTTTTCATAGACGTTTGATCAATGTTTCGTCAACGGACGCGCTCAGATTTCCGACTGAAACTTGAGTTTGCGACCGGTGAGTCTTTCATAGGCTTCGATATATTTCTCGCGCGTCTTGAGGACGACGTCGTCGGGTAGCTGAGGCGGCTCGGAGTTGCGATCCCAACCCGATTGGAGGAGCCAGTCTCTCACGAACTGCTTGTCGAAGGAGGGCTGTCCTTTTCCGGGCTCGTAAAGATCGGCAGGCCAGAAACGCGAAGAGTCGGGCGTCATGACTTCGTCGATGAGAATGAGCTCGCCGTCGTCGGTCAACCCGAATTCGAACTTCGTGTCGGCGATGATGATACCGCGCTTGGCGGCGTATTCGCTGCCGCGCTTGAAGACGTCGAGGGACTTGTCGCGGAGTTGTTCGGCGATATCGAGTCCGACGCGTTTCACGACTTCGTCGAAGGAGACGTTCTGGTCGTGTCCGGAAGTTTCTTTCGTCGACGGGGTGAAGATCGGCTCGTCAAGCTTGGAGCTTTCCACGAGGCCCGCGGGAAGTTTGATTCCGCAGACCGTCTGCGACTGCTGATATTCCTTCCACCCGGAGCCGGAAAGGTATCCGCGAACGACGCACTCGATCATGACGACCTTCGTTTTCTTGCAGAAGACGGAGCGTCCTTCGAAGACGGAGACGTCGGTTCCCGCAGGGAACGGAACTTTGGACATGTCGGTAGTGACGACATGATTTTTGACGCCGAGGGTCTCAAACCAGAATTCCGCGGTTTGATTCAAAGCTTTTCCCTTGTCGGGAACGCCGGTGGGGAGCACCCAG
This sequence comes from uncultured Thermoguttaceae bacterium, assembly GCA_934725735.1. Taxonomy (GTDB): domain Bacteria; phylum Planctomycetota; class Planctomycetia; order Pirellulales; family Thermoguttaceae; genus RUG369. Next base: position 10,033 of record CAKVCP010000028.1, read on the forward strand.
TCGAAAGCGCTGATACGATCGGAACAAACGAGCAGGACGTTATCGCCGAAGTCATAGACGTCGCGCACTTTACCGCGCTTGGGCGTCATACCCGGAATCGAGGTCTGCAAAACCACGTTACAATTCATAGGAATAATCCTCAACACAGCAATGCCTACGCGCGTCGTGCGAACGTCGAGCGACGCATAGTAAGTCGAATAATCTGCTATTATAAAGGAAAAGCGAGATTTAACAATACGGGCGTCAAAACGACAAAAAGGGCCGCGCAACGTTTCGCGCGACCCTTGCGCATTAGTTAAACCAATAAGATTCGGAGCTGGGCAAATTATCGCAGAGCCAATTTTTCACAAATTGCCGATCGGGCACGAACAATTCGTTGACCGGATCGAGGGACGAGACGTCCTGTCCGACGATGAGAACGGAGTCGTCGATCGTCGCTTGTGTCAACGCCCATTCGATGGCGCGTTTGCGATTCGGTTCGTCGTGGAACGAATTCTTCGAGGTGAACCCGCGTCGCAAATCTTCGAGCGCTTCGTTCGTCTGCGACTCAGGGAGGTTGCCGCTTGTCACGACGGTGACGTCGGCGCCCGCTTCGGCGGCGACCGCTAAGAGCTGCCGCTTGCCGCGATCCCTGTCGTTCGGGGGGCACAGCACGCAGTAAACGAGTCCGTGGGTAACGGCGCGGAGGGCTTCGAGGGCCGCCGCAAGGGAGTGCGGAGCGCTGGCGCGATCGAGGTACACGCCGAAGGACTGACCGCATTCGATCTGTTCCATTCTTCCGGGTATATACTCGACGCGTTCGATTCCGCGGGCGATCGACACGAGATCGACGTCCCACGCGATAGCGAGCGCGGCGGCTTCGAGGCAGTTGTAAATATGCTCTTTGCCGATGACCTTGGTGCGCACAGGGGCGGCGTCTGTTCCCGCGACGACGTAGAAGGTTTGTTCTCCCTTCTGGCGTTCGACGGGGGTTCCGGAGACGGAGCATGTGGTCGGCTGAATTCCGACGGTGAGGACGGGCTGTTCAATGAGGTGAAGAGCGGCGTCGGTAACGCGGTCGTCGACGTTGCATATGGCGACGCCGTCGAGTTTAAGATAATCGAAGACGCGGAGTTTAGCGTTTCGATACGCTTCGACGGAGCCGTGATAATCGAGATGATCGCGTCGAATATTCGTGAGGCACGCGGCGTCGAAGGCGAGGCCCGCGGGTCGATCTTCGGCGAGGGCGACGGAGGAGAGCTCGATAATCGCGCAGACGCAACCGTTTTCGACCATCGTTTCCAAGACGCTGACGAGCTTCTCAGGTTCGGGAGTCGTCTCGCGGGTCGGGGCCAGGCTCTTTCCGTCGTAAATACCGAGCGACCCGACGAGCCCAACGCGCATCCCCGCTTCGGCCAAGACTCCGCCCAAGACGTAGGACAAGGAGGTTTTTCCCGCGGAGCCGGTCACGGCGACGAGTCGCATTTTCCGCCCGGGATTTCCGCGCAGCGCATGGCACGCGCGTCCGTATACGACGCGCGGATTGTCGCAAAAGATCGTCGGGAGGACGCCGTCGAGCGCGGAGGCGACGCTTTCGGCGCACGATCGATCGAGGACGGCGACGATCGCTCCGTTTTGAGCCGCAGTTTTCACGTTTTGAATCGCGAGTTCAGGATCCCGGTCCATACAAACAAAGAGACCGTCTCGGAGCTTTTCGTCCGCTTTTACGCCGCAAGATCGAAGCTCGCAATCGTCGACGCCATATCCGTCGAAGTTGTCGAACGCCGCCGAAAGAGAGAGAGAAATCCCTTCTTTAATAAATGTCGCCATCTGTAATAGTCCTTTTCCCGATTAACACGCGCCTTGTCGTCTGAATCGCTCGCTGATCAAAGATCGCCGAAAACGACGAATCAGCGCGACAGCCGTCGGTTCAGTATGACAAGAAACGAAAAACGCGTCAATCGCAATTTCAGGGGACGCGCCTGCGCCGACGCGTCCAACCGAGAGAAAACTACGGCCAACAGGCCTTAAAGTCTTCCCATCTTCTCTCAACACGCTTCAAAGCGTCGATAATCCTTTTACTGATACGCATTATTTTCTCAAAAATTAGGGAAAAAACTAGAGTTTTTCTGAATAATTCTCCAAAAGCAAGGTGCAAGAACGCATAATAGCTATATATTGCGCGAAGTAAGTCGGCGTATGATCGTCGACGCGACGCAATCGCCCCTACGTAAAGAATAGGAGACAAAGTATGAATCGACGCGATTTTATCCGTCTTGGCGGACTTAGCGCGGCAAGCGCGGCGGCGAGCGGCGCCGTCAACGTTTTGGAGACTCGCGCGCAAGAAGCGCGGCAAACGCTCCGCGTCGGACTTATCGGCGCGGGCTGGTACGGAAACGTCGATTTATATCACCTGACGCAGGTATGTCAGGACGGAACGGCGGCGCGCGATATCGACGTCGTCGCGATTTGCGACGTCGACCGCGATTCTCTCGAAAAGACCGCCAAGAAGGTCGCGGCGCGTCAAAACGGTCGCGAACCGCGCCAATTCACCGACTATCGCGAGGCGCTCAAAGAGTCGAATCTCGACGTCGTTCTCGTCGGAACGCCGGACCATTGGCACGCGCTCGTCGCCATCGCCGCGATCGAAGCGGGATGCGACGTCTATCTTCAGAAGCCGATCGGAGTCGACGTTCGCGAATGTCAGGCGATCCTCGCGGCGGCGCGCGCGAAAGGCGCGGTCGTACAAGTCGGGCTCCAACGTCGCAGCACCCCGCACCTCGTCGAAGCCAAGCGCGAAATCATCGACTCAGGGCGTCTCGGACGCGTCGGACAAGTCGATATTTACAGCTATTACGGAGGGCCGGGCCCCGCGTTTAACCAAGAACCGACGGAAGTACCCGAAGCGTTCGACTACGATTTCTGGTGCGGACCCGCGCCGAAATTGCCGTATTACCCGTGCCTTCGCCGCGGCACGTGGCGTCAATTCATGGAGTACGGGAACGGAACCCTTGGAGACATGGGCGTCCACATGTTCGACATGGCGCGATGGCTCCTCGATCTGCGCTATCCGCGCCGCATTTTCTCCGTCGCCGGACAGTATGTCAAACGCGGCGGGATCTCCAATTGCAGCGACACGCAAACGGTCGTCTTCGATTACGGCGACCTCGAAGTCGTGTGGAATCATCGCACATGGTCGGAACTTCCCGATCCGCGGCATCCGTGGGGCGGGTATTTCTACGGTGAGAACGGTCTCCTGAAGGCGAGCGTCTTCGGGTACGACTTCCGCCGCTATCGTTCGAAGGAAACGCAGAGCGTCGACGTCGCGCTTGAGAATCCCGCGTACCCCGGCGACAAGACGGAAGAGGGACTCGAACGTCAATGCTGCGACGCGATACGCGAGCATATGCGCGATTTCGTGGCGCGGATCGTCGACCGCGGTCGCCCGCGCAGCGACGTGGAAGAAGGAGCGATCTCCACAATCTGCTGCGTCTTAGGGAATATTTCGGCGAAGCTTGGGCGCGCGCTCGAATGGGACGAAGAGTCGGGTTGCGTACGCAACGACGACGAGGCCAACGCGCTCCTTGCTAGGGGATATCGAGCGCCATGGATCCATCCTTGAACGAAGCGATAGCGCCGACGAACGAATCGTCGCGCGAATCGCCGAACGAAGTCGTCGCGCCTTTCCTCTCCGCGCGGCGGCTTCTCCTTATTCTTTCGTTAATCGCGCTTCTTGCCGGCGGTTATTTCGTCGCGACGCGTTATTCGCCGAGCGCCCAGCGTCGCCGCGCGGAAGAGCAAGCGCGAGCCGAGATCGCCAAGGCGGTCGAGTCGGCGGCGATAACCGCAGGCGCCAACGACCTTGAAGGCGCGCTCCGCCATCTTTCGACGCGAGCGGTCGCGCTGCGCGAACTCGTCGACGCCAACCGCGATTCGACGCGAATCTCGTCCGTCGAATTGACGACGCTCTCCGTCGACTCCCTCGACGTCGACGCGGAGCCCGCGCGCGCGACGATCTCTCTATCCGCGATCGCGTCGGGTAGATCGCGCGTTTGGCCCTTCCCCACGCCCCTTCCCTTCCGCCTTAAAATCGAACTTTCCGACGTCGCGCTGGAACGCGAATCGGACGGCGAATGGCGCGCGCTCGACGGTTGCGCCGCGCGCGTTTCCGCGCCGTAAGTTCCACACAGCTTCCCGGAGGCGTTTCTTATGCTGACAAACAACTTTTTTATCTGGGTTTTCATGGCGACGGCGTGCGTCGTCGCAGGTTTCGCGCTCAGTAAGGGAACGACGAAACGCGTCTACTTCTTCTCCGGAATCGGAGCGGGAATCGTCGTCTTAGCGGTCGGAATTTGGAGCGTTTTTTTTCTAACGACGGACGAGAAACGAATCCGCGCGACCGTAGAGTCTGCGGCGCAAGCGTTTGAAGAGAACGACGTGGAGAAAGGGCTCGGATATTTTTCACAAGAGGCGCGAATGATGAGGCAACAGGCGTGGAAGCATATGTCCAGCGCGGAACTCGAGCGGGTGAAAATCTCGAATTTTCAAGTCGAAGAAATCAATCGTTATAAGTCTCCGCGGGCTGCGATCGCGTCGTTTCGCTGCGCCGTCCGCGGGAAATGCGCAAACCAATATTGGGGAGCGGGCCCCTTCACGACGTTAATCGACTTCACGTCGGTCGAACTTCGTGAAGAAGCGCCGGGGGAGTGGAAAATCACGGATCGTATCGTCTTCAAGCAAGCGGCGCTTTAGAGGGAGCGGTCGCGATTTTCTTTTCGAGAGCGACGATCTCGTCGCGCAACTTCGAAGCGGTTTCGTAGTCCTCGATCTTAACCGCGTCCGCAAGGAGGTTTCGCAACCTGACCAGGGCGACGCCGAGGTCTTTTTCGCCCGCGTGTCTCGGTCTCTTGCCGACGTGCTTGAGCTTTCCGTGAAGCGCTAAGAAGAAGGGTTCCAGCCTTTCTCGAAAAACGACGTAATCGTGAGCGCAGCCGAGGAGCCCGTCTTTTCTGAAATCCTGGAGCGTCGCGCCGCAGCACGGGCACGTCTGGAAATCGTCGAGCATGAGGGAGTCGGTCGTCTCTTGAAGCTCTTTCTCCGAATCGTCGTTCGAGCTTTTTGCAAAAATGTCGTTCTGATGCAAATACTCGGCGGCATGTTCTTCGCACAGATGGAGCTCAACCTTCTGAGCGTCAATCATTTCGGTAATGTGAAAGGTCGCAGTACGACCGCACTTATGACATTTCATGTCAGTCTCTTCTTAATAAAACCACAAGGGAAAAAACGCTCAAGAACCCCAACGTTCTCAAAGCTTTGTTACTATAATACAAAGAATGAAGCGCGTCAAGAGCTAGCCTCGACGCAGTCGGCGAGGTCGTTATAATGAGAAAGGTCAACAGAAGGAGTTCATGGAATGTCGTCGGAATCCGCCGATCCTCTTTATCAAACGCTTGCCGACGTTTTCGGTTATCGCAGTTTTCGCCCGCACCAAGAATCGATCATCCGCGCGATCCTTGAAGGACGCGACGTTTTCGCCGTCATGCCCACCGGCGGGGGGAAATCGCTCTGTTACCAGCTTCCGGCGCTCCTTATGGACGGACTGTGCGTGGTGGCGAGTCCCCTTCTCTCGCTGATGAAAGATCAGGTCGACGCGGCGCAGAAGAACGGAATCAGCGCGGCGACGCTCAACTCGACGACGACCTCCGACGAATGGCGCGCCGTCATGGAAGAACTCGACCGCGGGCGCCTCAAACTTCTGTACGTCTCCCCGGAACGTTTCGGGGCGGCGCGCTTTCGCGAGACGCTTCAGCGGACGAAATTGAGCTTTTTCGCCATCGACGAAGCGCACTGCGTCTCGCAATGGGGTCATAATTTCCGCGCGGACTACCTGCAACTTGGCGAAATCGTCGATCTTTTTCCGCATTGTCCCGTCGCGGCGTTCACGGCGACGGCGACGGATCACGTCGCTAAAGACGTGAAGGGCTCTCTGAAGCTCCGCGACCCGTTCTGTCTCGTCGCGTCCTTCGACCGACCGAACCTCTTCTATCAGATCTCCTATCGCGAAGATTTTCCGCGCCAACTCGTCTCTTTCCTCAAAGAAGTCGAGGGAGAATCGGGGATCGTGTATCGCGCGACGCGCAAAAAAGTCGAAGAGACGACGGAGTTCCTCAAGCGCGCGGGGTACAAAGCGGCGGCGTATCACGCGGGTATGACGGACGAAGAACGCGCCAGGGTTCAAGAGTCTTTTTCGAAGGACGAAACGCCGATCATCGTAGCGACGATCGCGTTCGGAATGGGGATCGACAAATCGAACGTTCGTTTCGTCGTGCACGGGGACTTGCCGAAGGATATCGAGAGTTATTATCAGGAGACGGGGCGCGCGGGTCGCGACGGGGCGACGGCGCGTTGCGCGCTCTTTTTCGGGTATCAGGACGCGGCGGTCTACCGCAGCTTTTTGGATCAATATGAAGACGCGGAGGCGCGTCGGGCGGCGGAAACGCGTCTCAACGAGATGGTGCGTTTCGCGGAGGCGGACGGGTGTCGACGCGTCAATCTTCTGAAATATTTCGGGGAGACGTATCGACCGATCGACGTGACGACGGAAGAGTCGGAAGGTGAAGCGCGTCCGGCGACGCGTTGCGGGGCGTGCGACTTCTGCGTCGGGGCGACGCCGCGAGTGGACGCGACGATCGACGCGCAAAAGGCGCTCTCCGCGATGCAGCGCACCGGAAACCGTTTCGGCGCGGGATATATCGCCGACGTCTTGACGGGAACGCGCACGGATAAGATCGTCTCCCTCGGTCACGACCAGCTCCCGACCTTCGGCGTGGGGGCGGATCGCACGAAATCATACTGGCGCTACCTTATCCAGGCGCTCCTCACCCAAGGCCTAGCGACGCTCGCCGCAGACCTGAAATTCCCCGTGCCGCAGGTGAACGCGCTCGGCTGGGAAGTTCTGCGCGGCAAGAGAAGCGTGACGATAGTCAAGCGGCCAGAAGGGAAAGAGAAGTCGAAAACGCGCTTTATCCGCGCGTCGTCGGATCCGTATTCCAAGGAGAATCTCTCGCCGCGCGACCGCGCCCTCTTCGAGGCGCTGCGTCTCAAGCGCATGGAGATCGCGCGAGCGGAAAACGTTCCCCCTTACGTCGTTTTTTCAGACAAATCGCTCATCGATATGGCGTGTCTCAAGCCGCGCACGGACGAAGATTTCCTCCTGGTGAGCGGAGTCGGACGCAGGAAACTTCGCAATTACGGGGCGGAATTTATGGAAACGATCGAAGAATTTCTCGAGAGTCGCCAGTAAACCGTACCGGGAGCGTAACGGTCGTAACGCCCCCGGCGGTTTCTAAATAAAAAAATATCTTGGGAGCATGTAGCCATAGAAGTATCAATCTGTTAGAATAAGATCGATTGTTCATCTATTTCTGGGCTCCGTCCCGGAAGTTTCATCAACTAAATCTAGTTTATTGCGTTTTACGCATAAACTCCGCGCAGGCGCATAGTTCGCGTCGGCGGATTCAAGAGGAAACTCTTCCATGTTAGGATTTTACAACTACACGGTCGCCTTGACGTACGTCGGAATGCTTGTGGCGTTCGCGGGCGTAACCTTTGCGATGGATGGGAAAACGCTTGAAGCTCTTTTTTGCCTCATGTTGGCGGGAGTCTGCGATATGTTCGACGGCAAGATCGCGTCGACGATGGAACGAACGAAACAAGAGAAGCGTTTCGGGGTGCAGATCGACTCTTTGAGCGACCTCGTCAGTTTTGGAGTACTTCCGGCGGTAATCGTCTACGCGACGTCGCCGGACGGCAAATTCACGCACGCGATCGCCGGATTTTACCTTCTTTGCGCGTTGATTCGTCTGGCGTGGTTCAACGTCAACGAAGAAGAACGGCAAGACGCGAGCTCGGGGCCGCGCGAATCGTATCTCGGGCTTCCCGTCACGACGTCGGCGTTCTTCCTTCCGACGCTCCTTGGGGTCGGCTACCTTCGCGACTGGGAACTTGCGACGATCGGCACGGCGGTTCTCGGCGTCATGGCGCTCGCGTTCCTGACGCCCTTCTCTCTGCGGAAACCGAAAACTGCGGGAATGATCGGCATGCTGATGTTCGGTTGCTTCGAATTACTCATCCTTCTCACGGGAATTAAGAAATGAGCGGAACGTCCCCAGTCGTCGATTTCCTTTACGGGAACGCGCTTGGCCGCCTGATTTTAAAGGCGATTCTTGCGAGTCACGCGGACAAAATCGCGGTCGCGTTCCTCTCGTCGCGCCTCTCCAAAGGACAGGTGAAACGCTACGCGAAACGCAACGGAATCGCAATGACGGACGAAGAGCTCGACAAATTCCGAACGTTCCGCGAGTTCTTCGGACGCGCGCGCGAAAACGACGTCGATCTTACGCCCGAGAGACTCATCAGTCCTTGCGACTCGCGTCTGAGCGTCTTCCGTCTCGACGACAACGCGGGCTTCGACATTAAGAAGGCGCGTTACGCGCTCTCGGATCTTTTCCAAGACGCGGAGCTCGCCAAAGAATTTCAAGGGGGCGACGTCCTCATCTTCCGCCTCTGCCCCTCCGATTACCACCGCTACTGCTACATCGACGACGCGTTTCAGGGTCCGAATCACATGATCCCCGGCAAGCTCCACAGCGTTCAACCGATCTGCTGCGAAACGTACCCCGTTTACGCGCTCAACCGTCGATGCTGGACGCTCCTGGAAACGGAACATTTCGGACGCGTCGTCCAGACGGAAGTCGGGGCGCTCGTCGTCGGCGGGATCGTGAATCCGAAGGAAAACGCGCACGTCAAAAGAGGCGAAGAAAAGGGACGTTTTGACCTTGCCGGCTCGACGATCGTTCTCTTCTTCCAGAAAGACAAGATTCGCCTGCGTCCCGAGCTCGTTGAGAAGCTTAAGGACGGCGAAGTCCAAGTCAAGTACGGGGAATGGATCGGTAATCAGTTCGTCGCGGAGTGATTCGCGCTCCGCGCAAGACCTTTTGAAACGCCGCGTTCAACGCCTGAGTTGAACGCGACTCTTTTTCAAGACGCCGCGGGAAAGAAAGAGCCCGCGTCAAGGGCGCGGTTTTTGTTTGGGAGGCTGATAACCGCGACGCAACGTTATCTTTGACGACTCAAAGGAGGAAAATCCATGCAAGAACGTTATTTCTATTGTTCCCACTGTGGAAATATCGCCGTGAAAGTCAAAGACGCGGGGGTTCCTCTCGTCTGCTGCGGAAGCCCGATGACGGAACTCGAAGCGGGGGCGGTCGACGCGTCTCTCGAAAAGCACGTTCCCGTCGTCAAGCGCGAAGGGAACGTCGCGACGGTTCAGGTCGGCGAAACGCTCCATCCGTCCCTTCCGGAACATTACATCGAATGGATCGCGCTTCATACTCGCCAAGGGATCCAGCGTCAGGCGCTTGACCCGGCGCCAAGCCGGAAGCGCGTTTCGCGCTCATCGACGGGGACGAAATCGAAGCGGCTTACGCCTATTGCAACCTTCACGGTCTGTGGAAAAAATGACGGTTCCGCATATCGCTAAGAAGAAATTTGCGCAAGAGGGCGTCTAGCGTTCTTTTCATCGATCGGTTCTTTCTCGGGGAGCGTTCAAATATCGAGCGCCCCTCGAAAAGCGTAAAAGCGCGACCTTTTCCGATCGGCGCGACTTTCGAGTCCTGCCCGAGGGGACCGCGACGCCGTTTTGCAATTCTTCGATAAGCGTTGAAAAGATAAACGAAGAGAATCGAGCCGTTTGAAATCCGAGTTGTCTGACCTTTTAGCAATGTCTAGTAAACTTGAAGCAGAAATTTAGGAAAGATTAGAGGCGATTAGGTACATGACGTCTAAACTCGATTCTCTTTGTGCTTATGCGACAGGAAAAGTTGCAGTCGAAGTCCTAAATGTTCACAACTATATATCTACTGAAAATATGACGCCGAACAAAGGCGGCGTAGTGGACGCAAAAATCCTCCCTTCCGTTCAATACGTTCAGCAATACTTAAAAGGCGACGTCTTAGTTTCCAACATCCGGCCATATTTCAAAAAAATCTGGATGGCAGAGTTTGACGGCGGGTGTTCGAATGACGTTTTAGTTTTCAGAGCTCGTGAAAAATGTGATCCAACTTTCTTGTATTACGTATTAGCCAGCGATAAATTTTTTGATTACGCCACCGCGACGTCAAAAGGCACTAAAATGCCAAGAGGGGATAAAGGCGCAATCATGAAGTTCCAGGCTTCTTACTTCGACATGGAGACACAACGTCGTATTGGAATAATCCTCAAGGGTATAGACGAAAGGATTGCCCTTAATAGGCAGATAAACGATAATTTACAGTTGCTATTGTTTTCGTTATACGAGAACATCGCATTAGGCACTTCTTGCAAAAAAGAAACACAACTTTCTAAACTCTGTTCTTTTCAAGAAGGCTATGTTAATCCAACGCAAACCCATCCAGAATATTTTGACGGTGAAGTAAAATGGCTTCGTGCTGTTGACATCAATGAATCCTTCATCATTGAAACAAGCAGGACATTGACAAGAGCCGGATTTGAAAGTGCAAAGAAGAGTGCACTGCTTTTTAAGCCAAATACGATAGCAATAAGTAAATCAGGAACAATCGGAAGGCTTGGTATAATTGCGGATTATATGTGTGGTAATAGAGCTGTTATAAATATCGTACCTAATAATGCAAACAATCTTCCTTTCGTGTATTGTTTTCTCAAAAGAAAACAGAAAGAGTTTCTTGACATGGCTGTGGGAAGTGTTCAGAAAAATCTCTATGTATCAATACTTGAGCCTCTTGTCGTTTGCATACCGGATGATAAGACGTTGGACAAATTCAATGCCGCTGGCATTGCACTACTTAGTACAATTCACAATAATTGTGTTGAGAATACAAAACTAATCAGCCTCAGAGACACGCTGCTTCCGAAACTCATGTCCGGCGAGATCGACGTCTCAGCCGTTCAGCTTTAAGCCGCTAAATTATCGTTTAT
>CAKVCP010000029.1 GCA_934725735.1 uncultured Thermoguttaceae bacterium
ATCATATCCCTCTTTGGCGTTTTTTGTTTCGGTTACGCTCTTCTTATTCAGCAGAAGACGCTTGGCTCGCTCATGTCCTTGTCTGCGGCGTTAATGCTTGGCGCGCAATTCTGGATGGGGCGGCAGGGGGGATTGTATATGGCGTGGTATCTCCCGCTGATCATATTGACGATCTTTCGTCCTAACCTTTCCGATCGAACGGCGACGGCGGCAGTCGTCGATTTGCCAAGCGCTGAGGGAACGACTTGAAAAGAACGGCTCTGGGGGTATATTTAGCGTTTAACGTATCGCGACAGGGCGTAGAATCGGTCTTCTTTGGGTTGTGAATTTTCGCACGAGGGAAAAGAGTAGTGAAAGAACGAAAAACGGGACAGACCAAGACGAGAATCTACGATTGGCTTATGATCCAATGGGGGCGCGCGTGCGAAGAAAATCGTTTGTTTCGCGCGCCTGAGACGAAAGACGTCTCAAGCGAACGCGATTCTGAAGGGCGTTTTGTCGATCCGACGCCGTTTTTGAGTTCTCGAGCCGAATCAGGGCTTAAAGCTATTGGAATTTCAGCGCGTTCTTGGGTGGAGCGAGCCGGGTGGATCTGTCGCGGGACGTTTTTTTTCACCATCGCGTTAGGAGCGTTGGCATTTCCCTTTGCGCGCGTTGAAACGATCCTCGGCAACGGGGTCAACCTTGCCGGTCCCTTTCTCTTTTTTCTTGTCACGCAGCTCTTCTTTTTGTCGTGCGCTTCGGTTTGTCTTGGAATTTTACTGATTTCCCTTCTTTGCAGGCGACTCTTGGGTAGAGTTCGTTCGGCGACCTGGGGCGAAAGGGTTGCGGTTCTCCTTTCGGGGCTGGTTGGACGCGTCGCAATTTGGGTATTTCATCATGTGATTCCGATGACGTCTTCTTTCTATGGAGCGCGATTTCGCGAGCGATTCGGATGGCATAAACACAGCGGGGCCGCGCGGCGAGCGCGTTTGGACGATCCCGAAAGCGTCAGAAGGGAAGAAGAGGACGGACGACGCCTTCGCGAGGGAGGGGCGTTATTTTGGAATACGCTCTTTTCTCGCGCGCAGGTTGCGGGCCGCTGGAGTTGCGTTTTAACCCATTCGTTTTGGGCGTCTTGTTCCCTGTGCGTCCTTGTGATTCTTGCGGCGCGGATGCAGGGGAATCGTTACGATTACTGTTGGCATACTTCTCTTGAAGACGAGAGAGTCGTCAAAGCGGGGGTTGATTTCCTTGGCGCGCCGATTGCCGCGCTGGGGGGGCGCGTCCCCTCGACCGCCGACGTGGAGGCGCTTTTTTCAGACGATTTCAACGCGTCGCAGTATAAAGTCGGAGCTGGGGCGAAGAATACGACTGTCGACGACTCCGCCGCGACGAGGCAGACTGCGGCGGCGACGCGATCGCGTTGGTCGTATTTCTTACTCTCTCTTGTCTTTATTTGGTGCGTTGTTCCGCGCGTTCTTTTCGCTCTCTTGTACTATTACCTCTTCAAAAAGGCGCTGAACGATTATTGTCCCGACTTCCAAGAGCCGTATTTCCAAGAGATTTTGACGAAGGCGGAGGGGTATTCAACGACGACTCTTTCCTTAGAACGAAAAGACGACGCAGAATTGGCCGCTATTCAAGGCGTCGAAGAAGAAAAGGCGCCGATTACGGAGCCTTCGCGCCCGATTTGGAAGACGCCGACAAAGAACGAGGCGGTTGTCGCTCCGATCAAACCGGAGTCCACTCCCGTGAGCGGTAATCGTCCAGCGTCGATCGAAGAGGAGAAAACGGAGCCGGAACGCCACAAGGATCTTCTTCAAGTTTCGCCAGTCGAGCCCCAAAAAGAAGATTTTGCTCTTACGCCCGCGACGCACCCCGCGCCCGAGTCGCACCCCGAACCCGAGACGCTCCCTGAGCCCGCGTCGCCAGACGACGGAGACGAGACGACTTCCATTTTGACGGAAATCCCCGACGATTCGGAAGAAGAAACGGAAGAGGACGCTCTTCAAGACGCGTCGCCGGAACCCGTTCCGCACGTCGAAAATGAAGCGGCGCCGACCGTAACGAACGTCGACCTCCAGGAAGAGGCGGAAGAATCGGTTTCCAACGACGTCAGCGAAGGAGCCGCCGACGTTGCGGAGACGTCGCCGTCCGTCGACGTTTCGCGTCAAGAGAAGACGCAGCGTCGCCTTCAAAGCGCGCTGGTAAAACTGTCGAGCGCCTTCGCCACTCCCGAAAAAGAACCTTCCAAACTCGCTTTTTCCTACGACTCCACGATTCCCCCCGAGCTTTTCGGAAAAATCCTCCATTGCCGCGACGCCTCCCGTCTTTTCGGCGACATAGCGAGCGAGCCCGCGCTAAAACGCCGCTTGAAAGCGCTTCTTGACGCCGCCGGAGCGGAGATCGAACTGTGCGTGATCGGCGTCGACGTGGGACTTTCCCCCGCGAGACATTTTATTCGTTTCCTGCGCGACGATCTCTTTCCGAAACTAGCCTCCGCGCGGATCGTCTTGGTGGCGTCTGGGGGCGAACGGATGAGAAAACGCTTTGCGACGTCTCCGTCGGCGATTTCTCAACGACTTGAGGACTGGACTAAGACGATCGCGGCAATCAAGGAAATGTCTGGACGAGATATCGAGTCTGTTTTTTCCTACGACGCCGAGCTTGATTTGCCTGAGGAACGCCGCCGTCTCGAAGATATGTTGGAAGGCGCGGAAAGGCCTTCCCCCTCCGACGGGAAGCGAACTCTGGAGAAATGGGACGCGGCGACGGAACGCATCGGGAACGCTTGTCGCGAGATTTTCGCTGAGGAGGACGCAGAGCGTTTGAGCGAAGAGTCGACGCGTCTTCGCGCGAGCGTTCTCTGCGCGGAGATCTTTTCCATTTATCGAGAAGAGACGGGGCGTACGGCGCGACTTTTGGCGAAAGAGAAGGTAGACGGCGGAACGCTTTGGAAAAGTCTCTCCGAGGGCGCGCGCAACATTTCAAGCGACGCGGGGAAGAGCTTCGCTTCGCAGGCGGAAAAACTGGGGCTCTCTCCCGACTATCTGGGAGAACGTCTGTTGTACGCGTGTCGACTGGGGGATCGTTTCCGGTCTTTCACGGGGAAGTTGAGTCCGAAATGCGGGCTCGCCGCGGCGACATTGGGAGTGGCGGCGCCGTGCGTCGTCGCGCTGTCTCCTCTTCTGGGAGGCGCGGTCACCGCGACGACGATCCTTTCGTCCCTCGGCGCGCTTGGGGGCGTTCTTCCTACTTCTCTCGCGTCGGGGATGGTCACGGGCGTTTTGGGCTCGATGGCGCCCGAAGCGTTGCGTCATGTTGGGAGTAAGATCGCCGCAAAGTTTCGCGCGAACGGAACTGACACGGAGGGGTTGACGCCCGAGGAAGGCTTAGAGGAGACGAGTACGGAGTCCGTTAGCGCGTTGGCGCGAGCGACGACGGCGTGGAGCGTGGTTCTGGAGTTGCAGGGGTTTGACGAAGCGCAGATCGCCGAGAGGACGGCTCTTATCATGGAGCCGCTGGAAAGCTCGTCCCTTTCTACCCTTGAAGAGATTAAGAACGCGATTTCCGCCGCGCGCGAGATTTTATTAGCGACTCCAAAGGTATAAGGATTGTTCGGAGTGTGAGAATGGAAGGCAACGAATCCTATTTAACGCAAGACGAGTTAAATCGAGTCAAACCCCTTGTGGTGGCGATAGTCGGACCGACCAACGAGGGTAAAACGTCGATTCTCCGAACATTGACGAACGATCCTGAGTTCGGGTGCGTGAACGCGTATACGGGTACGACGATACGCGCGGAGATGCAGCGCGTTTTTTGTCGAGGAGCTGCGGAGATTCTGCAATTGATCGACACGCCGGGTTTTCAGACTTCGAGCGAGATCCTGGAAAATGTGACGGAGAACTCTTTGGCGCAAGATCAGGACGGGGAGTTTACTCTTGCCGATATTCTCGCGGCGATTCCGACGGAAGACGAAGATTTTCGTCACGATCTTCGCGCGTGGCGAGAGATCGAGAAGTGCGACGTGGTCATGTTTGTCGCGAACATAGCGGAAGATCCCCGACGTTCCCTTTTGAAATCGACAATAACTCTCCTCCAACATATCGGTAAACCGACGCTTGTCGCGTATAACAATTTAGGAGTTCAAGGGGACGAAGGGGGAACGTGCGCCGATTTTCGGAAAGAATGGGACGCGACGCTTTTCCAGAAGAGCTTTTTTCTGGTTCAGTGTTACGACGCTCACCGTCGCGTTTTTTCTGACGAGGTAGCGCTCTTTGAAAAGCTCGTCGCTTTGTCGCGCGATCCGTTGACGCGCCGCGTTTTACGAATGGAGCTAGAGGATCGCAAAGCTCGAGAACGACGTCGACTTGAAGAGTCGCGTCAGATCATTGCGGAATTGCTTTTAGACGTGGCGACGTGTCGTTACGAGGCGTCGAACGTCGACTCTTCGCAGGTTCAAGACTCTCTCAAGAAATTGCAAGGCCGATTGACGGAAGGCGTAATGCGTCGTGAGTTGAAGGCGCAGGCGGAACTTCTCAAGACGTGGGGATTTAAACCGAGCGTGTTAAACCGGGAGTTGTTGCAGGTCGAAGAGGAGACAAAGGAAGAGGAGGATAGAAGCGAGCAGTTAAAGAGGGGCGCGTCTCTAGGCGCGACGATCGGCGCGACGGTGGGGTTGGCGGCGGATATTGCGCTTGCGGGCCTTTCGTTAGGAGTGGGAACGGCGATCGGAGCGGCGCTAGGGGGCGCGTTGGGGGGCGGCGCTTCCATTTACGGGGCGAAATACGACAAATCGCGCAAACGTCTCTCGTTGCGCGTAAGCGAAGGCGTTCTCAAAGCGACGTTGGCGCGCGAAGTCTCCCTCGTTCATCATTTGCAGACGCGTGGCAAGGCGATGGAAGATTCCGTCGTCATAAGAATACCCGCGCATCCTTCGAATCAGATTGAGCTTCCGATTTTCTGGAAGGAACTTCGCGACGCCGCAGAGCGTCGCGACTTTTCGAGTATGTCGGAGCGCAAGGTCGCGACGGAGAACTTGGGCGCGAAACTCAAGGGACTCGCAGATTTGAAAAGGGCGACGTCGCTATTAACGGGAGCGCCACTGAAAACGCGCGACGACGTTATTCAGACGCTGAGCGCGGAGTTGAGAAAGGCGCTCCCCGATTTCGTGTCGTAACGACTCACTTTTGCGCGTTTTTTAGCGCCAAGAGCTGATAGCGCGTTTTGAGATATTCGCGGCACTGAGTAAAGAACGCTTGATTTTCCTTGTCTTGATAATCCGCGTAGCTCCAGGGGAGAGCTTGCCAGTCCTTTTTCGAATACATAAGGGTCGTTTCCGCGAAGATACCGTCTCGAAGATAGATTCGGTGCGCGTGATCTTTCGTGGAGGCGAGAATTAGCTTCCCGAGTTCGATATATCCAGGATCTAGGTTTAACGGGCGCGGCGTCGCGGCTCGTTGGTTGATAAAGAGATCTTTGCCGATCTTCGCTTCCCATTCGTTCGTTTGGCGTTTGATATCGGCAAGGACGCCAGGATCGATCAGATTTTGGAAGACCCAAAAGCGTTTCGGAAGCGCCTCGCCCATTTCTTTGGCGTAATATGGAGTGAAGTCGTCGAAGCGATAGGTTTTGCTTTCTAACGCAATCGGCCCGAATTCTCTTTCAGCGAGTTTTTTTCCGCGTTGCATGGCTTCTTCGCTTGCGGCGAAGGCGGCTATTAAAAGTAAAACGGGCTTACATTCTCTGATTGCGCCCATGATAAACGAACTCCTTCTTTATTGAAAAAGTTATCGAATAGTATGAAGAGACTGAGTCTCGCGGAGGAGATTACGGCTCCTAATTGGAACTGAAAAGTTTGAAAGAGCCTTGGATTTTTCAAAAGGCTCTTCCGTGAGGATACGGCTTGCGTCCGCCGCCTCGGCGTCGTCTCTTTGCAATTCAAAGCAGAGCCCAATGAGCCCTTTCTCATAGTCAAGGATGAGCATACTGCCGAGGGGCAAGAGATAATGCCCGACGCACGTCTCAGTCCGCGGTTTCATCGGGCGACTTGTCGACCTTGAGGTTGAAGTTGAAGAAATTCTCGCCCTCGGCGACTTCGACGATCAGTCCCGAGGTTTCGGGATTGGTATACTTGACTGGCACGTCGCAATAAGTCGTAGCGGGGGTGACGATCGCTCCATCTTCATCCAAGACGTCGGGGGAAGCGACCCCTTCGTGATTGAAGAAGACTCGATACTGACCGACGGGGATATCGGTAGAGGTAGACTGCCCGGCGGTTTTGAGTTGAAACTCGCCGATTTCGTTGGCGATTCCCGAGGCGAAGGAGCCTTCGGCGATCGGATCAAAATAAACGTCTGCGTTGGCAAGAGGTTGGGAATCGATTCGAACGATCCCTTCGACTTGTCCGCAGATATTGGAATCCTTTGGCGCGCATGAAGCGAAGGATAGAGCTAGAGCGATAAAGCAAATGAAAAAATAAAAACGTGGCGTCATGGTAAAGTCATTATAGAATATAAAAAAAAGAACGTCAACGTTATCGACGTTCTTTTATGCCAAAAGCTTAACACGAGGCGCATAAACGTCTTAGACGGATGCGCCCAATTTTAAATCAGAGAGAGACCGTTTCGCCAGCGGCGGGAGTCGCCATCGCGCCCCAGACGCCGCGCTTGGATTTGCCGGTGTAAGATTCGTTGCAAGGTTCGCTGGTATTACCGCAGTCAACCGTTTCAGAAACGAAACGGACGGAACCGTCCATCATCGCGACGTTGACGCCGCCGGAGTGATTGCTGGAAGCGGAGATTAACATCGGGCGTTCGTATAGCTGCGCTTGAGAAGAGGAGCAGCTAGGAGCGTTCGGAGGGAGAACGGCTTGGAAGTTGGTGTTCGCATAGTTCGCATTGTTCCAACGACGACCCTTTTCACTGTAGTAGGCTTTGACGCCAGTTTTGAACTGGTTCGAAGCGCTGGAATCGCGCATGTTTAAGCAATTAGTGGGATTAGTTGAAATCGTCCGAGTAAGATACGCGATACCAGATCTGATATTCATATCAGTAATGTTGGGGTCAGAGACGCAGACTTCGGAGAAGCCCATTGTGTTGCTCGTACCGTCGGTGAGCGTCGCAAGTGTCGTTTTACCAGCTTTACCGCTGACGAAAACGCCGCGGCGATTCTTGTTCTGAGCTTCGTTGCTGTTCTGGAAGGAGGTGTCGCCGTTGCAGGTCGCATAGCTACAACGAGAGATGTGGTTAGTTTCACCCTTGGCTCCGGTAGCGCGTCCATCGGAGGGACAAAGGAAACCGTCGATAGCAACGGTATAGGGGTTGCGGGTAGCGTTCGTAGGAATGGTGCTGCCGTTAGTCGGAGAAGGAGAGTAATTAGCGTCGTTTTTCGCAACGGCGTTTTGGAAATCAGTGACGATTTCCGTGAAGAGCGCCTGCTGTTCGATATAGGGGAGGAGGAGGCACTGAGCGGAGACTCGATCAAGACGCGTCTTGATGGTGTTATTGCTCGTGCTGAAAGCGCCGGTTCTCCAATAGAGGTCTTTATACTGGTTGGGGATACGGCCCTGAGCGTCGGCGAAGTTCTGGACGGCGAGACCGAGCTGTTTCAGGTTATTTGTGCACTGCATACGACGGGGCCGCTTCACGAGCCGCTTGAACGGCGGGAAGGAGGAGGCCGATGAGGATACCGATAATGGCGATAACAACGAGGAGTTCCACCAAGGTGAAACCATGTTGACGAGATTTAGACATTGAAATAACTCCCAAAATTCCCTGCTAGGGCGTCTTTGGCGCATATGCTCTGCTCTCGATGAGAGCTTCAAATTCCAGGGAAAGTATTTAAATGGACGAGGACGCGCAACACAAATCGTCTTCGTTAGTTGTTTAATCATTCCGACTCAAGATTGAAATCGAAGGTGTTCTTACCCTTGACGACCTCTGCGGTGAAACCGGAAGTTTCCGGATCGCCATACTTTGCGGGAAGATCGTTTTCGGTTTCGCCTTCTTCAATGACTTCAACTTCGTCGCCGTCCTCGTTTATCTTGGTGACGACTTCTTCAGGCTTAATGACGATTTCATGTTGAAAGTGAATCTTATAGTTTCCAACGGTGGTTCCGCCAATGGAGCCGGAAGCGGTTTGAAGTTGATAAACACCCTGTGCGTCGGTTTGTCCAAAAGCGGGGGCTCCGTCGCCAACAGGAGTGAAATAGACGAGGGCGTCGGCGAGAGGCTCGCCGTCAAGGGTCACGACGCCGGAGACCTTTTCGATCTTGAGGTTATTTTTAGAACCGCACGCGGGTAACATCAACGCGCAGACGAGAACCAGCGCGCTAAAGACAAACGTTTTATTCATTTTGAAGATCTCAGAAGCTTTGCAAATTGACACGTAAATCCGGGAGACAAACTCTAACCGCTTGTCTCGAGGCGATTTTGGTAAGAGCCTAAACATACACAATTCTACTATACTAGCAGTTTTGTCAAGTCCTAAAATAGCGTATGTAAAAAGTGTGTAAAGAACAACAATCACGCTGTATTTTTGTACTTAAAAGTACTTCTCTTATGAAATCTTAGATAACGAGGAAGGGGATTCCTCTCAGAAAAGCCCCTGATTCTTTCTCATTTTGTAAGAAATTCAAACAAGAACGAGCCTACCGTCGAGCATGTCGGGGAGTTTTTCGCGAACAGTCGAGTCGATTTCACGCGAAGAGTATCGAATACTAAAGTGCGAGGCGATAATCTTTTTATTCTGAAATTTTTCACGTCGATTCACGTAGTCTTCCAACTGCATATGGCCCGTCAGGGGATTGATATCGTTCCCATGAGGAAGATGCGTCATCTCTGTAATGAGGACGTCCGCGCGATACATGTCGGGATTTTCGTCGAGCCCTCGCGGAGAACTGTCTCCCAGGAAGGCAACGCGCGGGAAGCGCAACTCGTAAGAAATCTGCACTCCTTGTTGATTGAGTTCCCTAATTTCTTCCCCCGAAAGTTCGAGAAACTCGGGACGGAGTTTTTTTCTCTTTTCCCAAACGATGTAACCGACGGATGGAACGGTGTGCCATGTTTTATGGACGGAGACGACGAGCTCTCGCGAGAGATCGATTTCGTCGCCGGGCCTTACGCCGATAATTTCGCAAGGCATGACGCTCTGTTCGAGCCTCGAAAATGCCGCGAGCAACTGGCGCAAATCCCCGACCTTTTGTTCTGGAATATAGATCGTCGGAGGAGTCATATCCATCATTCTTCGTCGCGCTATGTAAGCAGGTAGGGTGAGGATGTGATCCATATGCGCGTGGGATACGAAATATCGTGGAATCCCCATAAATTCCCAGGGTTGCCACCCAAGATCAAACCCAAGTTTGAATTCAGGTATTCTCCAAAACGTCATGACCGGCGCGCGCGAATACCCTTCGACTGTAAAATTATCGCATTTCACTTGTCGATAGAAGGAGGTTTCGTTTCCAGAGGCGGGGTATTTTTTCTGTGAATTTTTACTTTCAGCCATATAAATCCTTTCTGTAATCTCTAGTCGCGTCGCCATTTCCCGTAAAAAGGAGAAATTGTATCATGAGTTTAACACTCGGCAAGAGGATTTTTATTCGTCCTTGTCGCTTCCCCCGACGAGTTTTTTGATCGCGTCGCGCACAGGCTTCGCGCGTTCTTCGGGGGCGGCTTCCGCAGGCGTCGGCTCTTGTTCGGGGAAAATGCTCCACCACGCTTTTTTGAGTCCCGGCAGGTTTTCCTGCTGTATGACGGGGGAGGCGAGATTTCCTTCGACGCGAATTTGAGCGATCTGGTCTCCCGCGGCGCCGATGACGTCGGAAAGGATTGGAATCTGTGATTTTTGATTTCCTAGCCTGGAATTCAAAGTTAGGTCGACGAGTTGTTCTTTGCCGCGAATTGTGAGCCAGCCGTCGCCAAAGAGAGTGAGAGCGTCTCCTTCGAGGAGAACGCGTGTGAGTTTTACGTGATCGCTCAGCACCTTGAAGTCGACGTCGCATGAACCGAAGGCGTTCTCGCCTGGATTTTTGACGCTTAATAAACTGAGAATTTTTACGATTTGTGGGAGTTCGTAGAGCTGAGCTTCGCGAATTTCGACGCTTCCTTCTCCTTTAAGCGCGGCGGTGTTCTTTCCTTCGCCTTGCAAGGCCAACGACATATTGACGCGTCCTTTGAGGGGCCTGGAACCGGGGGCGAAAACGCGAAGCGCTTGCTCCAACGCGGAATTTTCAAGTCTGGCGTTGAGTCGATACGTCTGATCCTGCGCGCCCAAATAGACCCCGTCGCAACAGATTCGACCGCCGAAGACGTTCGCCTCGATCGAACGTAGCCCCGAGGCGCGCTCGATATGAGAAGACTTCGTTTGCTCGGAAAGCGCTGAAGCCGCCGCCGCGCCGCTTGCGGTTTGTGCAGATAAAACGTCGCGTGAAATCGTCTGTTGAGTTTGTCCGCGAAGGACGCGCGGAGACGCCGACGCCGAGATGATTTGATACGTCGGATCCGCGTCGATCTTCTCTCGCACAAAAGGATCGGAGTAAACGGGCGTATTCCGAATCAAAGGCGCGTCGGCTCCCCAGAAGAAGTCGGCGCCATTATAATAAAGGGGCCCACGCATATTGGAGACTTGCGCGTCCTTATAGAAGAAGGAATCGAGATCCAGCTCCCCGTAAATCAGCGGACTCGTATTCTGAAGAGCGACCCCGTAAGTTCGAAACCTTCCGCATATAGCGGCGACCGCCTCGCCGGGGAGCGTGGAGTTTTGCTGGGCGATAAAGCGGAGGTTCCATGCGTATTTTCTCTTTGCCGCAGTATCCGCCGGACTCGTAATGCGGACGGAACCGTCGACGTTGAAGAACCCTACGGGCTTCAAGAATGAAAGGAATTTCTGCGTGTCTTTTCCGGCGACGCTTTGCAAGTCTCGGTCGACTTGGAGCTGATCGACGCGCAACGGCGAGACGTCGACGACGCGTCCGACGCCCGGCACGTTTTGACTCACGACGTTTGCGGTGCACGTCGTGACGCCGTTTCGAGCGCGAAGATCGGAAATCGTTAATCGTCCTTCTCGCCATGACACTTTTCCCTCGACGTCCGTGAGAGGATAGGGGAATCCAGTCGGTTGGAAGGAGGTTGAACCGGGGATCGGCTGGGCGTCGAATTGGAGGGCGAGTCGATTTTCATCGGTTCTGAAACCGACGCGAATTTGACCGTCGGCCTTTCCTTCGAGCTTTAACTCTTGCAAGAGCTCTTTTCCATCGTAATGTTCCAGCGCTGCGATAAGCTCTTCCCCGAGCGGGAAACGACGAACGTTCGCCGCTAAAAGGAAACGCCAATCTTCCGCAGGCAGCTTAGAGCCCGCAACTTCGGGAATTCCCGTGAAGAACTTCAAAGGAGCGGGGGACTCTTCCAACAAAAGGGGAAAATTCTCCGGGAAGGGGAGCGAAGGCAGCTGCGCGGTTGCGTTCTTCAGACGCGCGTTTTCTCTTTCAAAGGCGCGCCTCAAAAGGGAGAATCCTTTTCCCGAGACAAGAGAGCCCGCAGCAGCGAGGACGGCGCCCCCGCTTTTCCCCGAGAGTTGGGAGATCGCCCAAGCCTCGTCGCGTAAGAAAATTTGCCCCGCGACGCCGGATATAGGAAGAGGAAAGTAGTCGTATCGCAAAGATGCGCCGGAGAGGTTGACGGCGGCTTCGACGGCGAGCGGATCTTCAGGACGAGCGTCTTTGTCGTAAATGATGCGCACGCGCGCTCCGATAGAACCGGATGGATGGAGGGAATTGACGAGGGTTTTCGCTTGCGGAGGCAACGCGTTCAAGACGCGGACGTCGATCGCGCGATTGTCGACTCGCGCGTCAAATTGTCCGCGGGGATTGGTCATGACGTCGGCGAAGAATCCTTGCGCGACGACGGGGGGCGCGTCGGGGGCTGAGGCGAGGTCGATAGCGAGGTCGCCTTCCGCGTTTAGGGAGAGTGTTCCTTGCAGTTCTTCCAACGGGTAGGGAAAGACGATCGGGTAAAAAGAAAGGTTGTTGACGGCGGCGACAACGCTGCGCGGCGCCCATGCGTCTTGCGCGTTCGCGGATTTTTCCAATTGAACGTCGAAGGAGGCTTTTCCTTCGAAGGAGTAGTCGTCGAGGAAGTTGAGAAGCTTATTGATTTTTTCGGCGTCGCTTACGAGGAGCTTTTGGGCGCGTCGGAGCGAGTCGGCGAAGACGGAATCGGCGACGGAGACGTTGTCGAACTGAACGCGCGCGAAGGATTTTTTTCCAGCGAGACTCTGAAACGCCGCCTTGACGGAGGACTGTCCGCATACGGCGGTCGCGCTTCGCAATTCGATCTTGTCGTTTTCTATAAGGTAAAACGCGTTGACGTCGGACGCCGGGTAATTGAGGATCGGCGACGATAAGGCCGCGTTGGCGACGGTCCCCTCAATTTTCCAAGAGCCGAGTTGTAGGGAATGGTCTTTGCTTTCTAACGAGAATGAGAGGGAGGTTTTCCCTTGAGCGCCTTCGAGGAGTTTGAGCTGTTCGGGAAACGCGACGCGGACTACGGCGACGAGCGCGGCGAGATCGAAATTGGCGACGGAACCGGAGAGGCTCCACGCGTTTTCGGATAATTCGCCGACCCCGCGAATCGATTCGACATAAGGATTGGAGACAAAGAATTTGACCTCCCAGCCGCCCGTCTTTTGAGAGGAATTGGAAGAGGCGGGCTTCGTTTCTTCGGGGGGAGGTTCGACGGAGAATGAGGGCTGATAGCTCACGAAGCCGTATCTTGCGGAACTTGGCGAGTCGACGGCGACGGCGGGCGCGACGCTTTGATATCGGGAAATCTCGGGGAGGGGCGCCTCTTCTTCCAGCGTTTTTTGCGAAGGTTCGGGGGTGGACGCGTCGTTCGAATTTAGTGGGAGAGAAGGTCGAGGAACGATCGAGAGGGTGAGCCCGGAGAAGTTTGTGGTTCCCAGGAGAATGGAGGCGTCGTCGACTTGCACGGAGAAGTGGGGCTCGATTTGCGAATTCGCAACGGGGACAAGTTCAGAGAGTGCGTCGCATAGTTGCAAGACGCCCCCCTCGACGTTTAGAAGAGGCCTCTTGATACAGAGAGATTGAACCTTTGGCGCGCCTCGCAAGAGCGTTTTTGGATTAATCGGCAAGGCGACGTATATTTCCTCGACGGTTAAAAGGGGCTTTTCGTCTTTAGCGCCTCTCCTTTTGCGCCATTCGAGATTGTGGATATACACCCCGCGATTCGAGTCGAGTTTCACGTCCTTGAAGGAGACGTCGAAAGCGGGATAGAAAGCGCATAAGACGCGAGACACAGCGTCGCGGAGCTGAGAATCGACGTTTTTGTAGACGAGGAAAGCGGCGACTCCTAACGTTACGATAAGAAGGAAAGCTCCCCAGAAACAAATATGTTTTATTTTGCGCAGGACATTAGAGGAGCCGCGCCGACGCAATGCAAGTTTTTTTTGTGCAGATTTCATAAGAGCGGCTGTAAAGCGCGAGTAGCGCAAAATAAAACGATCATATTAATGCAACGTAAGTCGACAATCGTCGGAAGGATAGTCAATCCAGATGGGCGCGTCAAGCGCTCTCCTTATTAATACGGGGAGTTGAAATCTAATTTTCGCGAAAGTTCGTTAAAGGAAAAAAATTGGAGCAAAGGGGGAGAGAGCGGAGTTATCGACGCTTTTTTGCACGTTTGTGAGAGGAAAAAATAGGAGGAATTTGAATTGGCGCCTGAAATGCAAATACAGGGGTAGAAAGAGCGTTTTTCGAATAGAAAAAAGAACAAAGTGTAGCGTTTTGAAACAATGTGTTTAAAGTGAACGTTTCAAATTTAGACGGTTCGAAAAACGTTCGGTTCCATAGAGATAAGAAATTTATTTTTTGGCGGGATTTGCGAAGCCCTTTTCCGTTCCTCTTCCTTGGGATTTTCACAAGATACCGCCGTTTCATAACGGAGCGAACAAGATGACCCAGGCACTGCGATACGACTATTGTAACGCCGGCGTGTATTCGTTGGATTGGCCCTATTGCGACAGCTGGGGGCGCGTTAAGAAAAATAAAGCTTATTGGAACTTTCGACGGCGCCGCGCGTCTCAGGTTGCAGAGGAGCGGAAAGTGAACGACGATTTATTGATTGAACAGACTCTTGCCGGAGATAGAGAAGCTTTCGGCAAACTAGCGCTGAAGTATCAGGATCGCGTTTTCAATTTGGCGCTCCCGATCGTAGGTAATCCAGAAGACGCGCTTGACGTGACGCAGGAGACGTTTGTGCAGGCGTTGACGCATCTTGAAGGGTTTCGACGATCAAGTCGATTCTACACCTGGCTCTATCGAATCGCGTACAACTGCGCGGTAGGGGCTCTGCGACGGCGACGCCGAACGACGTCGATCGACGCGTTTGTCGAGGAGTTCGGCGACTCTTTCGAAGCGGATATCGACTCGCCCGACGCGCAATCGCGCCGAGCGGACGACGCGCGAGTTTTGAACGCGGCGCTCCAGCGTCTTCCCGACGAATATCGCGAACCCCTCTCGCTTCGCGAAATCGAAGGGGCCAGCTATGACGAGATAGCCGAGGTTTTGGGAGTTCCGATCGGAACGGTGCGCAGTCGTTTGCATCGAGCGCGCGCGGCGCTTCGCGAGATTCTCGAACGCGCGGGGTATCGCTCTTGAGATCGTCAAGGTGAGAAGAATCGACGCTAATCGTTTTTAACGCGCTCCGCGTTGGGGCGCGTCATCCGCGGCGAAGCAGTCGCGAGATCGAGGATCGTCGAGCATGGAAATTTTGGATTGGAACGAATTAGTCGATCCGTATGTTGACGGGGAGCTCTCCGACGAGGAAGCGCGTCAGGTAGAGGAACGCTCTCAATTTGACGCGGCGTTGCGTTCTCAGATAGACTGGACGCGTCGAATGCGTCGACTCTTTGAGAATAGCAAGAGTCCTTTTCCTAAGGATTATGAGAATCGTTTGCAGGAGTCGTTGCGTAATTCTGACGCCTGGAACGCGATCGACGCGCGGCGAGCGAAGGCTGCCTCTTCGACGTCGAAGTCGAGTCGAAGGACTCGCGCGAAGAATTGGGGGGTGATTGCGGCGAGCGTCGCGGCGATTTTCTCCGGCGTCGCGCTTTTTAGCGACGCGACGTTGCGTCGAAATTTCACGGATTATTCCGATCGACTTCTCGCTTTGAATTCGACGAAGGATTCCGGTTCCGCAAAGGTTTTCGAGCAGATCGAAAGCGTTCCCGAGGAAAGGACGATCAGTTCTGAGGAAGATCAGGAAATGGACGAAGAAACGGAACCGCTCAAGAGCAGCGACTCCGGAACCCTTATGTCGGCGAAAATGGGCGATTCCTTCGGAGACTCTCGAGCGCTAGACTCGAATGATCTTCAATCCCTAAACGGCGGAATTCTTGACGAAGCGGCGCCTGCGTCTCCCAAAATGGACGTCGCCATGGGGTTAAGCGCCGCGCGCGCGCTGGGAAGCCCTCAGGTAAGCTCGACGAGGGGATTTTCGGCGCGTAGCGCGGGGAGCGGTAGGTTTCGTGAAGGAACGACGCTTTTATCGTCGCCTCCCCCGGCAGTGGAAATTAGTATGGACAGCTGCGTCGACTTGTCGGGGTCGGCGCCGGAGGACGAAACAAGCGGATTTACGCTTCGACGCGACGCTCGTCGGTTGTCGCAGAAAGAATATTGGATCAAGGTCTCCTTTGCGGGGAGCGCGGGGCTTCGCGCGCAGATGAGCGAAATAGAGCGCATCTGTGAAGAAGAAGGGATCCGCTATCTCCAGAATGGCGGAAAAGGCGAAGCTCGACTCGTCAACGTCGCGCCGACGCAGGTGCGTCGACTAGTCGATCGGCTAGGAGTAGGGGCGACTCGCGACGTGAAGGTTTCTCGCGTCCTCCAGGAATGGACGCAGACGCCGAGCGAAGCCCCCGCGAAGGAGAACCTGAAGGACGTTCTTCTGTTCTTCCGTCTTCAATCGGAAGCTCGGGAGGAATCCGCAGAGGGAAGCGCCGAGGTCGACGAGCCGACCGGCGAGAAGGCGCTCGGCGGGAATACGAAGTAGGCTTCAAGCGCGCCGTTTCCTCTGTGATTATCGATACAATTCGCGTAAGTTTTGTAATGGTCAATTATGAACGCGAGTTTTCGCAGAATTTCCCAAATAATCAAAAATTTTTTGGAAAACGCTTGCGAAAAATTCCCCGCTTTAGTATGCTATTACATTAGCGTCCTCAGTTTTCTGAGGAATGTAGATTATACCGCCTCGCGGTTTTTTTTGAAAGTCGCAGGCAAATTTATTTGAAATCATAATTTTGGGCAAGTCATCCGTTGCGCAGACGTACGAACGTATCCGCGTTCGTCGCCGCGTCGCTCTATTCTGTATAAGGAATGAGGGAAATGAAAAAAACGTCTATTGCAGGTTTTACGCTCATCGAACTGCTGGTAGTCATCTCTATCATCGGTATGCTCGCGGGTCTCATGCTCCCTGCGGTGCAGTCTGCGCGTGAGCAGGGTCGTCGTACGACATGCATGAACAATCAGAAGAATATCGCGCTGGCTTTCATCCAGTACGAGCAAACGAAGAATCGCTTCCCGCACTGGCGCGACGACGGCGACGTGGCCTGGACCGGCGCTAGCGAAAACGCTGTCGCCTCCGGTAACGGCAGGCTTCAGCTCGGTTGGATTCCGCAACTCTTCCCCTATATTGAACAGCAGCAACTCTACGACGTCATACAAACGGAAGGTTATGATTCTACTAACTGCGATATCGCTATTGAAACCTTCGTCTGCAAGAGCGCCGGTACTGCGTCTGGCGAAGCAAATTCGAATAACTACGTCGCGAACTGCGGCGTAGCCGACGGTCCTGTCTACGTTGACGCTAACGGCGCTCTCAAAGCGACCGACGTCTCCAAGAATTACGGCGTCCTCACCGACGGCGTCTACGGCGGCGAAAAGCTTTCCATCAGCGCGATCAAAGACGGTACGACGAATACCCTTTTGGTTTCTGAAAACCTCCAAGCGGGCAATATCTGGGCTTCGCAAGAATTCCTCGTCGGCTTCTGCGTCAACTCTGTCGACACTAGTGGTAAATATAACTGGGACTATCCTGCGGTCATTGATGAAGCGCTGGTTTCCGGCGACGGATTTGTCAGCGGCGTCATTTCTCCTCTCAAGGTGAACAACCTCCGCGACTTGATGGACGCTTCCACCGTCAACACTTACAACTCGCAGAGTCCTAACAGCGTCAACAGCGGTCTTTGGGCTTGGGCTCGTATGTCCTCCTCTCACCCCGGCGTCATCGTCTCCGCTATGGTTGACGGTTCGACCCGCGTCGTCAACGAATCTGTCGATCACGAAGTCCTCACCAAGGCGATGGCTCCGAACGACAAAGCCACCTACTGGTACAAGAACAACTTCAACTCCAAGACTCTTGATATCTCTCAGCTTGGCAACTGATCTCATTCCTGCTAACGGGCGTTTCGTGAAGTCCTGATCTTAGCGGAAGGCTTGCCTGTATAGTCGCATAAGGGCCCTTTGGCCCTTATGTCGTTTCTTGGGACGGTTTCTCATTCCCGTCTTTCGACATGCGCGGTCTTCTTCCTAATGGAAGCGTCTTCTCCTTAGACGAGATTGGCAAACGATAAAAAAAGAGCGTCGGCTTTCAAACCGACGCTTTTTTCATTGTAGAGTCGAGCAAGATTAGAACGACCAGAAGCCACCGGGTTCAAAGAGAACGTCGACGCTTTCTTTCCAGAGTCCCATGTCTTGCGTCCAGTCGAGGACGTTGTACCGATATCTCAGCTGCTGAGCGAGTTGATAGGATTTATGGAGACGTTCTCGAGCGATCCCGATCTCTTCCGGAATAGAGGGCGCCGACGACAGGCAAATGAGTTCTTGAATTTGCGAGGCGGGAAGAAGCTGTTCTTCCAATTTGAGTTTGAGTTCCGGCCACGCGTCTTTGAAGAGGAGAAGACGCCGTCGCTGTTCTTCCGGTTCGACGTACTTTTTACGGCACTCTCTCTTGACCGTTTCGTAGAGTCCCGTTGTTCCAAAACGTTCTTCCAACTCTTTTTCGATCGTTTCCCAGCTACGGAAATTCTTGTCGACGTTGTCGATTGCGGATTGAAAGGAGGCTTCCGTCCACGTTGAGAGGATATGTTCGTAAAGCGCGGACGTCGAGATCGTTCCAATCCCAACTTTGAATCCGTGAGAGGGCGCTTCGCCGTTGTATGTGTGGTGTTGATTGTCCCAAAGATGGCTGAATTGGTGTTCCGCGCCGGAAGCGGTTCGCGACGTTTTGGCCTTTTGCATCGCCAATCCGCTCATGATTAGCCCTTCGACAAGGGACGCGAGCGCTTTGGAATCGCCGACCGCGACGCCGAGAGGATTCGAAACCCATTCGCGCAGATTGTCTTGCACGAGCTTCCACGCGATTGAGTCGATCGGTTCCGTTCCCAAAAGATCCGCAAGGTGCCAGTCCGCCCCTGCGGGAATTTTGGCGATAAGATCCGCGTACCCTGCGGCGCTCATCTTCTGCGGGGCTTTGGCGAGGACGTTCATATCGATGAGAACACCGCGCGGAGCGGGGCAACTGAAGGTTTGTTTTGTTTCGTTGTATTCAATGGAGGCGCCGAAAGAAGTGTAGCCGTCCATAGACGCGGCGGTACCGCAGGTCATATAAGGACGGTTGACGAGAGAGGAGGCGTATTTACACAGATCGTTGATCGTACCCGAGCCAACGGCGACGGCGATCGCGTTCGTCGACTCGAACTTTGGGCGCAAGTCGTCGACGAGTCGCATTTCCGCGTGCATATGCGGTTCGCGGAAGATAAACGCGTCTTCCGTCTCTATCCCCTTATCGCGAAGACTCTTTTCCGCCGCTTTACCCGCAAGCTCGTAGGTTGTTTCATCCGCGACGATAAACGCCTTGGAATTCGGAAAGAGTTGAGCGAAAAAGTCCCCTGTCGCGGCAAGAGTTCCCTTGCCGATGAGAACCGCTTTCGTATCGTCGCAAAAAGAAAGCGCATGGTCGAGACGCCGCGCAATCTCCTGATAAAAGCCTTGTGAACCGTTCATACGTTCGTCCTTCTATTTTCTGTGAGCGTATCGCTTGCGTCTAACCGAAAAACGCGTCGCGCGCTGGTGATTCTTTAGAGAGAATTCTAGCGCGGCGACGCGTTTTTCGCAACATCTGAACTTATATTTTAGCGTCTCATCTTCCTTGAGGAACCGTACCGAGCCCTTTGGCGACGGCATGGCGGTACTGCTCCGGCGAAAGTTCGACGATTTGAGCGCCAGCCCTCTTCGCCGCTTCCAAGCGTTCCTCGGGAGTCGTGCTCTTTCGCGTCGACGGAATCCCCGCAGAACTCGGCGTCGACGAATTGGCGGGAGTCGTATTCAGCGCGACGTATCGAGGGGCGCTTTGTTCTGGCGAAACCTGGTTCGAAGGGACGGAAGGGGATGAGACGGGCGTCGCAAGGACGGGCGCCGTATAGTCGCCAAAGCCGGTTGTCTGAGGAACGGACGCCGCCGCGATAGGCTCTTGCACGGCGCCGGAGACGGCAAAGGCGGAGTCGTCCCAGTCTTCATCGTCGTCGAAATCCTCTTCGAGAGGAGCTTCGGTTGCGACGGCGACGAGGATCGGATCGTCGTATTCCTTCTCAATCGTCGCGACTGAAACGAAGTCGGCGACTAGCCCGTCAGTTCGCGCAACGAGGGCCTGCCATTCTTTTTCGAGTTGCGTCCAAAGATCGACGTCTTCCGACTCTCGAGCGGCGAGCGCTTCGGGGGCCTCTTGCGGCGCAGTTTCCGTCGGCAAAGGACGAGCGTCGATTGTCTCGGGAGTCGCTTCCTCGCGTCGTGGACGCGCTTTCCGCGTTAAGGCTGGCGTTGGTTCCTGAGCGTTTTCGCCGCCGATGGAACCGGGACGATAAGCGACGAGCGTCTCTTGAGAATTTGCGGAGACGAAGAGCCCCGGATTGCCGCTTCCGATGTGCGCCGTCATTCGGATATAATCCGCGGCGTCGCGGTAGGTGACGTTGGCGACGTCGGGACGGAATTTGACAGGATCAACGTCGGCGTTCGCGCTATGTAAATCGGAACATTGCGCGACGAGGTACCCGCTATTCTTCTCCTTGAGCGCTTCGGGAACGCGTATCGGCGCGAGATAACGACCCGCTTTCTTTATCCCGGCGCACGCGGCAAACTCTTCGAGGGAAGCGACGCGGGCGATTTCATCGTGGAACTTCGCGTCGAGCTCCTTGACGGAAAAGGTTGGCGTTGCGTATTCGCTAAATCCTTGAGTCGTCTGCGCGGGCAGGGGCGCGACAGGTTGCGCGATTGCGGGCTGGGGCGCGACAGGTTGCGCGATTACGGGCTGGGGCGCGACGGGATCGGCGGTCGCGGTTGCGCCGGAAGTGGCGCACGCGGAGTCGTCCCACTCTTCGTCTTCCCAACTGTCGTCGTCGGAATAGTCGTAGGTAACGGCGTTTTCAGGGATCGTGTAGTCTAAGACCGGACCGACGGAAGCGAATTGTTGAGGAGTGCGCTGCGTAGTCGTCTGAGGGGAAGGCGTCTCGGTCGGCGCCATCGCAACGACGGGAGCGGATTGCGCTATCATCGACGCGTTAGAAGTCGCTTGACCAGGTTGAATCGCCGATTGCGTTGAGCCGGGGGTAAAGACCTCGACGTTCGCGTCCAGCTCGAGCTGCTGTACGGTCGGCTGAACAGGTTGCTGTACGGTCGGCTGAACAGGTTGCTGTACGGGTTGCTGTACAGGCTGCTGTACGGGTTGCTGTACGGGTTGCTGTACGGGTTGCTGTACGGGTTGCTGTACGGGTTGCTGA
>CAKVCP010000030.1 GCA_934725735.1 uncultured Thermoguttaceae bacterium
ACGCACCGGTCTCTATCATATTTACGCATACGTCAAACGCGCGATTAAGGTCGACCGCGAATTTCATCTGGATCAACAATACGTCGTGCGCGACGGGGAAATCGTCATCGTCGACGAATTTACGGGACGTCTTGGGGAAGGGCGCAAATGGCGCGAAGGGATTCACCAGGCGGTTGAGGCGAAGGAAGGCGTCGAGATAACGGTCGCGACGGGGCAGGCCGCGCGCGTGACGGTGCAGGACTTCTTTCTGCGTTTCGAGCACCTTGCGGGGATGACGGGAACGGCGGCGGCTTCGCGACGCGAGCTTTCGAAGATTTATAAGTGCCACGTTGTTCCGGTTCCGACGAATCGACCGCCTCAACGCGTTCAGTTGCCGACGCGGGTCTTTGCGACGGAACGCGCGAAATGGAACGCGATTGTGGAAGAAATCTCCGAAGTCCACGCGCTCGGAAGGCCTACGCTGATAGGCACGCGAACGATCGACAAGTCGGAAATCCTCTCGAAGCTCCTCATGGAGCGTAAATTCGAACATAGCGTGCTCAACGCGAACCGCATCGCGGAAGAAGCGGAGATCGTCGCCGACGCGGGCCATCTCGGGAAGATCACCGTTTCGACGAATATGGCGGGGCGCGGTACGGATATCAAGTTGCCGAAAGACGTCCTCGCCCTCGGCGGGTTGAACGTCGTGTGCACGGAACTTCACGAGTCCGCGCGTATCGACCGACAGCTGATCGGACGCTGCGGGCGCCAGGGGGATCCGGGGAGTTATCGGCAATATCTCTCTTTGGAGGACGAAATTCTCGAAAAAGCGTTCGGGCCGAAGAAGGCAAAAAAACTCAAGGAGATGTACAAAGACGACCCCGATTCGGAGCATCCGGAAAAGGCGAAGCTTTTCTATCGCGCTCAGAAAAAAGTCGAGAAGAAGAGCTATCGGAACCGTAAAACGATGTTGTATTACGAGAAGGAACGCAAAAAGATGCAACGCGGGATGGGTCAAGATCCGTATCTTGACACGCCGAACTGACCTGTTGCGGGGGGCTTTTCTTTTTATCCGATGGGGATAAAATGACATTTTCGTGTGTTATGTGGTCTGGACGCGCGTTGTTATGACTTATTTTGAGCGTTTAGATCCGAGCGAATAGTCGGTTGCATTTACGAAAGGTGTTGACATGGCCGCTACTTGCGTAATTGGTTTGCAATGGGGAGACGAAGCGAAGGGTAAGATCGTCGATCTTTTGACGGCGCAGAACGACGTTGTCGTGCGCTATCAGGGCGGTTCTAACGCAGGTCATACCGTAGTTTTCGACGGCAAGAAGTACAAGCTTTCGCTCATTCCGAGCGGCGTTTTTCGTAGCGACGTGAAGTCCGTCATCGCAAGCGGCGTCGTGATCGATCCCGCCGCTATCTTGCAGGAAATCGACACGCTTCGTCAGTCGGGAGTCGAAATCGAGAAGAATCTCCTTATTAGCGAACGCGCCCACGTCATCTTTCCGTGGCATCGCGAAGAAGATCGGTTGATGAACGATACCGGCGTGCGTTCCGAGGCGATCGGCACGACGATGCGCGGTATCGGGCCTTGCTATCGCGACAAAGTCGGGCGATCGACCGCGCTGAGAATCGGCGACCTCTATCGCGCCGATTTCGCCGATAAGGTTCGAGCTATTTGCGCGCTCAAGAATCAGTCTCTACCCGGTTTGGCGCGCAACGAAGAAGTTCGCGCGACCGTGAAGCCTCTCGACGCCGAGCAGATTGTCAAAGATTATTTGGGCTACGCGGAACGTTTGCGTCCCTTCGTCGGCGACGCCGTCAACTACATCCTCGACGCGGTCGACGCCGATAAGAAAATCCTTCTCGAAGGCGCTCAAGGCTCTCTCCTCGACGTCGATTACGGCACCTTCCCCTACGTTACGAGCAGCAACAGCTCCGGGGTCGGCGTCTGCGCCGGTTCCGGTATTCGCGCGACCTTCTTCAAGAGAATCGTCGGTATCGTCAAGGCGTACACTACGCGCGTTGGCGGCGGTCCCTTCCCGACGGAATTGCACGACGAAATCGGTCAGAAGATTCGCGATCGCGGAAACGAATACGGCACCGTTACGAAGCGTCCGCGCCGCTGCGGGTGGTTCGACGCCGTCGCCGTCCGCTATACGAGCCGTTTGGGCGGCGCGACCGAACTCTCCGTCATGCTCCTCGACGTTCTTAGCGGCTTCGATACGATCAACATCTGCGTCGCTTACGAACTCGACGGAAAGCGCGTCGAATACTTCCCCAGCGACGTCGACGATCTCGCCCGCGTTAAGCCGATCTACGAAACTCTACCCGGTTGGTCCGAAGATATCACCGGCGTGCGCAACTACGAGGATCTCCCCGAAAACGCGAAGAAGTACCTCGATCGCCTCTCCGAAGTCGTCGGCAAGCCCGTCGCGATCGTCTCCGTCGGCCCGAGCCGCGACCAGACGATCATCAAGTGAGACCAGACGATCATCAAGTGATCGATCTTTACGCTATTAAAGAACATAACTTATGGAGCGCGTCGAGTTTTTTGACGCGCTTTTTTCTTTATGATTTGCTTTTTTCTCTCGTTTCTTATACAATGTGAACGCGGCGGGGAACGAACCTCGCTTTTCTTTTGACGCCTCAAGACAATTGAAGGAAGTTTATAATGAATAAAATTTTTGTCTCCCTTGCTCTTGGCGCCGCCTCGTTGTTGAGCGCGGGTTTGAGCGGAACGACCTCTCGCGCTGAAGATATCACGATTGACGGCAAAGCGTTCCGAAAGATTTCCGTCGCCGAATATCGCGATAAGATGAAAGCCGGGTGGATCGGCCAGATCGCCGGCGTCTGTTGGGGCGCCCCGACCGAATTTCGGTGGGCCGATAAAACGATCCCCGAGGGGGATATGCCGACGTGGCGTCCGGAGATGATTAACGACGCGTTTGGTCAGGACGATTTGTATGTTGAAATGACCTTCTTGAAGACCCTCGAAGATTACGGGCTCGACGTCTCGATCCGTCAAGCGGGGATCGATTTCGCGAATAGCGAGTATATGCTCTGGCACGCGAATAACGAGGGACGCAAGAATCTGCGCAGGGGAATCGCGCCCCCGAACTCGAGCCATCCCGCCTTCAATAAGTGCGCCGACGATATCGACTATCAAATCGAAGCGGACTTCTCCGGCCTCGTCTCTCCCGGTCTTCCGAATAACGCCGTGAGAATGGGCGAGACCTTCGGACGATTGATGAACTATGGGGACGGTTTATACGCGGGGCAATTCGTCGGCGCGATGTATAGCGAAGCGTTCTTTGAAACGGACGTCGAGAAGATCATTCGAAAGGCTCTCGAAGCGATCCCCGCGGAATCGCAGTACGCGGAGATGGTTCGCGACGTCCTCCAGTGGAAAGAAGAGTTCCCGAACGATTGGGAAGCGTGCTGGAATAAGATCAACGAAAAGTATCAGCATAACCCTGAATATCGGCAGTGGTCCTGCTCCGGCAAGGACTCCGCGTTCAATATCGACGCGAAGATTAACGGCGCGTATATCCTCGTCGGGCTCCTCTACGGGGAAGGTGATCTCGATAAGACGATCGTCGTTGCGACGCGTTGCGGACAAGATTCCGACTGCAACCCGTCGAACGCGGCTGGGATTCTCTTCACGACCCTCGGATTCAAAGCTCTTCCGCCGCGCTTTTCCGAAAAGCTCGACGAATCGGGCGTTTTCAGCCACACCGCGTATAACTTTCCCGCGCTAATCGACGTGTGCGAAAAAATCGCCGTTCAAGCGCTCCTTCGCGACGGCGGATCCGTCGTCGAAGAGAATGGCGAAAAGTACTTCTATATCCCGTCGATTCCCGCTGTTCCGAGCAAAACGACGTCGTGCGCCAATCCCGTCGACGCGCCCGAAACGGGTGACGCGGCGCTCTTTAACGACGAAGAGCTCGCGCAAATCAAGTTCCGCATGTACTCGGACGAAGAGACGCTCGATCGTTACTTCGCCGGATTCCGCGCGTCGCATATGGGCCCGGACATGGATCCGGGATTTCGCGAATCCTATCGCGGACGCGAAAACGTCTTTATGACGCACCCCGAGAGTCGCGAAGTCGGCGCGGTTCTCTCCAAGACTTTTACCCCCGAGAAAGGGGATGCGCTCGTTATCGTCGCGTCGCATCATCTAAGCGGAGATCAGAGCGGCGATTACGTCCTGAAAGTGAAAGGTAACGGACGCGAACTGTTGAACGTAACGATAGATTCGACGAGCGTCGACGCGTCGGGATGGGCGCGCTTTGAGATTCCTCTCGACGAGTTTGCGGGGCAAGAGACGACGCTGGAAATCGTGAACGAACCGAACGGATGGTCGTGGGAAGCCGCGTATTTTGCGCAAATCGCGATCGAGAAGAAGTAGTCGCGCAAGGCGATAAGCGAATAAGGGACGCGGAGTTGCGTCCCTTTTCTGTTGATTAGAACCCGGAGACGTCGCGTTAATGAACGGGTATTTCGACGGTATGTCCTGTGTTGATTAATAATTGTTGTAATTACTACAATTGGCATAAGTATAAAGACTTAATCTGTAAAAAGCCTAGGAATATAGATTAGACGCAGAACTTTAGGGGAATTTAGGAAAATAAGTAAAATAAAATGAAATTTTTGTTGACAAGCGAAGATGGGTAGTTATACTTGTGACTAATGGACAGGAAAAGACGTCTTTTCCTGTTGTAAGTGTTTAGGCGACGCATGAAGGTTAAGTAGACCCCATGTAGGCGCCCCGCAACTAATTTTTAGGAGTATTTCCAAATGAAAAAATTTCTGAGCTCGTTAGCGGCGTTGGCGCTCGTCCTTTCCGCCTCTTTCACTTTCGCTCAAGAAGCTACCGCTGAAGCCGCTCCGGCTCCTGAAGCTCCCGCTGCTGAAGCTACCGCTGAAGTCGCTCCTTGCGAACCTGTCGCTCCTTGCGCTCCCGCTTGCGAAGCCGCTCCTGTTTGTGATCCTTGCAAGCCCTTCACGCCCTTGAAGAACCTCAAGGCTCTTTGCCCGATCACCGTCAAGTTCTCTTGCTGCGCTCCCGCCGCTTGCGAAGCTGTCGCTCCTTGTGCTCCCGCTGAAGAAGCCGCTCCCGCCGCTTGCGAACCCGTCGCTCCTTGCGCTCCCGCTGAAGAAGCCGCTCCCGCCGCTTGCGAACCCGTCGCTCCTTGCGCTCCCGCTTGCGCTCCTTGCAAGCCCTTCTGCGTCAAGAAGTGCTTCAAGCTCAACCTGAAGCCCTGCAAGATCGCCTGCAAACCCATCTGCTGCAAGCCGGTCGTCTGCAAGCCCGTTTGCGTTAAGCCCTGCTTCAAATTCAACTTCAAGCTCTGCCGTCCCGCTTGCGCTCCTTGCGCCCCGGCTGCTTGCGCGCCCGTCGCTCCTTGCGCTCCCGCTTGCGCTAACTGAGTTGAATTGACTCCGCTGAAAATAATCCGCTAGCTAACCCGGCGGATTCGGCAAATATTTCGAGAGCGTCCCTCCTTATTGGATGGACGTCTCTCTTTTTTTTGCTCGTTACTCGCCGTGCACGACATGCGCCTTTTCTTGGTTGCGACGCGTCTCGGACGTCTTCAAACGACGCGCGCCCATCTCTTCTTATTAAACGACGAGTCGCGTCTTCTGCTCGACTCTTTCCATTCTTTATCGCTTGTCGTCCTTTCTCGCGCTAAAGAAACGCGAGTCCAATAAAAAAGCCCCTTTCCCTCGACGAAGGAAAGGAGCTCGTTCTATTTTAGGTCGTGGAGGACGCGCCCTTATCACGCGTTCTTCTTCATGAAGTCGATCATGAAGTCGCGGAGAGCGACGACGCCTTCGCGCGGCATCGCGTTGTAGATCGAAGCGCGTTCGCCGCCGACGCTGCGGTGACCGCCGAGGCTCGTCAGGTTGTATTCCTTCGCGTCCGCCTGGAACTTCTTGTCGAGCTCTTCCGTGGGAAGACGGAACGAAACGTTCATGAACGAACGATATTCCTTCTGACCGTGAACGTGATAGAAACCGTTCGAAGCGTCGATGACGTCGTAGAGGAGCTTCGCCTTTTCAAGGTTGCGTTCGTACATCGTTTGCAGACCGCCCTGTTCCTTAAGCCAATCGGTGACGAGCTTCATGATGTAAATGCCGAAGGTCGGAGGCGTGTTGAGCATCGAATCCTTCTCGGCGAGCTTCTTGTAGGAAAGCATCGAGGGGAGATCGTCGCCGCTCATCTCGACGAAATCGTCGCGCATGATTAAGAGCGTAACGCCCGCAGGGCCGGCGTTTTTCTGAGCGCAAGCGTAGAGAATACCGTATTTCTCAATATCGACGGGACGGGAGAAGATTTCGCTCGATGCGTCGCAGACGAGGGGAAGATTGACTTTCGGTTCGCGCGGGAACTGAATACCTTCGATCGTTTCGTTGGCGCAGTAGTAGCAGTACGCGGCGCCGGGGGTGGTGTGGAGTTCTTCGTCCTTCGGCTTACGGACGTAGCCTTCTTCTTTATTATCGAAGATGACGTTAATCTTGCCCTGAGTCTTCGCTTCCGACGCGGATTTCTTGCTCCAGTTACCGGTGACGATATAGTCGGCGGAAACGTCGCGGTTGCGAATAATGTTCATAGGAATAAGGGCGAATTGAGTAAGGGCGCCCCCTTGGAGGAAGAGAATTTTATAGTTCTCAGGAACGCCGAGAAGGTCGCGAACGTTCTGTTTGGTCTGCGCTAGAATTTCGCCGAACTGCTTGGATCGATGGCTGATTTCAAGAATAGACGCGCCGCAACCTGGGAGACAGAGGAGCTCTTCCTGAGCTTTTTTCAAAACAGAGACCGGCAAAACGGCTGGACCGGCGGAAAAATTGTACATGCGTTCCGACATTGTGAATACCTTTTCGCGTTAGTAGCGATACAAACCAGGATAAAAATCGACGCTAAGCGCCGCGTTCGCGGGAGGCGCGTCTCGCGAACGTCACTAATTCGTTGATTATAGCGCCGAATATTACATTAAATAGGGGGCGACGACGCATACGCGCCCCACGACTTTTCTTACTTACTTTATCGGCGCCTCACCCTATGCTGGAAATAGTGTTTTTCTCGAAAAAAACGCCCTTTCTCTTGACAAGAATCGCTTTCTTATTTAGGATTTTCTATAATCGCGTCTCTATGTTTAGATGTTTAGGCGCGAAGGTCCGACGTTGGTCGGCTTTTTTATTATTTAAGGTCGCGCCCTTGCCGCTCTAGCGCGTTGCGAGAGCATGACGCTATGTTTCATCTGCTTGTTCACCGGATGCGTTTAACATGATTGAAGCGATTAAGGTCAATCCACGTTCTCTGTCGCGTACCCTCGACTTGCCACTCGAGAAAGTCGAAGCTGCCGCAACTCTTCTTTACGAAGGACTTTCCGTCCCTTTCATCCTACGTTACAGAAAGGATCAGACGCAGCTCAAAGACGCCGAGCTCCTCAAGTTGGCCGCCGCTTACGACGAGCAGCGAAAATTCTGCGACCGCAAATATTCCTACCTCAAAACTTTCGAAGCTCAAGGGAAACTCACTCCCGAGCTTGAAAATATGATTATCGAGACGCGCTCCCCGCACCGCCTCGACGATCTCTACATCCCCTTCAAAGCGAAGACCGCCGTCGCTCCTCAAGAAGCGCGCGCCAAGGGCCTAGAGCCACTCGCCCAGGCGATCATGAACGCCGCCGACGCCAACGTCTCCCTTGAAGAACTCGCCGCTCCTTACGTCGACCCCGCGAAGAACGTCCCCACCGCCGAAGACGCGCTTAAAGGCGCCGCCGCCATCGTCGCCGAAGCCTATTCCGAAAACTTCGAACTGCGACAAAATTCTCGCGGATTCATCCTCCGCACCGCTCGCGTCGTCTCCAAACGCGCCGAACAATCTGAAGAAAACGCCGCCGAAATCGCGAGCGACGAAGCGCCTGTCGAGTCCGCTCCCGTCGAGGAAAACGCGCAGGACGCGCCCGCCGCCGACGACGAAAAGAGCGCTAAGAAAAAGACGAACGAAGAAGCGCGCGCCCTGCAGCAGGATAAGCTCTATTCCGCGTACTACGACGCGTCTTTTGATCTGCGCCGCCTCACGCGCGATCAGATCCAGACCATCGATCGCGGCGAAAGCGCGCGCGTCCTCTCCGTTTCCCTCGACGTCGACAAAGAGAAACTCTACGAAATCGCCAAGACCGAACTCAAGCTCGAAGGACGCCCTTACGAGGAATATCTCGTCGCCGCGGCTCGCGACGCCGTCGACTCCTACCTCCTGCCCGCGCTTGATATCGAAACGCGGCGCGACCTGGTCGACGGAGCGCGCGAACAGTCTCTCGATAACGTTTGCTCCGCGCTCGCCAATAAATTGATGCAGCGTCCTTTGCCGCGTCGCCGCGTCCTCGCCGTCGACTGCGCCTATCGCAATACCTGCAAGATCGCCGCGCTCGACGAATTCGGCAACCTGCTCGCCGTCGACACGATCACGCTCCGCGGGCAAGAAGAGCGCGTCGCCGCTTCCGTCGAGAAGATCGTCGACCTCGTGAAGCGCTTTAAATTGAGCGTTTTCGCCCTTCGTTCCGGCTCCGGACGTCCTAAGACCGTCGACTCCTTCTTCGCGAATCTCATCGCCGAACATTTCGCGAACGACGACGTCCTCTACATCGACGTCAACGACGTCGGACTCGACGCCTACGCGGCGAGCGAAATCGCGCAGAAAGAGCTGCCGAACCTTGACGCTCTCGAACGCGCCGCCGTCTCCCTGGGCCGTCGTTTGATCAATCCGTTGGAAGAATACGTTAAGGTCTCCCCCGAGTTCCTTTGCGACGAACCCTTCTGCCGCAAATTGCGACAGAAGACGCTTCGCGACGTCCTTGGCCGCGTCGTTTCTCGCTGCGTCAACTGCGTCGGCGTCGACGTCAACTCCGCGTCCGCCGAAACCCTTAGCTACGTCGTCGGACTCACCCCCCTCTCCGTCAAAAATATTATCGAATATCGTCGTTCGAAGGGGCCGTTCCGTTCACGCGAAGAGTTCAAGGAAGTCGACGGCGTCTCCGATTCCACCTATCGTCAGTGCGCGGGCTTCATGCGCGTTCTCGGCGGCGACAATCCCCTTGACGCGACGTGGATCCATCCTGAAAGCTATCCCCTGGCGACGGCGATTCTTGAGAAGTACGGCTTCGCCGTTGACGATCTCCGCTGCGCTCAGAAGCGCGCCGCGTTCGCCGAAGCGACGAAAGACGCCGACTACGCTCAACTCGCCGAGGAATTCTCCGCCGCCGGTTCGCTCCTCGTCGCCGACGTCGTCGCCGAATTGGCGACCCCAGGTCGCGACGTCCGCGATTCGCAACCCTATCCGATCTTTAAGAAGAACCTCGTCAAGCTCGAAGACCTCAAACCGGGTATGGAGTTGACGGGACGCGTCTCGCACGTCGTTAATTACGGCGCGTTCATCGATTTCGGCGCGATCACCTCGGGGATGGCGCACGTCAGCCGTTTAAGCGCGTCGCACGTTCGCGACGCTCGCGACGTCCTTGCCGTCGGCGACACGGTGAAGGCGTGGGTCTTCGACGTCGACCTTAAAAACGAACGCGTCGGGCTCACTCTCGTCGCTCCGAACGCCGCGAACGAATCGCGCGAGAAACGTTCCTTCAATCGCAAACCGCGCGAAGAACGCCAAACCGGCGACCGCGAACAGCGCCGCCCGCGCCGTCCTCGTCCCGAAGGCGCGTCCGGCGAGAATCGCGCCGAGAAGGGGGATCGTCGCGAAAGAGGCGAACGCGGCGGAGAACGTCGCGAACGCAACGAGCGATTGGGCGGTCAGCGGCGCGATAACAATCGTCCCCCGCGATCCGCCCAGGTCTCGCCGAAACAAAAAGCTGCCCAGCCTCTTTCCGAAGAAAAGAAGACGGGTAAGCAGCAACTTCAAGGTTTTGACGAACTGAAAGAATTCTTCGGACTTTGAGCCGCGGCTCTAAAGTAACGTGCGAAGACGCGCGCTCTCAGGAGGGCGCGCGTTTTTTGCGTTTTTATTCCGCGACGTTTTGACGCGCGCTCCCTAGTTACACTTTTTGTTTCGCGTATTCTTACGCCCTGCGAGGCATTGTGAAAATAGCGCAAATCGCGGCGATCGCCGCATATCTGCCAAAAGAACGTCTCGATAACGCCGAACTGGTCAAGGCTTTTCCCAAATGGACGGAAAAGAAGCTTGAAGCTAAGCTCGGCATTGTGGAACGTCCCATATCCGCCGATGGCGAAACCGCCGTCGATCTCGCGTCCGCCGCGTGCCGCCGACTCTTTGACGCCGGTTTCGCGAACCCTGACGAGATCGATTTCGTTCTTCTGTGCACTCAGTCCCCCGATTACCTCCTCCCGTCCTCCGCGTGCCTCCTTCAAGCGCGACTCGGGCTCCCGAAGACTTGCGGCGCCTTCGATATTAACCTAGGCTGCAGCGGTTACGTCTACGGCTTGAGCGTCTGCAAAGGCTTGATTGAATCAGGCGTGGCGAAAAAGGTTCTTTTCGTTACCGCCGAAACGTACTGCAAGTACGTCAACGAACTCGACAGCGTGTCGCGTCCGATTTTCGCCGACGGCGCCGCCGCGACGCTTGTCGAACTTGCCGAAGGCGAACAGAACGACGCGCTAGGGAACGCTCCCGGCGTCGGTCCATTCGAGTTTGGAACCGACGGCGAGGGCGCCAACAT
The DNA here is from genome assembly GCA_934725735.1 of uncultured Thermoguttaceae bacterium. Taxonomy (GTDB): domain Bacteria; phylum Planctomycetota; class Planctomycetia; order Pirellulales; family Thermoguttaceae; genus RUG369. The sequence continues at coordinate 10,680 of CAKVCP010000030.1, forward strand.
GCTCATCATTGAAGCGGGCGGGAGCCGAACGCCGACGTCCTCGGAGACGATGGAAGTGAAAATGGACGTTCGCGGAAATTACCGCTCCAAGAATCAGCTTTATATGAACGGCCCGGGCGTCTTTTCCTTTTCGATTAACGTCGTTCCCCCGATGATCGAACGATTCCAGAATCTCGCGCGGGAAAAGAACGTTGAAATCGACGCTTACGTCCTCCATCAGGCGAACAAATTCATGCTTGATCGTCTGAGAGGCCTTTGTTCCCTCGAAGAAGAGAAGTTTTTTAACGATATGGCGACGCGCGGCAACACGGTGTCGAGCACGATTCCGATCGCGCTCATCGACGCGGTTGCCTCCGGACTTGTGAAGCCTGGAACTCGCGCCCTCCTTGTCGGATTCGGCGTCGGCCTCTCTTGGGGCGCGTGCTTAGCGCGATTGCCCGAGACCTTCAAAGTCGTTCCCTTAGAAAAGTGACGTCGCGACGAATAGCGACGATCTAATCGATATTTTTTAGGATTATTATCATACTCATGGCTGAACAGAATTCCAAACCCGCCAAAGCTTGGGGCGGCGTCTTTACGGAAGCGACCGACGCGCTTTTTGAACGCTTTAGCGAAAGCATTAGTTTCGACAGCAGAATGTACGAGCAGGATATCGAAGGTTCGATCGCGCACGCGCATATGCTCAGCGACGTCGGTATTCTCACGAAGGAAGAATTCGAAGCGATTCGCGACGAACTCCTCAATATCAAAGGGACGATCGCGCGCGGCGAGATGGTCTTCTCCAGCGCTCTCGAAGATATTCACATGCACGTCGAAAAGGCGCTCACCGACAAACTTGGCGACGTCGGACGCAAACTTCACACCGCGCGAAGTCGAAACGATCAGGTGTCCACCGACTTCCGCCTCTGGATTCGCGACGCGATCGACAAGCTCGACGCGCTTCTTCAGGGCGTGCAACGCGCCTTTGTCGCGCGATGCGACGCCGATTTCGACGTCGTCGTTCCCGCGTATACCCATACCCAGCGCGCTCAGCCGGTTCTCGCCCCTCATATCTGGTTGGCGTTCGTCGAAAAATTTGAACGCGACCGCGAAAGACTCGCCGATTGCCGTAAACGCGTCAACACGCTGAGCCTCGGCGCTGCGGCGTGCGCGGGCACCAGTCTGCCGATCGATCGCGAGAAGACCGCGCAATATCTCGGCTTTGAACGCATCGCCGCCAATAGCGTCGACGTCTCAAGCGATCGCGACTTCGCGACCGAGTTCGCTTACGATATGGCGCAGATCGCCATTCATCTGAGCGCCTGGGCGGAAGACTGGATATGGCAATCGACCGTCGAGTTCGACTTCCTTCAGCTTCCTCAGGCGTATTGCACCGGTTCGTCGATCATGCCGCAGAAGGTCAATCCGGACGTTCTGGAACTGATTCGCGGCAAATCCGCGCGCGTCGTCGGCAACTTGCAGGCGCTCCTCGTCCTTACGAAGGGAATTCCTCTTGCGTACGACCGCGATCTTCAGGAAGATAAAGAGCCGATCTTTGATTCCTTCGACACGATTTCGATCTCCCTCGCGCTCGCCGCGCCGATCGTCGCCGGTATGAAACTCAAGCGCGAATCGATCGCCGCGCGTCTCGACAAGGGATACCTTGACGCGACGAGCTTTATGGAATACCTTATTCGTCGCGGCGTCCCTCAGCGCACCGCGCACGGGGTCGTCGGAAGACTCGTTCGCAAGGGAATCGAAACGGGTCGCGCCCTCGCGGAATTCCCGTTGGAAGAACTGCGCGAAGCGTGCGATTTGGTCGACGAATCCGTCTACGACTATCTCGGCGCCGTCAACGCCGTCAACGCGATGAAGTCGTACGGCTCGACCGCTCCCGATCAAGTTCGTTTCCAGATCGAATCGTGGAAGAAGAAGCTCGCCCTTTGAACGACGCCGCGCGATTCGCGGCGGCGCGTTGCATTTTTACCATTGGAGGAGACGTCGAAGATGACGCCTGATTTTGCCGAAGAACCGTTCAACGACGATTCCGAGCAGGAAATCGAATCCCTTGACGAACTCGAATCGTACGAGTCGCAAATCGAATGGAACATGCCTACGGAACAGGTGGGCGAGGTCGCGAAACGCGTCGTTTCCGACGCCGAGGCCGGTTGGCGCCTCGACCTTTTCCTCGCCGCTAAGTTCCCCCAGTATAGCCGCGTTCTCCTGCGCAAGGCGATTCAGGCCGAAGACGGCGTCGACGTCGACGGCAAGCACGGAAAACCTTCTTTTCGCCTCAAGCCCGGTTCCGTCGTCTCCTTCCGACTTGTCGAGCCGCCGCGCGAGAGCCCGATCCCCGAAGACATTCCTCTTGACGTCCTCTATGAGGACGACGACCTCGCCGTCGTCAACAAGCCGTCGAATATGGTCGTGCACCCGTCGCGCGGACACTGGTCCGGAACGCTTGTGAGCGCGCTGGCGTATCGTTTCGCCGGACAACTGAGCTCGAATCGCGGCCCCGCGCGTCCGGGAATCGTGCACCGCCTCGACCGCGACACAAGCGGCGCGATCATCGTCGCCAAGAACGACGTCGCTCACGCGCATCTCGCCGCGCTCTTCGAAGAGAAGAGGATTCAGAAAGAATATTTCGCGATCGCGCTGGGCGGTATCAACGTCGATCGCGAAGTCGTCGATCTCCCGATCGGCCATCACCCTAAGTATCGCGTCAAAATGGCGATCGCTCCGGACGATCCCGAGGCGAAGCCCGCGAAAACATTCTTCGAGGTCGTCGAACGATTCCGCGGATTCTCCACCGTGCGATGCATGCCCAAGACGGGACGCACGCACCAGATTCGTCTGCACTTGCTGAGTTTGGGGTGCCCGATCCTTTGCGACAAACTCTACGGAGGGCGTTCAACGCTCACGAGAGAGGAACTCGCGGGTCAGTATGATCGTTCGCCGAAGGGGGACGAGAATCGCGAATCGACGATTTTGCTGGCGCGGCAGGCGTTGCACGCGCGTAAAATAACCTTTGAACATCCGACCACGGGCAAGATTCTCGAAATCGAGGCCCCTTTGCCCGCGGATATGCTCCAGACAATCGAGGCGTTGCGCGAGTTGCGCCCGTTGAAGTAATGGCTCTTCTTGTAACCCGGAGGGAAGAACGATGACGAAAGCTGAGGATTCTCAATACCCGCGCAACGTTGCGAATTGGCGCGCGCTGTATCCTTACGAATCGCATTTCGAGACGATTGGCGGATTTCGTATGCACTATCTCGACGAGGGCCCTAAAGACGGGAGTAAGCCGACCCTTTTGTGCTCTCATGGCAATCCGACCTGGTCTTTCTTCTTCCGCTCCGTGATTAACGAGTTTCGCGACCAGTACCGCGTCGTCGTCGTCGATCATATCGGTTGCGGCCTTTCCGAAAAACCGAGTCTCAAGAAGTACCCTTATTCTTTAGGGCGGCGCGGTCAGGATTTGATCGAACTGATCGAAAAGCTCGATTTGAAGAATATCGCGCTTATTGCGCACGACTGGGGAGGCGCGGTCGCGATGTGCGCGGCGACGCAGATTCCCGACCGTTTCTCAAAAATCATCCTCATGAACACCGCCGCGTACCTAAGCGATCGCGTACCTAAGCGTATTCGACTCTGCCATATCCCCGTGCTCAAACGTATCATGCTTCAGGGCCTCAACGTCTTCCCGCGCGCCGCGACGCGTATGGCGACCGCTAAGGGATTGGCTCCCGACGTCAAAGCGGGGCTTCTCGCGCCGTACGACTCCTGGGCGAACCGTATCGCCGTCTGCGAATTTGTGCAGGACATTCCTCTTTCGCCGCGCCATCGTTCTTACGAGGCGTTGAAGGGTACGGGGGAGCGGCTGAACGTCTTTAAAGACGAGCAGGTCGCGTTGATTTGGGGCGTGAAGGACTGGTGCTTCCCGCCGGAGGTCTTTTTGGACGAGTTCCTGAAGTATTATCCGAACGCGTACGTGAAGAAAATCGAAGACGCGGGGCATTATCTTCTGGAGGACTCTCCAAAGGAGACGCTTGGTTCGATTCGCGAGTTTCTTGAACGGTGATTGAATAGGAGAGAGTGGGGATGACGACGGAACGACCCGAGGAACAGCGTCAGGGCGAGGCGGGCGTCGCCAAGCTTACTGCGCAGAATCAACGGCAGAATCTCGGCGCGTTGTTGCAGGAATTCGGCCAGACTCGCGCGGCTTTGGAGAACGAACTCGCCAAAGTCGTCGTCGGGCAGAAAGACGCGATTCGCCAGATTTTCGCGGCGATCTTTACGCGCGGGCACTGCCTTTTGGAGGGCGTTCCGGGGCTCGCGAAGACCCTCACCGTCTCGACGATCGCGAAGATCCTCGACGTCAATTTTCGCCGCATCCAGTTCACGCCGGATCTTACCCCTTCGGATATCACGGGAGCTAATATCCTTGAGGAGGACGCGCAGGGGAAGAGAAGTTTTCGTTTTGTTGAGGGGCCAGTCTTCACAAATATTCTCCTTGCGGACGAAATCAACCGAACCCCGCCGAAGACGCAATCCGCGCTCCTTCAAGCGATGCAGGAGCGTGAAATTACCGTCGGCGGAACGACGTACAAACTCCCCGATCCATTCCTCGTGATTGCGACGCAAAACCCGATCGATCAAGAAGGAACGTACCCGTTGCCGGAAGCGCAGCTTGACCGTTTCATGCTCAACGTCAAGATCGACTATCCGACGCTTGAGGAAGAAGAGCGGATTCTGACCGCGACGACGCGCGGAGAAATCGCGGTTCCGAAAAAGCTTCTTAACGCGAGAATTCTGCTAGGGATGCAGCGTCTCGTGCAGAGCGTTGCGGCGAGTCAGTACGCGATCCAATACGCGACGCGTCTTGTGAGAGCGACGCGTCCCGACGACGACTCCGCGCCCGACTTTGTTCGCGATCTGGTCGACTTTGGCGCAGGGCCGCGCGCGGGCCAATTCCTCATCAACGCGGGCAAGGCGTTCGCCGCGATGGACGGACGATTCGCCGTCTCCGTCGACGATATCAAAGCCGCCGCCGTACCTGTCTTGAGAAAACGCGTCGGCGCCAATTTCCAAGCGCAAGCCGAAGGAATGAACTCCGATAAAATCATCCTAAAACTCCTCGAGACCGTGCCCGAACCAAAGATCGAAAAGTTCGTCAAATGACCAAAGAAAATAGGGCTCCGTTATGGAGCCCTTTTTCGTTCGCTTCAGTCCGACAGCTCTTTCAAATAGGGGATGAAAACGTCGTATAATTTCTTTGTCCACTTAGCATGGAATTGCGCTGTGGATTCCCACGTGCCTTGATCGAGAATAGACTTCGTTTCCGACTCTTTTCTAATCGTCGATCGACAAGAGTGATCGTTTCGATTCCAGATGAGCGCTGAACCAAGCTGAGCTTCGATTGTATCCTTGTGTTGATACAAATAATCGAAGCGTTTTTTATTAACTTTTTTGATTGAACTCGAAAGATTCAGTTCTACGCCGGCAGATCCTTGACGACTGATGGTGCAGGAAACCCTGACGTAAGAGATCTCAGTTCGGTCTTCAATAAAGTTCTGATCTGATAGCGTTGCATAGGCAAAGCATTTTCTTTCATTCGATTCTTTGATACGCGGAATAGCGAGTCCCCAGTATTGTTCAAAGAGTTCGCCGTCGGGATTAACTACTGATTTTCGAGTAGGAGCGTCGTGAAGATAGAAAACGAGCTCGTCTTCGCTGATTCCATATATTTCAAAGAGCCTTTTTAGAATCGCGATTTTTTTCTCTGTCGTAGAGTGAGTATTGAAATAAATATTGGAATCAATCTTCCGCGGATCAACCCAAGCCTTTTTTTCACAGGACGTCATGAAGCGATTAGAGAGAAGGGGCTCAGTTGTGTTCATCAATTGAAGAATCGGCGCGGGATTTTCTCCATAGAGGAGTCGTATGACTCCGACGATAACTTCTTTCCAGTTACTGACGGAGTACTCGACGTCTTTGTACTTGTAACGAATGGCGTGTACTCCAGAAAAATCAGCCGCATTGGCAAGGGTGCAGGTCTCGTAGTCTTTTACGTGTGGTTCGTATCCTGTTTCCGGGCGTTTCCAGATTTTTAACGCTAACTCCTGTAGCTTGAGATCTCTTTCTTCAAGTTCTTCCTCTCCCCATTTTTCACATTGGGCAACATATTTGTTTAGATGGAAACCGCTTTGCAAAAAACCATGTTCACATGTTTTCTTAAACCTAAATTCTTTGTTGCTGTATTCCTGGTTATAAGCAGTCCAGGTTAAGTTAGCGACTCTATGAAGCCAGGTTTCATGTATTTCTTCCGCATTATCTCCCAAATCGTTTCTCCATGAGGAAGAAAGAGTCTGCGGCATAATATGTTCGAGCGATATTTCTCCATCGTCTAATTTTTCATAAACGTCAATGGTTTCGTTACTTCCAAACGTTTCAAGTTTTTCAAAGAGATAGGTTCTATCCTTGGACGCTAATATTTTATAGACGTCGTTTTGGGAAAAGGCGTCAAGAAATTCCTCGTCTGATGGAAACATTAAGGCCGCGCCTTTTCTTGAAAGAAGAATGTATTTATATTTTTCAAGATAATTATCTGTTCCATCTTTATCCAAGTTTACTATTTCCCGCGCTAAAGTGGCAAAAAATTGATTAAGACCTGACGTGGAGCGTTTGCAAATGGATCGCCTAAACAGATATGTTTCGGACATTTGGAATATTTCTCGAATGTCCCCAAGAGATAAGACGCCCTCTTCGTAAAGTTTTAATACTTCCAAGAAGAATGGTCTAACGACGCGGCGATCCATCCAGTTCAAACGTTTAACGCATAGATCCAGATCCTTGTCTTTTTGGGTGATTCCTAGTAGATATTCGTAGCGTTTGGCATATGCAAGGAGATCGATAAGGAGTTCTTCTCCATGGGTTTTATAATCTGGAAATCGTTGTTTAAATTGGATGTAGACAGAATTGACGCTCGGGAGTCGGCCTGTTTTCAAGGTTAAATAGTCTCGAATAAACCATGACGTTCCGTTCCCACGATTATCTTGGCAACATTTCTCTATTTTACGCCAGTATTTTTCATAAAATTCTTGTTGCTTTTGAGGATCCGCCCCCATGAGGATGTAATTTCTGATTTTGTCTCCTTCTGTAAGACCTAATCCCGTTGAATTAAGACTTTCGAAAATGAGTTGGGGATCGTCTTTCCCTTCTTCTAGCGAAATGTCGATGATTTCTAATTTTTCGATGGCGGCGACAAGCTCCCGAATAGAATATTTAGTCTTCTTTAGATAATCGCAAAATTTATTGTAATTCGTTGTAATGTTTGAGGAGGTAATGAAATCACCATCGTTCTTGAATAGACGTTTTAGCGCAAGATCATCGTCATGAATGGGTTTAAGTTTGATACCGTCCATGGGATTAGGCACGTAAGAAATAACAAGCCAACGTTGGCGGATTTTATTTTGCGTTGGCTCATCTAATTGGATTTCACCAGTTTGGGCCAAGTTGTAAATCGCCAAAAATAATAACGTAACTGTCGTTAAACGTTGTTGTCCATCAATAATGATCCTTGTAAGTCCGTCTGTTGAGCCGTTGATAGAGACGATACACCCAATGAAATGACTTTGTCTCTCCGAACCAATCAGGGATTCGACGTCATTAAGTAATTGGACGCAATTCTCCCATTTCCAATCGTAGTTGCGCTGGTATACAGGGATGAGGAAGCGTTCGTAGTTGTTCATGAAATGGGTTAGGTTAATTTGTTTTCCTTGCATAACGCCCTACTTTTCAAAAAATATAAAAGGATGTTGTAAAGATTGGCCTCAATATCCCAAAACCTGATCGACGATCAGGACTTCGTATTTTGCTTTGAGCGGCGGTTCGTTGAGGATCACTGTCGCGCGGCAGATTCGTTGGGGGGAGCGGCACTGGAAGCATTTTGCGCCGTGTTTCGCGCACGGGGTTTCTGAGCGGAGCCGGAGGGCGTTGAGGGGGGCGGCGATATTCTTCGCGCGCCACAACGCGCTGTTGAGATCCTTCGATATCTTGTTTTTGCCGACGACAAAGTAGACGCGTTCGTGACCATAAAGGATCTCCGCGACGCGGTTGCCGTTCCCGTCAATATTGACGATCTCGCCCGATGTCGCAATTGCGTTCGCCGACGAAACGTACACGACGGCGTTTCGCGCTTCCTTCAACACTTCCGTTCCCGTCTTTCCCTCGGGGATCCGCCAATGCCACGAAACATGATTCTTGGCGCTAAGACGTTCGTATAAACCGAGCTTCTCCAACGTCATCGATCCGCCAAACGCGACGGTCGTGTTCTGAATCTGGTCGGCGAGATAATCGACGACTTCCTTTTCCGATGAAAAGACTTGCGCCCCGTACCCTTTGGCGCGGAGATTGCGAAGGAGCGTTTCGTACATCGTGAAATTCCTTATCTTGAACGATTTAACGTCGTTTTTTTCTTTATGAAAAAATTATAAACGAGTTTGCTCTAAAAACAACGTCGCTTCCCTTTAGGTAGGACGTATCAGGTCTTTTAATAAGGAGACGAATATGACGATGAATTCGTAACTCTTGCAATAGTCGTCGTTTGGAATTTTCGTCGAATTGAAAATTTTTATTTAACGGCGTGAAACGCGGAGAGACGCGCGTTAAAACCGGGGAGGGTGTGCGTTTGTGTTGGGAGCGGCGGAACGCGCGTCGAGGGTGACGATCAGACTGCGCACGTCCTTGGCCAACTGCTGGTCGTCTATCTTTTCCGCCGCGCGACGAAATTCGCTCGCCGCCGCTTCGCGCTTACCCTGTTTGAGGTAGAGCTTGCCGATCTCGACGCGAGCGATCGGGTCGTCGGGACGCGAGTCGAGCGCCGCGCTGAACGCTTCGATCGCGTCTTCGTCGTCGCGCAGCGCCGCGTGCGCGCGACCAAGTTCGATACGCGCATCGCGAAACTCCGGGTCAAGCTCCAGCGCCGCGGAGAAACGCTCCCGCGCTCCTCCGTATTCCCCAAGCAGAAAGAGCACGCGCCCTAGACGATAATTGATCCCCGCGTCGGCGCCCCCCGCGAGCGCCGCCTGACGATAGACTCGCGCCGCTTCCTCCCAGTATCCTTCCTTCTCGAGAGTCGCGGCCTCCGTGCAGAGCGTGACTTGACGCATGATCCCCGCGCGAAGCCATTCCTCCTTGGCGCGCTGCGCGAAGTTGTCGCTTGGTCGAGGGAAGGAGGGCGTCGCAACGCGCGCGGGGCGCTCCTGCGGGCGCGGCGTCGTTGGAGGCTCGGGCGCGGGCTCGGTAAGGCGCTCGGCGTCGACTATCGGCGTAGCGAATTCCGCGTCGGGGGCGTCTCCGAAGAGGCTCAGAAAGCCGGGACGTCCCGTTTCGCCCGTCGATCGGGCGTTCCACTGCGCGAGGCGTTCGGCGAGGTCGATCTGTTCTTCGTCGGGGGAGAGTTTGGCGGGGGCGACGGGTTCGTTGAGTGCGCCGTCGGCAGGGAGCGCGGCGAAGTCGAAAACGCGCTGTCCTTTCGCGTCGATCGGGGCGGCGGAGACGGTTTCGGCGTCGGTCGCGTCGGGGAGAAGGAGGACGTCGCGTCCGTCGGCGGAGAGGGTGAGCTGGAGGATAACGCGCGCGAGATCGGGGCGCGGCGCGTTTGGCGCGAGGAGCGCGTTGGAAAGAGGCGTCGGCTGCGCGTCGGGCGCGGCGTCGAAGAGGGGAAAAGCGGCGTCGGAATCGGCGGTGATTTCGGGCGCTTCGCGGATCGCGAGGAGTTCTGCGAAGACGAGAATCTTGCGTTCGACGACGTCTTCGGAGAGGAGCCCCGAGGCGAGGAACGCGAGACGTCGCGCGACGACGATCGCGTCGCTCGAAAGAATTGGGAGCCGCGCGCGCGGATCGACGGGGACGAGAAGTCCTTTGCGCAGCCATCGTCGAACGGTCGCGACGGGGACTCCGACGAGGGAGGCGACGGCGGCGGGCGTCGCGCCTTGACTCTTCTCGCGCGCGGCGCCTAACGGTTCGTCAAATTGTACGAGTCGCGCGA
>CAKVCP010000031.1 GCA_934725735.1 uncultured Thermoguttaceae bacterium
CCTCCTTGGGGCTCTCCCTCGATCAGTTCATGGCGCTCGGTCGACGCAATCCGAACGACGATTCCGAAAAGTTCTGCATGACGATCCTCGGCATGAAGCTTTCGCGTTACGCGAACGGCGTGAGCAACCTCCACGGCGTCGTCTCGCGCCGCATGTGGCATTGCCTGTGGCCCGACAAGCGCGAAGAAGAAGTGCCGATCGGGCACATCACGAACGGCGTTCACGTTCCGTCGTGGATGGCCCCGCAGATCAAGGATCTTCTCGAACGCCGCGTGCCGGGTTGGCAGGAAGAATCGATCGATCCGAAAGTCTGGGCGGGCGTCTACAACGTCGACCCCGGCGAGCTTTGGGAAACGCACTTCGCGCTCAAGAAGAGACTCGTCGACTTCGCGCGCCGCAAGCTCGGGCGTCAGCTCGAACGCTCCGGCGCCGACTCCGCCGCTCTCGAAGCCGCTAAGCGTATCCTCGACCCCAACGCGCTTACGATCGGGTTCGCGCGTCGTTTCGCCGAATACAAACGCGCTTTCCTCGTCGTCCAAGACGAAGAGCGCTTCGACCAGATCGTCAATGATCCCGAACGCCCCGTCCAGTTCATCTTCGCGGGCAAGGCGCACCCTGCGGACAATATCGGCAAGGACGTGATCAATCGTCTTATCCGCGTTCAGCGCAATCCTCGTTTCGCGAACCGCGTCGTCTTCATCGAGGACTACGACATTAACGTCGCGCGTCACCTCGTCCAAGGCGTCGACGTCTGGCTCAACAACCCGCGTCGTCCGCTCGAAGCGTCCGGCACGAGCGGGCAGAAGGCGGTCCTCAACGGCGCGCTCAACTTCTCCATCCTCGACGGATGGTGGGCCGAAGGATACGACGGATACAACGGCTTCGCGATCGGCACGGGCAAGACGCACACCGACGTGCGCAAGATGGACGAGAACGACAACGCCGCGCTCCTCGAGACGCTCGAGAACGTCGTCATTCCGACCTACTACAACCGCAACGAACACGGTCTCCCGATCGAATGGATTCGCCTCATGATGAACTCGATCGCGACCCTCGCGTGGCGCTTCAGCTCGCACCGCATGGTCGCCGACTACGTGAATCACGCGTATCTTCCCGCCGCAGGCGGCACGAGCGTCCACATGTATCGCGGTTGATCCCCGCGAGGCTCGACGCGAATCAGCTTTGACCGAAAGGGCTCCTCTTCTCATCGACGAGGGGCCCTTTTTTTATGATCGTTACGGCGGAAATCTTGCGTTTTTTTCTCTAATTCGTTACAATATGACCAGGCGTTTTTTTTGTTACATATTGAAGATAAAATGGAAAAAATAAGGTATTTTGGTTAAAATTTATTGATTTTTGCTTTGTGCTAGTATAAAATGAGAGCCAGTATAGCAAACGGAGATAAATTAACAAAAATACGCAAAACGAAGGAACGTGAGAGATGCGTAATTTGTTTAGAAACGCGGCGAAGTTTAGGACGTTCGGCGCGTTGATCGTCGGGATCGTCCTCGGCGCTCTTGCGATTGAGACGTCGCGAAACGTCGGGGCGCAGGCCCCTCTGTATCCCGGATCGAGTCAAGAGTCGGTCGACCTGCGCCAAGCCTACGAAGCCGAGGCTATGCCGAGCGTTACGCCCGCAGGAACCGACAAAGCTCGTTTTTCACGACCCCTTGAGGTTCCTCCCTTATACGCTTTCGATTCCCCCTTAGAGTCGGGAGGGCGTCAAATCGTTTTGGTCGATTCCACCACGAAGCGCATTTGCGTCTACTGGGTTCGCGAACGCGGCGTCAACAGCACGATCGAACTTGTCGCCACCCGCGCCTTCGAACTCGACCTCAAACTCGAAAACTTCAACGGCGAGGGATTGACCCCCGCGCAGATACGCGAACAGCTCGGCGGTTCCAAATAGCGTTTGTCGCCTTAAAAAATAGCATAATATGTATAATCCGCCGCGCGGCGTTTTTATTGATTATTCACGCCGCGCGAGGTCGAATATCAGTAGAGCGGCGCGTCTACTTTCGCATGACGTTCTTGCGAAACGGCCCCGTCTCGACTCGGAGCTATCACACGTCCTTTCGTTCACATATATTTTAGGAAAAGTCCGTTATGTACTATAACCTTCAAAAAGCCGCCGACGTTTTAGGTCTTTCGACCGGCGAAGTAAATCGACTCCGGGAACAGGGTAAGTTGCGCGCGTACAAGGACGGCGCCGACTGGAAATTCCGCAAGGAAGAGGTCGATAAGTTGGCCGCCGACATGATACGCGAGCGCTCAAAAGCCAATAACGACGGACTTCTATCCACCGAAGACGACGAAGAGAAGACGACCTTCGCCGATTCTTCCGCCTTCGACACGATGTTCGATCAGGCGGGGAACGACCTCCAAATATCGTTGAACGAACAGAAAGCCGACGCCGCGAGCGTCGCCGATTCCGCGGAAGACGCCTTCAATCTCTCCCTCGAAGGCGAAGACGACGCTTTCGAACTCGCTCCTGAAAGCGACTCCGCCGCGCCCGCGCAAGAAGACGACGGCCTTACCCTCGCCGAAGAGCCCGCCGACGACGGTCTCACCCTCGCCGAAGAGCCTAAGGAAGAAGACGGCTTGATCCTTTCGAGCGAAGATTCCGCGCTGGCCGAAGACGTCAAAGTTTCCGGCTCCGATTCGGGTAGCGGACTGAGCCTTGCGGGCGACAGCGGACTCGAACTTCTCGGCGGTTCCGATTCCGGTTCCGGCCTCAATCTCTCCACAAGCGACAGCGGTCTTGATCTTCTCGACGAAGTTGGCGCCTCCGACGTCGATCTTGCCGGCGGCGATCTCGTTCTTGGCGGCTCCGGCTCCGGTTCCGGCCTCAATCTTAACTCCGGCGATAGCGGACTCGAACTCATGAGCGATTCCGACGGGGGCTTCGAACTCGATCAAGCGAGCGAAGATCTCTCCCTCGCGGAAGAAGAACCCTCTAAGGAAGACGGAAGCGTCTTCGAACTCGCGACCGACTCCGACGCCGCAGTTCTCAATCTTGACAAAGACGCCGACTCCGAAGCCGCCACCGAATTGGCGCCGGAAGAAAGCGTTTTCCAACTCTCCGATCAAACGCTCGACTCCGGGTCGACTAATCCTTCCGAATCGATGAGTTCCGGCGTCTTCTCCGTCGAAGAAAAATCCTCCGAAACGACGAACCCCTTTGTCACCGACGACGGATCCGACGACGACGACGATTCCGACGGAATCTTCGGGCTCGCGGAAGATCCCACCCCTGCGGCGACGTCCAGCGGCGATTCTCAGAGCGAATCGCGCTCGATCGACGTCGAAGAAGCGTCCTCCGACGCCGCGTCCCTCTTCACGACGACCGACGACTCCAACTCCCCCTTCGGAGATGCGAGCTCTCCTTTCGGCGTTCCCGAACCTGCGGGGGACGCTTCTCCCTTCGGCGGTTCCGAACCCGCAGGGGACGCTTCTCCCTTCGGCGGTCTCAGTTTCGATAAGGCGAATTCGGGCGCGGACGACGGTTTTGGCGCCGCCGATTTCGGCGCTACCCCCACCTTCGGCGCCGCCGGAGGCGACGAACCGAGTTTCAGCGCCGTCGATACCGGCGCGGGCCCCGCGATGGGCGGCGGAACGGTTCCTTCCACTCAGTTTGTCGGAAAAGACCTGATTTTCCTCGTCCCTTGCTTCATCTTCCTCCTCTTGGCGACGATCGGCGCGTGCGAACTCTGCCGCACCATCTGGAGCTATGAGCAAGGCTCCTTCGACCTCGGCGGCCCGATCCTTGAAGCGATCGCCAAAATGGTCAATCTGATGTAGTTACCGCATCCCAGGCGTCGGCGCAAACCGACGCCTTTTTCCTTATGACGCGCCCCCTTGCGTCTTCTCGCGTGGCGCGTACAATTTTCTAAGTTATTATGGCCGTTTTTCTTGCGAAAGCGCTTTAAGCGAGGATTAACGAACAATATGTCTGATAAAGTTTACGACGCGGTTATTGTCGGCGCGGGTATGTCCGGTCTCGCGGCGGGGGTAAGGCTCGCTCAGTTCGACTATAACGTTTGCATCTTGGAAAAGCACGGCGTCATCGGCGGACTCAATTCTTTTTATTGCCATAACGGTCGAAAATTCGACGTCGGGCTTCATGCGATGACGAATTACGTTCCTAAGGGAACGAAAGGCGGCCCCTTGTCGCGCATTATTCGTCATCTGCGCATGTCCTGGGACGAATTCGGCCTCGTCCAGCAGAACGGCTCTTCCATCGCCTTCCCCGGCGTCGAACTCAACTTTACGAATGATTTTCAGCGCTTTGAAGACGAAGTCGCGCAGAAATTCCCCTCCCAAATCGACGGTCTGCGCAAACTCGTCGCCGGGCTCGCCGGGTACGATCAGCTCGGCCTCGGCGCCGCCGGAGGCTCCGCCCGCGAATATGTCAGGCAGTTCATTACCGACCCCAAGCTCGAAGACATGATTTTCTGTCCGCTCCTCTATTACGGGGGAGCGCGCGAGCAGGATATGGAGTTCGGACAGTTCTGCGTGATGTTTCGTTCGATCTTTTTGGAAGGATTCGCGCGTCCCTTCGACGGAGTGCGCCATATCCTCACGCGCCTGCTGAAGCGTTTCCGAACGCTCGGCGGGGAGCTGCGCCTCAAGACGGGCGTGAAACGAATCGAAGCGTCGCGCGACGGAAACGAAGTCGACCGCATCCTTCTCGACAACGGGGAGGAGATTCGCGCGAAGAGGTATCTCTCTTCCGCCGGATGGCCCGAGACGATGAAGCTCTGCGGGATGGGAGACCGCGTGGAGGAGAAGACCTTCGGCAAACTCGGCTTTGTCGAGACGATCAGCGTTTTGGACACGCCCCCGAAGAAGTTCGGGCACGATAAGACGATCGTCTTCTTCAACGATTCGGAGCGATTCGACTATCGCAATCCCGATTCTTTGGTGGACTTGCGCAGCGGCGTCGTGTGCGTTCCGGGCAACTTCGCGTACACGGAGCCCTTTGAGCAGAATATGGTGCGCATCACGTCCCTTGCGAACTACGATCTGTGGCGGAAACTGTCGCCGGAAGCGTACAAGCGCGAGAAGCTTATGCAATACGAGCGCACGGTTGCGTCCGCGGCGCGATTCATCCCGGAATTCCGACGCAACGTGATCGACGTCGATATGTTCACGCCGCTGACGATCCAGCGTTTCACGGGTCGCGAGCGCGGCGCGATTTACGGGGCGGCGGATAAGAGATACGACGGTCTGACGCCGCTGCGGAACCTCTTCATTTGCGGCGCCGATCAGGGAATGGTCGGAATCGTCGGGGCGCTGGTGAGCGGGCTGACGATCGCGAACAAATACGTTTTGAGCGACTGACGCGTCGGATGCGACGTGCTCTTGACGTCGATTTTTAGACGAACGCTCCGAATCGTCGGGGCGTTTTTCATTTCTTGTGGACGCGGAGACGGTCGGAAAGGGGCGGAAAAGGGGGAAGAACGGGGGAGTTTTGGCGGACGCGTGTTGTCAACGCGGTTTCAGTTCGTTATAATTTAGATCGACTGTAATAAAAAAAGCGCGCGGAGAGACGCGCGCGGAGACATTTGGGAGTTTAATGATGACACATGCAATGAAGACGCGCTTCGCCGCCGTCGCAATGACCCTCGCCGCGATCCTCGGGACCGGCGCGGCGTTCGCCCAGTCCGTCGATCCGGATCAATACGTTCCGCTTCCCCAAGGATTCGCCGACGATTTGGCGCCCAACGCGGTTCACGACGAACGCGTTCGACAATATCTCTATCCGAAACGCGTCCTCTGGACCTCCGAAAAGGGCGTGAAGAACCCCGAACTCTTGATGCAGCCCGTGTTGGGTCAGACGTCGACCGCGATCATGGGGGACGAAAGCCAAGCGTGCGTTCTCTCCGACGGCGGGGGCGTTCTTCTCGACATGGGGTGCGAAATTCACGGCTCCTTCCGCATCGAAGCGCGTCATCTCGTACCGGGTAAATCGAGCGTCGGTCAGAACGTGAAGGTTCGCGTCCGCTTTGGCGAATCGGTCGACGAAGCGAACGCGGAGGTCGGCGAGAAGGGCGCGATCAACGAACATTCGACGCGCGACCAAATCGTCTCCGTTCCGTGGCTCGGCGCGATCGAATGTGGCGAATCCGCGTTCCGTTTCGTGCGCCTCGATCTCGTCGACTCCGATTCCAAGCTGATTATCGACTCCGCGCGCGCCGTCTTCATCTACCGCGATATTCCGCGTTTGGGACAGTTCCGCTCTTCGGACGAGCGCCTCAACAAGGTCTGGGACGTCTGCGCGCGCACCGTCCACCTTACGATGCAGCAGTACGTCTTTGAAGGCGCCAAGCGCGACCGACTCGTATGGTACGGCGACTTCACGCCTCAGACGATGACCGCTTTGCGCGTCTTCGGCGACAGCAAAGTCCTGCGCGACACACTCGGAATTTACGCCCGCGAAACGTGGCCGCTACCAAAATGGATGAACGGCATGCCGAACTACTCCCTCTGGTGGCTCATTACGATCGGCGATCTCTATCGTCATACCGGGGATCCGGAGCTTGTGAGCGAACAGTGGGATTACGTGAAGGGACTCGTTAATCAGCTATTGGCGCATATCGACGAGAAGGGTTGCGGGGCGTTCCCGAATCCGTTCTTGGACTGGCCGACGAACGACAATCGCCCGGCGCTCGATTCGGGCACGCACGCGATGTTCGTCCTTGGATTCGAACGCGTCGCGGAGATGGCGCAGGTTGTGAACGACGAAGCGACGCAAAAGTTGGCGGAAGAGACGGTCGCGCGTTTGAAGAAGTATACGCCGTCGAACGTCGGCAACAAGCAAGCGGCGGCGCTTCTCGAGCTTGCCGGACTTGAACGCGAAGGGGAATCGAACGTCGAAACCCTCGCGAAGGGCGGCGCGAAGGGATTCTCGACCTTCTACGGGTACTATATGCTCGAAGCGTTGTCCCTCGGCGGTCAGGATCAGGTCGCGCTTGACGTGACGCGCGACTACTGGGGCGCGATGATCGACGTCGGCGCGACGACATTCTGGGAAGACTTCGACCTCGAATGGCTCAAGAACGCGGGACGCATCGACGAAGCGACGCCCGAAGGGCTCGAGAGCCTTCACGGGGATCGCGGCGCGTACTGCTACGTCGGTCTGCGCCATTCCCTCTGCCACGGTTGGGCGTCGGGCCCCGCCGCATGGATGAGCGCCCACGTCTTAGGCGTCACGCCGATTGAGCCGGGCTTCAAGAAGGCGAGCGTCAAGCCCTTCCTTGGCGATCTCGAATGGGTCGAAGGCTCCGTCCCGACTCCTTACGGCCTCATCGAAGTCCGCGCTGAAAAGGGCCCCAACGGCGAAATCAAGACTCAAGTCAAAGCCCCGAAAGAGATTGAAATCACGACTCCGTGAGATACGCGCTCCCCGCGCAACGTGCCTCTAACGGTTCGATAACCCACGCCGTCGACGCAGCGCTAAGCGTCGACGGCTTTTTCCTTGTCAAAACTGTTTTTTTTCGTTATTTTTCCAGGGTTTAGAAAAAATTATAGTTGAGAAGGCGGATCGCTAGAGTAGAATTAGAAACATACGTAAGCTTACACATTTTCTAATTATCAAAAAGCGTGCAACGCGCGAAAGCGAGGCTGCTCATGACAGATAAATCCTGTTTCGAAAGCGACGTGAAATTCTCGCTCAAGTGGGAAAAGACTGAAAATGAAGACGCGATCGTTGTGACCGGGTTTACCGGGATGGCGGAATCCGTCGTCATCCCTGAAACGATCGAAGGGCTTCCCGTAACGGAAATTCGCGAGGGATCCGGCGTTGGGCTCTATCAGGAAGGCGCGTTCTTCGGCGCCGCTCAGCTCAGAGAAATCGTCTTGCCGCCGACCCTCAAAAAGATTGGGTCCGACGCCTTCCTTCGATGCTCTCAGCTTTCGTCCATCGTTTTCCCCGAAGGGTTGGAAGAGATCGGTTCACACGCCTTCGCCGGGTGTCGTTCCTTGGCGAGCGTCGTTCTCCCGTCCACTCTCCGCGAGCTAGGCGAGGCCGCATTCTCCTATTGCCGCGCCCTCAAAGAGATTACGATCCCCGGTTCGGCGACCGTCGTCCCCCAATGCGCGTTTGAAGGGTGCGAAAAGCTTCGCTCCGTCGTCTTAGGGGAGGGAATCCGCTCGATCGGCTCTCACGCTTTCTGGCGATGCGATAGCCTCAGCGACCTCTCTCTCCCGACCACGCTCGCCGAGATCGGTATGGAAGCGTTCCGCGAATGTGGCAGACTCGTCGGAATCGCGCTCCCCGAGGGGCTAGCGCTCCTCGACGAAGGCGCATTCGGATATTGCGACAGCCTCGAATCGATCTCCTTCCCGTCCTCTCTGCGGAAGATTGGCGGCGGCGCGTTCCGATATTGCGTCCGTCTTGATCGCGTCGACCTTGTCGAAGGCCTCGAAGAGATCGGCGACGGCGCTTTCGGAAACTGCGACTACCTCAAAACCGTCGTCTTTCCCTCGACCCTCAAGAAGATCGGCGACGGCGCCTTCAGCCACTGCGAGATCCTCCAAGACGTCGCGTTCCCCGATTCGCTCGAAACGATCGGCAAGAGCGCCTTCATCTGTTGCAACGCGCTTAAATCGATCGTGATTCCTTCCCGCGTGAAGAACCTTGAGCCGCGCGCCTTCGCCGGGTGCCATTCTCTCGGCGAAGCGACCTTTCAAGAAGGCGTCGAGACGATCGCCGTCGGCGCCTTCGCCGGGTGCGACGCTCTCGCGAAGGCCAACTTCCCCGATTCGTTGACCGCGATAGGCGCGGGCGCGTTCCGCGACTGCTACAGTCTCGCGTCCGTCCTCTTGGCGCGCCATACCGACGTTCTAATCGATTCCTTCTCGGGACGGACGACGATATCCCGTAAAGCTTAATCCGCTAACAATAGGAAGGGAAAGGAGGCATACGATGGGCTTTGGCGCGTTTGAAACGCCGATGAACGACCTCGAGGCCTCCAATCTGCTCGCGTGGAAAATCGACGAATCCGGCGCGATCGTCACCGGATTTCGGTCCGCCGCGCGGCGCGTCAAAATACCCGAGACTCTCGGCGGCGCCCCCGTGAAGAGGATCGAAGGCGTCGGAAAGAAGACGTCTCCCGCTACGGCGAATCTTTGCGGACTATGGTTTCCCGACTCCCTCGAAACAATCGGCGAAGGCGCCCTCGCGCGATACTCCGCGCTCGCCTTCGTCCGCTTCGGCGCCAACCTGCGCGAAATTCAACCCTTCGCCTTCTACTCCTGCTCCGAGCTGCGCGAACTCGATTTCCGCGCCACGCGTCTCGAAACGATCGACGACGACGCCTTCTTCGGATGCTCTTCCGTCGTCTCTCTCTTCTTCCCCGCGACGCTCCGGTCGATCGGCTCGAGCGCCTTTTCCGGATGCGTCAAGATCGCTCACGTCGATGCGCCGCGCGATTCGCTCGAAGTCGACGTCAAACCCTACGCCTTCCGCGGCGTCCGCGCCCCTCTTCAGGTCGTCGACGGAAAACTCAAACTCGGCGCCGAGAAGCTGCGGTTCCAACCGTCGACCTCTGCCCGCTGACAGATCGCGCGTTCGACTCGACGCGCGTTGTCTTTTTTCCGCGCCCTCGCTCATTTTTCGCGCATAAACGCCGCGCATAGGGCAATATCTAGGAAGAGTCGACGATTTCTACACGGCTCGGAAAGGACAATACGCGATGAGCGACGATATTTTTGCCGACGTCTTTCTCGGCAAGCGCGGGTTCATTCACGCGCTCCTTCAAATCTTTGGCGAAAACGCGATTCTTTTGCGCGGCGACGGATCGCGACTCCGCGTGACCCTCGCGCGTTCCAACGCCGTCGAACGCAAACCCGACGGAGTTGGGGACGCGCTCTTCGACCTCTACCGCGAAGGGTTCCGCGCCGCGCTCTCTCCCGAGGGGCTCGAAACGCCGCCGACGCCGGGGCGCGACTTTCTACTCCTGCGCGACGGAAAGTTCAGGATCGAACGCGTCGAGACGCGGCGCGCGGGGGGGAAGATCGCGGCGTATACGGTCGACGGGGCGTTGGAGGACGCGGACGGCGGCGCGTCGGAGGACGCGTTGAGAGCGCCCGAGAAGACGGAGGCGCGACGATGACGCCTTCCGCGCAAATCGCCGCGTATCTCCGCGCGGGTATCAAACGTCTCGCCGCGCTTGGCGTCGACGCGTCGCGCGTCTATGCGCCGAACGAACGCGCGACCCCAACCGGCGACGTCTACTTCCAGATCGCCGTGACGAGCGTCGACGCGACTCTGGAGACGGAGCGCCAACGCGTCGCGCGATATAACGCGTCGATCGTCGTCAATCTCCGCGAAGGGGAGGGCGTCCGCCGCGCCGACGCGATCGCCGACGAACTCATGCGCTTCTTCAACGCCCCCGACGAAGGGGGACGCGGGTTCTCCATCCCCGCGGACGACGCGTCGGCGCGCCCCGCGTTCGTCTATCTAAACTCCGCGCGGCGCGAACCCGCGAAGCTCGAGAACGCGCGATTTCGCGTTCCGATTTTTCTCGCGTGGGAAATTCATGAAACCTGACGCGCTTGCGTCGTTACGAAAGGATTGATATCTCTATGGCTGGAAAGAATTTATGGAAAGAAGAGGGCGTTGTGCGAAAAAACTCCCTCCTGCGCGCTAAGCTCACCCTCGACGTCAAGAGCTCCGCGAGCGCCGCGACCGCCGAAGTCGGCGACTACTACGAGTTCAACTGCAAGTCGAAGACCGCCCCCGCGTGCTCCGCAGCGCCCGTGTGGACCGACGTCACCGACAACCCCGACGAGCCGACGGGTTACGCTTACGCGGGGAAGCCCGAGCAGCTGGAGACGATCACGCTCATTACGCGCACGCCCCTCGAGTTGACTTACGGGGGGCTCCTCGAACATCAGAAGGCGGGGGACGTCTTCACGCTGACGTACGTATACGACGACCCGCACGAAACGCTGATCTATACGGTGAGCGTCGCGAACTGCCAGATCGTCGACGTTTCGCCGAGCGCGGGGGGGAACGACGCGGGGTCGGAGACGCGGATTCGCGTCCTTCCGGAAGGGGGCGCGGGGGCGAATATGCCCGTCGTGTCGACGAGTCCGAGAGAGAACGGATGATTGCGGGAGATTTGAGATTTTGACGAAAGGAGACGCAAATGTTTGATATCGACGAATTTATGAACGCGGCGAGTTACGACGAAACGGCGGTCGTGCGTCGTGGAACGCAGGAGTTTCGGATCGTGCGGCTTAACGGGGCGCAGCGTTTGCGCTTCAACGATTTGACGACGCGGTACGATCGAACGGTCTACGCGCTCGCGCACGGGCTGCTGAGCGGTTCGGAGTCGCGCCCGATCGGAGAGGAGAACGCGGCGCGCTTTGTGGAGCGCTTCGGGGCGTTGGCGGAGGCGCTCTTCGCGGATATTTTCGAGTTGACGCAGCGGTCGCTGGAGAAGGAGGCGGAGATATGGCGCGAGACGCGAAAAAACTGCGACGCGGCGCCGGGGAAGGATACGCGGGACTCCTGCGCCGCTACGCCATGCGCCGCGCGATGACCCCGAGTCGCCCCCCGACGCGCCGCGAGCTGATCGAAGACGCCGCGTACGTCGAATGGGCCGCGCAGGGAAACGCCCCCCTCGACGAACGCGGCGCTCTCCTCGTCGCGATTTGGCGACTCCTCGGGCTCCTCGCCGCCGCCCAAGGCGTCGATATGCGCGAAGAGGCCCGACTCGCAGCCGATCCCGAGGCGCTGCGCCCGCGACCCGCGCCCCCCGACGCCCCGCGCGACGAAGACGACGAAACGCGACGCGCCTTCGCTCCGCTCCTCGCCCGCGCAAAACGCGCCCTGGAACGCCGCAACTCCAGTTCCGCCCCCGTTCCCGCCCCTGACGCAAAGGAGACCCAATGAAAGAAAAACGACGATTTCAAGGCCCCGCCGACTCGATCTCCCCGCGCGCGAAGCTCGAACTCCGCGCCCCGCGCGCCCCCTCGGGAAAGCTCGACGCGCGTTCCCTACCGACGTCGCGACGCCCCGCGAGTTGGCGCGTTCCGCGAAAGAAACGCCTCGAGACGCTTCCCTTCGCGCAGTTCGCGAACCTCGCCGCGCGACTCCGACGCCGCGTTCCTCAACGCCCCCGCGACCGCCTTGACGCCCCGACGTCCGCGCTTTCTCGATTCCGCGCCCCCGACGGCCCCCAGCGCGTCTCGCGTTTGTCGAACGCCGCGCGGAATCTCGACGCGCCCCTTTCCGCGTTTCCCGCCGCGCGAGCGCTACGCGTCCCTGTTCACGTGCGCGTCCCATCCTCTCCATGCGCGTTCCTCGACGCGCCGCGCGACTCCGAACGCTTCCGACGCGCCGCAACCCCGCGCGATTCCGCTTCCGCGCTCTTCGCCGCGCCCGACGCGACGCCGCCGACCTTTTCGACGCCCGCGTTCTTCTCGCCGCCGCGACGCGCAAGCCTTCGCGTCCCCGAGTCGCCGAACGCCGATTTGCCGACCGCGCCTGTCGACGCGTTGCGGAATCCGCGCGCGGAATCGTCGCCTTCCCCTCGGACGTTTTTGAGCTCCGCCGACGTCCCCGACGCCGCGCCGAGATTCGAAGCGACCGGTTTCTTCGACGCGCCGCGCGGAACGGCTCCCTTACCTCTCTCGGCGCCGACTGCGAACCCAACGCGCCCTCGCAACGCCTCGGCGTTCGGAAAAGACGCGCTCCTTTCCGCGCCGAACGTGACGTTCGCGCCGACCCTTCGCCGCGTCGAAGCGCGTTTCGGAACCGGTAGGAGAAGACGCGAAGGCGGCGTCGAAGAACGCCGGGATACTATAGACGTCGCGACCGATAGCGTCGCGGAGACGCGGCGGTCGACTATTCGAGAAGAAGACGATAGCGTGTCGTCCAAAGACGCGTTATTCTTCGACAATACTATGAATTACGGCGCGTCATCGCAACCGAACGGACTGATAAAACGCGGCTCTAGCGTCTTCGAGTCGCTTAGCGATTCGTCGGGTCTCCCTTTGCGTAGCGTTGCGAATTGGCGATTCCAGACGAAGAGCGCGTCGCGCGACGCTACGGGCTCGGAGCCGACGTCGCCGGAGGGGTTCGAGACGCGGCGTTTTGCGCTCGATCGGGGGGATCGGGGCGTGTCGACGCTTGGCGCGGACGCGTTGGAGGGACGCGAGCGCTTCCGCGAGGAGGCGTGGGGCGCGTCATTCGCGGGGCGGGGGAGCGTCGAGACGACTCGAAGCGCGACGTCGGGGAGCTCTTCGGGACGCCGCGCCGCGACGACACAATGGCCGATGACGGAGACGCCGCGCGAGCGCGCGAATTTGGCGACGATCGAACGACTCTTGAAGGAGTCGCGCGACGCGCTCGTGAATCTTGCCCGTGATTCGAAGGGGGATTGGACCCTCGACGTCGAGTAACGCGGCAATTTGACGTGCAAAAGAAAGGAGGCGCCGCGCCGATGGGGTGGCGATTATTGAGACGAATTGAGCGCGGCGGTCGCGTCGCGGAAAATTACGAAAAGGAGACCGACGAAATATACGAGCTCGATTCCGCCGAGGATTTCGACGCCTTTCTCGTCTCCTTCAAAAAGAAGGGGGGGATCGTCGTCGAGAAGCGGCGCGGACTCTCATTCTATTATTGCGTCGACGACGTCGAGGTGACGCGCAGACCCCCGACCGCGACGGGGCGCGTCCAGGCGGTCGCAAGGATCCGACTCTCTCTACTGAGCGGCGGCGAGCGCGACGCCCCCCCGTGGGAGCTGCCCCCCTACGCGCTGCGCGTCTCGACAAAATCGATCGAAGAGACGACGTCGCGATTCTACCCCGGCGTCGGCGATATCCTCGTCCCGCGCTCGAGCTATTCCCCCGTTCCGTTGACGAACACGGCGGGCGTTCGAATCCCGGCGCGAACGACGCGCGGGGTCTCTCTGATCGAGTTCGCGTACAACGTCCCCGTTTCGGCGTTTGATTCGCGCCTCTTCTGGCAGGCGCAGGGCAAGATCAACCTTCTGACCGTCGCGGTTTGCGGGATGACCTTCCCTCCGCGCACGATTCGCCTCGAGTCCTTCGCCATGCGGTACATGACGGCGACGACGCAGACGCAAGACGCGAGCGGTTCGACGACGGAGACGACGTGGAAGTACTATCGCGTCGACGTCGGGCTCCTGGCGAATCCGCAGTCGTACGACCAGCTCTTCGCGAATACGGGGCTTCACATGAAGAGAAACGGGAAGCTGTCGCGAATATGGCGGTGGACGGGGAGCGACGGGGCGCGGTATGGGACGTACAAGGAGTACCAGGCGTCGGGATCGCGCGACGGGGAGCCGATCGCGGAGCCCGCGCCCCTTGACGCGTCGGGAGAGAACGTGGCGCCGGTCGCGACGTGGCGCGTAGGGTCGCCGTACGAGCCCGCCGACTTCAAAGCGCTCGGGCTTCCGACGCAAGGCCCGACGCAGTGGAGCGTTCCGATCGCCGAATGATCGGAGTCTGAAAGAAGAAGAGAGAGAAGAAAGGAGAAGAAGAATGAAACGATTGACGATGACGCGCGAGGCGGCGCGGGAGGTAGTCGCGGCGGGGACGGAGACGCCGGAACGCGCGTGTTACGACGCGCCCCCCTTCGCGGAGGGGTGGACGCCCCCGATGGAAGCGAGGCCGTGCCGTCTGCGCTCGGCATGGCGCAAGACGGAGGAGGGGATTTGGAGCGCGAAGGCGGTTTTTCTCGACGCCGGGGCGCAAAGCGGCAATTCGGACGCGCTCGTCGACGTCTACTCGGTCGCGGGGGGCTCGCCGCCGGAGGGTGATCCATACGAATGGACCTTTTACGCGGTGTGGCGGGGACGGTGGGAGTCGACGCAGCAGCCGGTAGAGCGCAAGGCGTATATCGCGGGGGACGCGATCTCGGTGGGGGGGTACGATTCGGAGCTTGGGGGGATTCCGATCGTGAATATGGGGGTGTGCCGCGCGCAGATCGCGGGGGAGAGTCGCCAGGAGACGAAGACGCTCTATTTCTCCCCGATTTGGTTCAAGTGGATCCCGTCGTCCCTCGATATCGCGGGGAAGCGCGAAGTCGCGATCAAGGCGAAGACGGTCGACGTCGTGACGGATATCGTCAACGGGTCGCCGGTAAAGAAGAAGATCGTCGTCCTCGTCGGCGCGGACGGTTCGTAACGGGTAGGAATATCGAAAAGGCCTTTTCTCGAAGGATATCGCTTCGGGGAAAGGCCTTTTTCTTTTTGGTTGCGTTAAGAAGTTATCGTCGCAATTTTTCGAGGGCGAGTCCGAGGAGGCGATTGGCCTGATCCGCCATGAAGAGGGGGATATTTAAGACGTCGTCGTCGAGTTTCAGGTTTTCGAGAGAAAAACGCGCGCGGAGTTTGACTTGATCCGGATAGAGCTCCTTGAACTTTTTGAGGCTCTTCCCCGAGACGTTCCGATCCGATTTGACTTCGACGGGGACGACGTCGTTTTCGCGTTGTACGAGGAAGTCGACTTCGTAGGGAGGATTGGTTTTCGTCCAGTACCGGGGAACGGAGTCGAACTGGGCGACGAGGTTTTGTAGGACGAAGTTTTCGGTCAACGCGCCTTTGAACTCGGTAAAGAGACGTGGTCCGTCGTAGAACGCGGTCGGAGCGAGTCTTGAGAGACGGCGCAGGAGCCCGACGTCGACAAGGTAGAGCTTGAAGGCGGAGAGATCGTCGTACGCGGAGACGGGGAGTCCAGGCGCGGTCGAGCGATAGACCTTATGCGCGAGGCGGGCGTCGACGAGCCATTGGAGCGCGTCCTCGTATTCGCGCGCTCGAGCGCCCTCTTTGACGACTTTATAGAGAAATTTTTTATTCTCCCGCGCCAACTGAGAGGGGATCGATTTCCAAGTCATTGAAATCTTCGGAAATTCGTTAGGGCTAGGATGCTTGGCGAAATCCCGTTCGTAAGCGTCAAGAATATCGGAGAGCGCCTTTTCGACCGCATCCACGTCGCGATCTTCCGCCCATATCGCGACGGGCTCGGGCATACCGCCGGTAACAAAGTAGGATTTGAGTTTTTCGCAGAGGGGATTGAAGAACGCGTCGGGGATCGGCTCGAACGCGTCGACGCTTGCCAAATACTCGGCGAAGCGTTCGTCGCCATTCGCGACGAGGAATTCGGAGAAGGTCATCGGGTCGACCTGCATGAAGTCAACCTTTCCCACTGGAAAAGAAGCGGGCTTCGCGAGGGCGATTCCCAGGAGGGAGCCCGCGCACGCGACGTGATATTCCGGCGCGTTCTCACAGAAATATTTGAGGGAGTTGAGGACTTTAGGGACGTCTTGAATTTCGTCGAAAACGACGAGCGTCTTCTCGGGAAGGATGCGATTTCCCGACGCCATAACGAGATTTTGCAGAATACGACCGACGTCCTTCGTCGTTTCGAAGAACTGCGCGTATTCTTCGTTTTCGTCGAAGTTGAAGTACGCGACGTTCTCGTAATAGAGCCTCCCGAACTCCTTCAAGAGCCACGTTTTCCCGACCTGCCGCACCCCCTTCAAGATCAACGGCTTGCGACGCGGCGAGTTCTTCCACTCGACGAGATTCTTTAATAACGACCGCTTCATTAACTTATATAACCCCCGTTCTGGCATAAAAGTGTGATTGACGTCACATTTTTATTGATAATTATGTGATGAAACTCACATTTTTATTATATCGCGGCGTGTCAAGAAAGGGAACGGGGCATTTTCTCGCGCCGCCCCTTTGACATAAGGAGGAGGTCGGGCAAAATGAAGGGGGTAGGGTCGACGCGGCGCGGCGTCGACGTAAACGCGGACGCGAGAGGAGCGGAATATGGCGAAGAAGAGTACGGCGGACGTCGGGTTTGAGAAGTTAATTTGGCAGGCCGCGTGCAAGATGCGCGGGAATTTGGACGCGTCGGAGTATCGTTCGGTCGTGCTCGGACTCGTCTTTTTGAAGTTCGTCTCCGACCGTTTCCAGGTGCGTTACGACGAATTAGTCGAAGCCGGGGACGGGGAGGAAGAGGACGAAGACCCGTACTGGGAAGAGAATATCGTCTTCGTACCCAAGGACGCGCGATGGAACGTCGTCGCGAGCGCCGCGCACACCCCTGAGATCGGCGTCGTCGTCGACTCGTGCATGAGGAAAATCGAAGAGAAGAACGAACTCCTCGAAAACGTCCTTCCGAAAAACTTCGCGCGCGAGGAGCTCAATAAAGAAATGTTGGGGCAGGTCGTCGACCTTTTCTCGAATCTCCGCGTCGTCGATCATGCGCAGGAAAAAGACGTGTTGGGGCGCGTGTACGAATATTGCCTTGCGCAATTTGCGTCCGCCGAAGGGAAGAACGCGGGGGAATTCTACACCCCTTCGTGCGTCGTCCGCACCCTTGTGGAAGTCTTGCAACCCTACGAGGGGCGCGTCTACGATCCATGTTGCGGTTCGGGGGGAATGTTCGTACAGTCGAGTAAGTTCATCGAGAGGCGCGGGGGGAATATCGAGGGTCTTTCGGTCTACGGACAGGAGGCGAACGCGACGACGCTGAAGCTTGCGAAGATGAACCTTGCGATTCACGGAATCGAAGCGGATTTGGGAGAGGGTAACGCGGACACGTTTCGCCACGATCTCCACCCGGACTTAAAAGCGGACTTCATCATGGCGAATCCGCCGTTCAACCTGAGCGGTTGGGGGTCTCAAGAGCTCGCGGAGGACGAACGTTGGGTCTACGGGCTCCCCAGCGACGCGAACGCGAACTTCGCGTGGTTGCAACATATGATCTTCCACCTTGCGGAGGACGGACGCCTCGGGATGGTTTTGGCGAACGGATCCCTCTCGTCGCAGCAGAACGGGGAAGGAGAGATACGCAAGAAGATCGTCGACGCGGACTTGGTCGACTGCATCGTGGCGCTGCCGGGTAAACTCTTCTACTCGACGCAGATTCCCGCGTGTCTGTGGTTCGTCTCGAAAGCGAAGAAACAGACGAAGAAGACGCTCTTCGTCGACGCGCGAAAACTCGGAACGATGATCGACCGCAAGCATAGCGAGCTGACGGACGCGGACGTCGCGACGATCGCCGACGCCTACCGCGCCTACGTCGACGGAACCCTCGAAAATAAACGCGGCTTCTGCGCCGTCGTCTCCACCGACGAAATCGCCGCTCAAGACTACGTCCTCACCCCCGGTCGTTACGTCGGGATCGAAGACCAGGAAGAAGACGAAGAACCATTCGAGGAAAAGATGACGCGCCTGACTACGGAGCTTTCCAAGATGTTTGCAAAGTCTCATGAACTGGAAGAGGAAATCCGAAAAAGACTGGGGGCGATCGGGTATGAGATCTGAGTTAGAATCCCTATATTCCTTTAGAGCCGGTAAAGTCGCCGGTCGATGCAAACAATCCAGAGCTTAGCGCGTCGTCGAGACGTACTTTGAGCCGGAATCGCCGATGAACGAAAAGTCGAAAGAAGCAATGCGGAAAATGCTTGGGGAGGCTAAAACATGAGCAATGAACTAACCCATAATCCGGAACCGTTTGACGAAGTTGTCCATATTATCGACAATGCCCGTAGTCGCGCCATGAAGGCTGTTAACGACGAATTGATTCAGATGTATTGGGAGATTGGCGCTTATGTCAGCGGCAGAGTGAAAGAGGGTGGCTGGGGAAAGAGCGTGGTCGCAGATTTTGCCGAATATTTGCGAGCGCGCTATCCAGGAACAAAAGGATTCTCCTCTCAGAATATCTGGCGTATGAAGCAGTTTTACGAGACTTATTGCAACAACGAAAAACTCTCGCCGCTGGTGAGAGAAATTCCGTGGACAAACAATCTGCTAATCATGACCGGATGTAAGACCGATGAAGCGCGCGAGTTTTATCTACGCTTATGCATTGCCAATCGCTACACCAAACGCGAACTGGATCGCCAAATCGGCAGTATGCTCTACGAGCGAACAATGATTTCACACGAGAAACACAAAGAGTTGATTGCCGGAAACGGCGGACTTGCGGCTTTGCGCGATTCTTATGTGTTTGAATTTCTCGATCTTCAAGAACCGTACAAGGAAAAAGATTTACGGAGGCAGATTGTCTCTCGTCTAAAAGACTTTATTTTGGAATTTGGCCGCGATTTTACTTTCGTTGGCGAAGAATATCGAGTTCAGGTCGGCAATACGGATTTCTTCATTGATCTGCTATTCTATAACCGCGCTCTATCCTGCCTTGTGGCGATAGAACTGAAGATCGATACGTTTCGTCCGGAGCATTTGGGACAGATTAATTTCTATTTGGAAGCGCTTGACCGCGACGTGAAGAAGTCGAATGAGAATCCGAGCGTCGGCTTAATTCTCTGCACCGGCAAAGACGATACGGTAGTCGAATATGCGCTCAGCCGGTCTATGTCTCCGACCATGGTGGCAGACTATACGCTGCATTTGCCTAATAAAGCTATCTTGCAGAACAAACTGCGTGAATTGACCGAGCTTGCGCTCGAAAGTGGCGAAAGCGACGAAGGGAATGAAGAATGAACTTTGTCGTCTACGCCGCAATTCCTCGGACGGCAAGCGCGAGGAGTCGTTTGAAGGGCGAATCAGCGAGCGTCGAGCTTTTCCAAAAAATTGGCGTCGTAATCGACTCCTATATGAGACATATTGAAGACCAGGAAGAAGACGAAGAACCATTCGAGGAAAAGATGACGCGCCTGACTACGGAGCTTTCCGAGACGTCTGCAAAGTACCGTCAACTCGAAGAGGAAATCCGTAAAAAACTGGGGGTGATCGGGTATGAGATTTAATGCGGAGTACGTAAAATTAAAGTCGGTATGCGAGATCAAATATGGAAAAGATCATAAAAATCTGTCGGATGGTAATATACCTGCATACGGCACTGGTGGATTGATGCGATATGTTGATAAGAGCATTCACAACAAGAAATCCGTTCTTATACCAAGAAAAGGAACGTTAAGCAATTTGTTCCTTGTAGAGCCTCCCTTCTGGACTGTAGACACGCTATTCTGGACAAATATTTATACCGACATAATTATCCCGGACTTTCTCTATTATCAACTTTGCACGATGGAGCTTGCTAGCAGAAATGTAGGAACAGCTGTGCCAAGTTTAACTACCGCGCTTTTGAACGAGCTGGATATTATGCTTCCAAGCATGGATATTCAAAATAAAATAGTTTCGATACTCTCGGTTTTGGACAGAAGAATAGCAAACAACAATAAGATAAACGATAATTTAGCGGCTTAAAGCTGAACGGCTGAGACGTCGATCTCGCCGGACATGAGTTTCGGAAGCAGCGT
>CAKVCP010000032.1 GCA_934725735.1 uncultured Thermoguttaceae bacterium
TTAACGATAAGCACATCGAAATCATCATCGCGCAGATGCTTCGCCGCGTCGCGATTGAAGACGGCGGCGACACCACGCTCCTGCAGGGCGACGTCGTCGATCGTTCCGAGCTGCGTCGTCGCAACCGCGAAGTGCGCGGCTGCGTCAAGATCGCCGATCCAGGAAATACCACCTTCAAGGCGGGCGAAATCATTTCGAAGGAACTCTTCGATATGACGAACGAGGAGCTCCTCGCGAAGAACCCCCAAGCGCGTCCTGCAACGATTGGCGGCAAGCCCAAAGAAGCGAAGGGCAAGACGCAAATCTTGGGCGTCACGAAGGCCGCCGTTCAAAGCGACTCCTTCCTCTCCGCCGCAAGCTTCCAGGAAACGACGAAAGTCCTTACCGAAGCCGCGCTCGCCTACAAAGTCGACCACCTTGTCGGTTTGAAAGAAAACGTCATCCTTGGACGTCTGATCCCTGCGGGCACCGGTTTCAGCCTCTATCAGAAGGGCGGATGCCGATATAACGGCGATCAGGTCGCCTGGCCGCCGATTTCTCCCGATGATCCGATCGGTTCCACCCAGCTCCTTGACGACGAGATTCGTCAAGACGCCGATCAAGAACGCATTGACGCTCAGAGTACGCCTCTCACCACCTTCGTGGATCCTATCCAGGGCTCCGACGCCCTCATCGGCGACGAACCAGAGTCCGAAGATATTCGCTTCGATCCTAACGAAGACGGCCCTCTCTTCGGGGACGACTCCCTTGAGTTCAATCCCGACGGAGACGAGTGACGATTCTTACCTCGCGTAATATAATGAGGCCCTGGACGCGTGTTCGCGCGTTCAGGGCTATTTTTTATTTTATGTTTGTATGTCAACTTAAAGTCGTTGTTTTTACTTGACAATAAAAAAACGACCATATAATGATTGACATGGCAGGAGATGAAATGACGAAGAAAGAGATTTTGCTTTCCTGTTTAACGGCTCGGCCTGGCGAGTTTGTGTCAGGCGAAGAGATTTCGCGGCGACTCAACGTAACGCGCACCGCTATTTGGCAGTTGATTAACGATTTGCGCCAAGAGGGTTACGACGTCGTTGGGAAGCCGAAGTATGGCTATATGATTTCAGAATCCTCCGACGTCCTTTCGACGCAGGGCCTTGAAAAGTTGATTCGACCTTCCTCGCCTCGGATCCGCGTCGAGGTGTGCGATGAGGTCGAATCGACGAATCTGACCTTGCGCGAGAGGGCGGAACGGGGCGAAGAGTCCGGGCTCTTTTTCCTTGCGCGCTCTCAAACGAAGGGACGCGGAAGGCAAGGGCGCTCCTTCTTTTCCCCGAAGGACGCGGGTCTGTACATGAGCTTGTTGTTGCGTCCTGAGAACGTCGACGCGGAGAAAGCGACGCGCTATACGACCCTTGCCGCCGTCGCCGTTTGCGACGCGATCGAAGAAACGACCGATTTGCAGCCGAAAGTGAAGTGGGTCAACGACGTCCTTGTCAACGGCAGAAAAGTCTGCGGAGTCTTGACGGAAGCGTCGGTCGGGCTGGAGAATCGACTGGTCGAGTATTTGGTCGTGGGAGTTGGCGTGAATCTTTACGAGCCTCAAGGCGGCGTTCCCGAGGAGCTCGCGGATATTGTCGGGCACGTTTTTAGCGAGCGTAAGGGGAACGGTCGGAATCTCTTTGCGGCGACTTTCGTGAACGCGTTTATGGAGCGGTTGAGTCAGACCGAAGAGACGGTGTATGACGCGTATCGGAGCCGGTTGACGGCGGTTGGGGAGATCGTCGATGTTTCTTTCCCCAACGGGGCGACGGAGCGCGCGCGGGTAATCGACGTCGATCCAGAATACCGCTTAATCGTCGAATATTTGGACGGTAGGCGCGAGCGACTTGTCTCGGGAGAAGTAAGCGCGAAGCCTGCGAGATGAATCAGATTCAGAGTAAGGGATGAGAATGAGTTTTGTAAGAGAACTTGGCCGGAAAGTGCGAGACGGCGCGGAAGCGACGCGCGAAGACGCGTTGCGTCTTTATTCGGAACCGCTCGAGGAAGTCTGCGACGAGGCGGACGCGATACGTCGCGAGCGATGCGGCGACGCGTTCGACATGTGTGGGATCGTCAATGCGAAGTGCGGACGGTGTTCGGAGAATTGTCGTTTTTGCGTTCAGTCGCGTCACAACCATACGAATATCACGCCCTATCCGATGCGCGCGGTCGAGGAGCTTGTCGAAGCGGGGGAACGAGACGCGGCGGACGGCGCGTTGCGTTTTTCCTTCGTAACGTCGGGGCGGAAACTCACCTCCGGCGATATCGACGTTTTATGCGCCGCGACGAGAGAACTTAAGGCGAAAACAAATCTCGAGATATGCGTTTCCGTCGGGCTTCTCGACCGCGACGAATTCGCGCGACTGCGCGACGCGGGAGTTCAGCGCGTTCATAATAATCTGGAGACTTCTCCGCGGTATTTCCCGGCGATTTGCACGACGCACACGATCGACGAGAAGATTCGCGCCCTCAAGGACGCCCGCGACGTCGGGATGCGCCTGTGCAGCGGCGGCCTTTTCGGGATCGGCGAGACGCCCGGAGATCGGATCGATCTGGCGCTAACGCTCCGCGAGCTGGGAGTAAAGAGCGTTCCGATCAACGTCTACGACGCGTTTCCAGGCGTTCCAATGAGCGAAGCGGGGCTGGCCCCGTTGACGACGGATGACGCGCGTCGAATCGTCGCCGTCTTTCGCTTCCTCCTTCCCGACGCGTTTTTGCGACTCGCGGGGGGGCGTCGACTTCTGAAGAATCTCGGACGCGACTGTTTCCTCTCGGGAGCGAACGCGACGATCTCGGGCAGTTACCTTACGACGGCTGGCGCGAATATGGCTTCGGACGCGGCGGCTATTCGCGCTCTCGGATATGAGATCAAGAATCTCGACAACTTCTGACGAGATCGCTTAACTTTCGAAGGAATAGGACGATGAGTCGAAAACTCTTTGTGACGGGAACGGGCACGGACATTGGAAAGACGCATATCGCGGGCTTGATTTTGAAGCGACTTCTAGAATCTGGCGCGTCATGCGGGTATTATAAATTGGCGATGAGCGGTAACGAGCGCGACGCGAAGGGCGCGTTGATCCCCGGAGACGCGTTGAAAGTCTTGACGATGGCGCGTTCGTCACAGAATCTCGACTCCGCGTGTCGCTTTGTCTATGAGAACGCCTATTCTCCGCATTTGGCGGCGCGCGTCGAAGGACGACTCTTCGATCTTAACGCGGCGCTCGAAGGATTGCGGGACGTCGAGAAGGAGTTCGATTATCTCATTATCGAAGGCGCGGGAGGAATTATCTGCCCCCTTTATTCCGAAGGGGGAAAGCGGTGGCTTCAGGTCGACGTCGTTCAGGAACTGGGGTTGCCGTCCCTCCTTGTCGCGGATTCCGGTCTCGGAACGATCAACGGCGTCACGCTGACTGCGGAAGCGTTGAGGGCCCGCGGTCTCGCCCTTAAAGGGATCGTTCTGAATCGCTGGCAAGGCGGACTCCTTCAAGAGGACAACGCCGCCGAATGTGAAGCGCTCGCCGAAGCGCCGATCGTCGCTCGCGTGCCCGAGGGCGCCGTTCAAATCGACGCCGATTCTGCGACGCTGCTGAGTCTCTTCGAAGAATAGCCTATCCCTCGAAGGTTCTTCGAGTTATTCCTTTCTTTGTGTTGGAAAAATCCTCTTTTTTTTGATCTCCCAAGGAGAATATGTCATGATTTGGCGACCTTACGCCCAAATGAAAACGATGGCGCCCCCGTACATGATTACCGGCGGTCACGGCGTCTATTTAGAGACCCCTGAAAAGGATTTGATCGACTCAATTTCCTCCTGGTGGTGCGTGATTCACGGATATCAGCGCCCCGAGATGGTTGAAGCGATTCGGTCGCAGGCGGAGAAGTTGACGCACGCGATCCTTGCAGGAACGTCGAACGAGCCTGCGGTGAAATTGTCGGAAAAGCTCACGGAATGGCTTCCCGGCGGTTTGAAGTATCATTTCTACTCCGATTCGGGGAGCACGGGCGTTGAAGTAGCGCTGAAAATGGCGTTGCAATACAGCGTGAATCGCGGCGATCGTGATCGACGGATGATGCTTTCGTTGAAGGACGCCTACCACGGCGACACCTTTGGCGCGATGGAGGTTGGGGGTAGCCCTGATTATCGTCGGTTGTTGAATCATCGTTCAATGCGTTTGAACGTGGAGCATATTCCGACGACGATTCCGGCGTTGGAAGAGGCGTTCTATCGTCTTCACGGACAGTTAAATTCCTTTATTGTGGAACCGCTTTTGCAGGGCGCCGGGGGACTGAAGTTTTACGATATCGAGTTCTTGCGTCGAGCGCGCGAGCTTTGCGACGAATTCGGCGTTTTGCTCATCTTTGACGAAGTTGCGACGGGAATGGGACGCACCGGGTATCGTTACGTCTCGGACGAAGTCGCGCCGGATATTCTCGTGTTGGGGAAGGCGCTCACGGGGGGCTGTATCGGTCACTCGGTGACGGCGGCGAATGAGAAAGTCTTTATGGCGTTTTACGGGGACGATCCAGAGCTTGCGTTCATGCACGGTCCGACCTTTGGCGGTAATCCCATGGCTTGCGCGGCGGCGTTGAAGTCTATCGAGCTTTTTGAACGCGACGACTACATGAGCAAGATCCGAAAGATTGAAGAGATCGAGCGTCGTGAACTCAAGGGCTTCACGGCGCCGAAAGTGCGCGACGTTCGCATTCTCGGGCCGACGGCGGTGATCGAATTTGAGAATCGCAAGGACGTGCTGGGGTATCGTCAGTTCGCGTACGATCACGGGGTGCACACGCGCCCCTTGGGGAACTGCATTTACACGATGCCCCCGTATATCATTTCGGAATCGGAGCTGACGCATGTTCTCAACACGATGAAAGAATACGCCGAGACGGTTCGCTGATAGGTCGGATCGACTCGGAATCGAAGAGACGCGACGCGTTGAAAAGACGCGTTGCGTCTCTTTTTTTGTCGCGCGCGTCCTTGGATTGGTTGCGACGAGATTGATGAGAAATGAAAAAAGCGGTCCGTCGATAGGACAGACCGCTTGGAAGAAATTTGTTAGGGGGGAGAGACTCACGCGGATTTCTTGATCCCGATATGTCTCTTTGCGAAGTATTTTCCCAGGGGCGAGCAGGTGAGTAGCGCGGGTAGGAAGACGAGGTCTCCGAAGACCGCGGTCGCAAGGATTGCGAGCATCATGACACCGAATCGCTGGGTGGGCACGAAGGTGCTGAACGCGAAGGAGAAGAGGCCGAGTCCGGCGATAAGGGTCGATTGCGTCATTG
The DNA here is from genome assembly GCA_934725735.1 of uncultured Thermoguttaceae bacterium. Taxonomy (GTDB): domain Bacteria; phylum Planctomycetota; class Planctomycetia; order Pirellulales; family Thermoguttaceae; genus RUG369. The sequence goes on from CAKVCP010000032.1 coordinate 5,314, forward strand.
CGGTGGCGCATCGACGATACGCGTTTAAGGCGGCTTCTTTCGGCGTTTGTCCCTTCGCGATCCCGTCGGAGAACCACGTGAGATAATGCATGGTGTCGTCGACGGCGACGCCGAGGGCGACGGACGCGGTCATCATCGTGCCGACGTCGACGAGAATCCCCGCCCAGCTCATGAATCCGAAGACGACGATGACTGGGAAGAGGTTCGGGAGCATCGCGACGAGGCTCGCGGGAACGCTTCTGAGTAGGAAGACGAAGACGAAGAGGATGAGCGCGAACGCCATAATGAGGCTCGACGTCAAGCCGTTGATGAGTTCATGCTGCGTCTGATAGACGAGGGGAACCATCCCGGTGTACTTTGCGGAGAGCCCCGCAGGGTAGATCCAGGATCCGTTGTGCGTTTCGCCCATAGACGTCTGGAGCGCGGTTTGATCCTCGGGTGAGAGTTCGCTTAGGACGAATTCGCGCAAGAGGGTCTTTTCGTCTTTATCGTTTTTGGAAGGCTTTTCGCCCGCTTGTGGGAGACGTTCTTCGACGTATTCGCGCGCTTCGACGAGCTTAGATTCGTAGTCTCTTTCGCCGGAGAAGGTTGTTGTGAGCTTGAGGGACTCCTCGGCGAGGATCGGTTCGACGACGCTCTTGATCTGTTCGATGAAGACGGAGTAGTCGACGTCGCGCTTCAGAGACCAAACGCGGACGCTAATGCGCCATAGTTCGACGCCGCGTTCGTTGAGCCAGCGGTTAGCGGCTTGGTTGAGGAGTCGATTTTCGTCGATCGACATTTTTCGGAAGCTTCGATTTCCGCTCGTTGCCGCGAGGACTGTCCGTAGATCCGTCGCCTGCTGTTCTTCGAGGTACGTCTTTTGGTTTTCAACGAGTTGCGCCTGCTTTGCGTACGTCGCGGCGTCTTTTTCCAGCTTTTCGAGCGCCTGGTACTGCGCGTAATAGGGCGCGATATTTTCGTCGAGGTCGTTGGGATCCGCTTTTTGGAAGAGCTCGTACGTCAGCGGCGCGCCGGAGGAATCGGCGACGCCTTCGAGATTGACGCGGAATTCTTCGAGCGCCTTTTCCGCTTCTGCGTTTTTCGCGAGGGATTCCGCCACGAGATAGTCGCTGAATTCCGCCAGGCTGGGATTACCCTCGATCGTCAGGTAATCGCGGAGCGCGTCGCGGTTTTCGTCGACCGTTTTTCCCACGACGGTGGAGACGGTGCGGTACGCCGCGCCACCCTTGGTCGCCATATCGGAGACGTCGGGGGTGAAGAGCCCGACGGAGAGGGAGCCGCCGACGTCTTCGGCGAGCTCTTCCTGGATGCGCGCGCTGATGCGCTGGATCAATTCGAGACGTTCCGCCGTGCGATATGAATTCGGGTACAGCTTCTTATTGTCGAAGCAAATGACGACTTCCATCGGCACGAGGGGGCCGAGTTTTTCTTCAAGCCATTCGTAATGCTTAACGATTTCCGCGTCGTCGGAGAAGAAGTTCATCATCTTGACCGACGTCTTGAGATGATAGAGGTGATATCCGAAGAAGACCATGCACGCCAAGCAGAGGATCACGACGAGCCGGTGACGGCGGATGATGAACGCTCCCAGGACGTTCCAGAGGCGCTGGATGCGCGTCGGGTTCAGGTCGAGTCCCTTTCCGCCATGTTCTTTCGCGTACTCCTTCGACGGGAAGAAGTAGAGGAGCGTCGGGAGGTAGAAGAAGAGGAGGATGAGGGTGAATAGAACCCCGATCGCGGAGTAGCAACCGAATTTCGTAATTGGCACGAGTCGTCCGGCAAAGAGGGAGCCGAGCCCGATCGCGGTGGTAAGCTGCGCGAAGAAGCACGGGGTGAAGGCGTGTCGCACGGCGCGTTCTGTTGCGCCGGCGAGTCCCCCTTCGCGGATCGCGTCGTGGTAGTAGTTGATGAGGTGAATCGCGCCGGACATTCCCAAGACGTAAACGAGCGCGGGCATACTCAGGAGGATCGTGTCGCACGTGCTTCCGGTGAAGGCGACAAACGCAAGGGCGAAGCCTGCGGAGAGGCACGCGATCCAGAAGACGAACATCGTCAGGCGGATGCTGCGCAGACAACAGTATGCGATGACGAGGCCGATGACGGCGCAGAGCCCGGCGAGACGATACAGGGTGCGTTCCCCTTCGTCGTTGAGCGCGACGTTGTCGACGGGAGGTCCGCCGAGAATTACGCCGTCCATACGCACTTTGCGACCGTTCACGATTTCGTCGACCATCCCCTTAAAGTTCTTCACCATCTGCGACGCGAGGGAGCCCGTCTTGATCTCGAGCGTGTTGGGAAGCCCACATTCGGTGGAGATTTCGCGTATCTTCTTCAGAATCGGCTTGAGAGACTTGCTGGAGCGATCGGGACCGCGCAGAGTGACGATGAGCGCCGTGCTCTTTCCGTCGGGGCCGATGAGCGTACCCTTGAGGCGTTCGCGGATTTTGCGATCCTGCTCGGTCAAGCCGTCGGCTCCCGTTTCGGCGACTTCCGACGAGGAGGACGCCGGGCGACGTTCGGCGCGTTCATACGCTTGACGCAGGATTCTTTCGAGGCGCGGACCCGTCATGACGGATTTGAAGTAGTTCGGTTCGTTCGACGTGGACGCGTCCGCGACTTCCGCTCCCGACGCGTCCAGGAGCGCCTGCGTCGACATATTCGGAGAACCCCCCGCGAGTTCGCGGATCTCTTCCTTCGACTCTTCCGGCTCGGCGGAGAGCTTGAGTTCCGCCTTGAAGGTTTCGCCGGGCGCGGCGAGGGAGAAGTTGTCGATCGTCTGTTCCGGGACGAGTTTTTGCGCGAAGAGTTCCACGCGGTCGTCGTCGACCGTGCAGCCTTCCCAACTTACGACGACGTAGCTTTCAAAGGGGAACTGTTGCAAATACCATTTATAGTCCCGCGTCTCTTGGAACTCGGCGGGAAGCCAGTCTTCGACGGAGTTGGAGTTGCTTTGTAGCGTCTGTCTCGTCCCCATCCACACGAAGGAGAGGAGAAAGAAGACGACAAGGAGAATTTTGAACCCGTAGTCCTTAAAGAAGTCTTTTTTCATTCAGATAGAATCCTTGGAAATTCAAGCGAGCGCGACGCGCCCGATATGACGGCGCTAGTAGGATTGTTTGGCGTCGAGGAAATTTTAGGGGAGCGGCGCCCATTCGTCTTCGACGGGCTCTTGCGCGTTTTCTTCGTCGAGGGCGGAGTCGTCGTCGGAATTTTGGTCGACGTATTCCTCCCGCGCCTCTTCCTCTTCGTCTTGCGAAAGGTTCTGAGCTTCGACGGCGTCGAGTTCTGCGGCGCGGTCGTAAGCTTCTTCGTATGTTGGGACGCGTATAGTGCGCGGGGATTCTTCGCGCGGGGTGAAGACGGGAGCTTTGTAGGCGGGGGCGCGCTCGGGAGCGGTTTGCGCGAGGGGCGCGGGGCGTTCTTCGAGTCTTGCGGGACGCGTCGCGGGCTGCGGGGCGACGAGCTGAGTCGGCGGTTCTTCGAGGTTCGCAGCGTCGCGCTTGTCATTTTTCGGGACGAGCGCGGAGGTCTGGCGAATCGCGCCCGCGCGAGGAGCGACGAGATTGGCGAGTCGCACGTTCTGAGCGGCGGCGACGTCGGCGCGGGTAGCGACTTGCGTCGCGCGTCGCGCGGCGGAGACGTTCGCGTTAGGATTGCGTTGCGCGAGAACGCCGGGGAAGGCGTTCGCGGCGACTTTCCGCGCGGGGTCGGCGTTTGGCGCGGTTGAATTCTGCGCCATGGCTTTTTGGAGCGCGAGGGAGCTCGGCGCGTTAGGCGTCGTCGCGCCGACGTTCAGGCCGGGATAATTCTGGATGAAGGGATTGGCGTTCTGCGTCGGCGCACTGCGTTTTTTGCGCAAATACTCGTCCGGATCGACGCCGTCGTTCTTGAGTTTTTCGCGCAGTTGTTGATTTTCGACGAGGGCGTCGCGCAACTGAAATTGGACGCGATAGATTTCGTCTTCGAGCTGTCGTCGTTCGCCGATGAGGATTGATTCGTTGATCGCGTATTGTTTTCTGGAAACGCATCCCACGAGCGAAGCGGCGCTTACGATAAGAAGCGCGACGACGGCGAGGCGCCGTGAACGGTCTAACGTCGAGTGTTGATTCTTCATTGCCTACAATCCTATATTTAGTATGGCGCGCGCGTCCATTCGCGCGTTTTGACCGATTCTAACGAATTTTTACGCGCGCGCCAATAGCTTTTGAGCCCATAAAAAAGCGACTCGCGAAGTTGACAACGCGGGTCGTTTAGGAAAGTTGGCGAAAATTGCGTCTAGCGTCACGCGGAGGGATTCGCGTTCGACGCGAGGGTTTCGACGACGTGGTCGACGAGTCCGTAATCGCGCGCTTCTTCCGCGGACATGAAGTTGTCGCGGTCGGTGTCGCGGCGAATCTCTTCGAGGGTGCGCCCGGAGTGCTTGAGAAGGATCTGATTGATCTTCTCTTTAATGAATCGGAACTCCTTGGCGTGGATCATGATTTCTTCGGCGGTGCCTTCCATCCCGGCGAGGGGCTGGTGAATCATGACGCGGGAGTTTGGGAGCGCGTAGCGTTTGCCCGGAGCTCCCGCAGTGAGAAGAACCGCGCCCATCGACGCGCACTGACCGATGCAATAGGTGGCGACGTCGCAGCTGATATACTGCATCGTGTCGTAAATGGCGAGCCCTGCGGTCACGCTACCGCCGGGTGAGTTGATGTACAGGTGCACGTCCGCCTTGGGATCGACGGACTGCAAGTAGAGAAGTTGCGCGACGACCGCGTTGGCGCTTTCGTCCGTAACTTGCGTTCCGAGGAAGACGACGCGATCTTGAAGAAGACGGCTATAGATATCCATCGCGCGTTCTTCGCGACCGTTTTTATCGATGACTATCGGAATGAGGGACACTGGAGTTTCCTTCTGATATAAGTAAGCGAAAAGGGGCGAAACACGAGACGCGCGTCATTCTGCGACAGGGGTATGCGTCAAGATCTTGTCGACGAGGCCGTAGGCGAGCGCTTCTTCCGCGTTGAGGTAGAAGTCGCGATCGATATCCTTCGCGATCTGGTCGACAGATTTTCCGGTGCTTTCCGCGAGGATTTCGTTGAGCGTTTGGCGATCCTTGAGGATTTCGTTCGCCTGGATCTCGATGTCGGAGACTTGACCGCCGACTCCGCCCCACGGCTGATGGATCATGACTTTGCAGTGCGGCAAAGCGTGGCGCTTGCCTTTCGTTCCCCCCGCGAGAAGAATCGCGCCGCCGCTTGCGGCCAATCCGACGCAATAGGTGGCGACGGGACACGAGAGGAGTTTCATCGTGTCGTAGATCGCCAGCATGGAAGAAACGCTTCCGCCGGGCGAGTTAATATAAAAGTGAATTTCCTTCCGGCGATTCACGCTTTGCAGATAGAGGAGCTTCATCACCAGATCGTTCGCCGACAGGTTGTTGATTTCCCCCTGTAGGAAGACGATGCGGTTGTCGAGGAGGAGATCCCCAATCCCCATCGTGCGTTGACGCTGATAATCTTGATAGCCGGCGTTCATTGAGCCCGTAGGCGCTTCGTATCTCATAGGCTTTCTATCGAAGTAAGGAGTGAAAGCGACGCGCAAGGAGCGAGTCGCAGCGCGCGCCGCGTTCCTTGAGCAGTTTTATCTCAAGAGATGCAAACGCGGCGCCAAAAAGAGAAGCCGCCGCGTTTCCGCGGCGTCCCCTCGACCGAGTAGGAAAGGGAGGGGGATCCCGCTCGGTCAAGTCCAAAAAGTCACAATCATTTCACGCGGCGGAGCATGATGCGCGCGTCGGCGACGGAGCAACCCTTTCCCGCTTCGTGAACGATGAGAGGATTGATATCGCATTCGGCGATTTCAGGATGGTTGACGAGCATCGTCGCGAAGCTCAAGAGGGTCGCTTCGAGTTTGGCGACGTCGCACTTGGGGGCGCCGCGGAAGCCGTCGAGCATCTTGAAGGTCTTGATCTGGCGAACCATGCGTTCGGCGGAGACCTTCTGCATGGGAGCGAGACGGAAGGCGACGTCCTTCCAGAGTTCCGCGTAGGTTCCGCCGTGACCGATCATGACGAGGGGACCGAACTTCGCGTCGCGGTTGCAGCCGAGGATGACTTCGACGCCCTTTTCGGCCATCTGTTCGATGAGGATCGAATCGATCTTCGCGCCGGGAACGTTCTTTTCGACGTTTTCGTAGATCTTGGCGTAAGCGGCCTTCGCGGCTTCCGCCCCTTCCACGTTCAGGATAACGCCGCCCGCGTCGAACTTATGCTTGATGTCGTCGGACATGACCTTCATGACGACCTTGGCGCCGATCTTTTCGACGATCGCGGCGGCTTCGTCCGCGCTCTTCGCCACGCCGCTCGCCAAGAGCGGAAGGTTGTAACATTCGAAGATCGGGCGGCAGTCGGCCTGGGTGAGGTACTTCGAGTCGGCGTCGCCAAGGAAATCGGCGACGAGCTTCTTCGCTTTTTCGACGTCGCATTCGGCGGCGTCCATATATTCGCGACCTTCAAGGTTGCGGAATTCGGCGAGTTTCACGTAGGCTCCGAGAGCCGCGACCGCCGCTTCGGGGAACGCATAGTTCGGAATACCCTGAGAAACGAGGTTGTGAACGCCTTCCGCGACGGCGCTCGCGCCCATGAACGCGCAGACGACCGGCTTGCCGCACGCATGGATGACTTTCGGGATATCGCGACCGATATTGTCGGTATCCGTCATCGATTGAGGGGTGAGGAGGATGAGGCCGAGGTCGACGTTCGGGTCGGCCATGATCGCTTCGGTCGCGGCTTGATAACGATCGCTATGCGCGTCGCCAAGGACGTCGACGGGGTTGCGCAGAGATGCGGCGGCGGGCATAGTTTCCTTAAGTTTCGCCTTCGTTTCGTCGGAGAGCTGCGCGAGCTTGAGACCGGCGTTGACCGCAGCGTCGGTCGCCATGACGCCGGGGCCCCCCGCGTTCGTGATGATCGCGAGGTTCTTGCCCTTGGGAAGAGGCTGCGTCGTGTAGAGCGCGGCGCGGTCGAAGAGTTCGGAGATCGTGTCGACGCGCTGGGCGCCAGACTGCAAGAAGAGGGCGTTGTAAACCGCGTCGGAGCCCGCGAGAGAACCGGTGTGGCTGCTGACCGCCTTCGCGCCTTCCGCGCTGCGTCCGGACTTGAGGACGAGGACGACCTTGCCCTTTTCCCAGAAGAGTTTCGAGGCGACTTCGATGAAGCCTTTGCCGCACGCGACGTCTTCGAGGTACATCGCGATCGCTTTCGTTTCGGGGTCGTCGGCGAGATATTCGAGGAGTTCGATTTCGTTGACGTCGGACTTATTGCCGAAGGAGATGAACTTGGAGAAGCCCATTTCGCGCGCTTCGGCGAAGTCGAGGACGGAGGTGCACAGAGCGCCGGACTGGGAGATGAACGCCAGATTTCCGGGCTTGCAGCTCTTCGCCGCGAAGCTGCCGTTGAGGCCCGCTTTCGCGTTGATAAGTCCGAGGCAGTTGGGGCCGACGAGAGGAATATTGGCTTCTTTCGCCTTGCGCGCCATTTCCTTTTCGATCGCGGCGCCTTCGGGGCCGATTTCTTTGAAGCCCGCGGAGATAATCACGATCGCCTTCACCTTCTTTTCGATCGCCTGATCGACGACGGAAGGAACGAATTTCGCGTTGACGAGGACGAGAACGAGGTCGACGTCGGCGGGAATTTCGGAAAGCGAGGTGTAAGCTTGAAGACCTTCGATCTCGCCGCCCTTAGGATTGACGGGGTAGATCGCGCCTTTGTAGTCTTTGATCAGATTGAGGAGTACGTCGTTGCCAACTCCGCCCTTTTTCGCCGACGCGCCGACGACGGCGACCGACTTAGGATTGAACATTACGTCAAATTTAGCAAATCGTTCTTGCGATAACACGTATACGCCCTTTTCTATGAATCAGTGACTCGGAGGAGGCTAGGCTGGTCCGAGAAAACGACCGGAGCGGGGTGAACCGCGACCGGGGACAAAATTTTTTTCATTATATAGCGCGGGATTTTTACGTCTACCGTCGCGGCGCGTCCCTTTTCTTTCTTTATACGCGTAAAAGCAAGAAATAATTGTGACAAATTACGATTTTTTCTCGAGAAGAGACTCGCGGATATATTCTCCGAGGCGTCTCATTCCTTCTTGGGTGGAGACGCGCGGGGTGAAACCGAGTTCGTTTCGCGCGCGACTCGTGTCGTACCAATAGGATTTGGCGAGTTGGGTCGCGAGGAAGCGGGTCATGCTCGGCTCTTTTTTCTTGTTGAAGATCGAATAGACCTTTTCTAGGACGGCGCCGACGCGCCACGCCGTTTGAAAGGAAACGCTTTTCGTCACGGGAGACTCGCCGGCGAGGGCGAGAATTTCGTCGATCCATCGCCAGCAGTTGAGAGGCTCTTCCTGGGCGATATAGTACACGGAGCCGGGAACGGGGGAGCCGGGGACGAGCGCTTCGCAAGCTTTGAGGTGAGCTTCGGCGCAGTTTTCGACGTAGATCGTCGCGAGACGGTTCGTACCGTCGCCGACGCGATGGAGGGCGCCGGAGCGTTTGCGCTGAAGGAGTCTCGGAACGAGATGACGGTCGCGCGGGCCCCAGACGAGGTGCGGGCGCAGCGCGACGGTAAGGAGGGCGTCTTCGCGCAGAGGATCGCGTTTTTCGACGGGACGCGTCGCGAGGCGCGGGGCGAGGGTGCGGAAGTTTTTTTCGGAGAAATCGAGCCCGAGGAAGTCGTAGTCGTCGGTCCACGGGGCGTAGTTTGCGGCGCGGACGAACTGCTCGGCGACCGCTTTGGTCATCTGGTACCATCCGAGGAATTGGGGCGCGTAGGGGACGCTCTCGTCGATCCCTTCCTGGGATTCGACGGTGTTGGCGACGCATTGCGTGCTGGTGTAGACGAGCTTTCGCACGCGCTGGCGCAGGCACGCGGCGACGATATTGCGAGAGCCGAGAACATTCGTGCGGTAGTACGGCGCGGGATCCATAACGATGCTGGGGTAAGCGGCGATATGGAAGACGACGTCGCATCCTCGAACGGCGGCGTCGACGGCGTCGAAATCGTCGAGACTTCCGAGACGTTCTTCGACGCCGAGCTTCTTGAGGAGCGGGCTGGGATGGCGGTTGAGACTCCGCGTCTCATAACCTTCCGCGATCAATTGTTCGAGAAGGTACTGTCCAACAAATCCGCTGCCGCCGGTGACTAACGCTTTCATCGTCTTCCTATGGATCTTTTTATTCGCGCGTATGACGCCATTATGGGAAGGAGCCGAAATCAGCGGTTCCATTCCCGTCCGAGTATTCTTCATAGCCGTCAAACTCTTCGTAGCCGCCGGGCGAGCTTTCGTTCGCGAGGTTGCTGAAGAGCGTGAATTTGCTCAACCAGGCGAGTTTCACGTCCCCGACCGGCCCGTTACGCTGTTTGGCGACGATAATTTCCGCGAGCCCTTTCAGGTTCTTTTCTTCCGCCTCTTCTTGCGTATGGTAATATTCTTCGCGGTGCACGAACATCACGACGTCCGCGTCTTGTTCGATTGCCCCCGATTCGCGCAGGTGGCTCAAGCGCGGACGATTGTCCTTCATCTGTTCGGTCATTCGGTTGAGCTGGGAGAGGCACACGACGGGAACGTTGAGTTCGCGCGCGAGCCCTTTGAGACGCCGCGCGATCTTCGCGACCTGTTCCTGACGCGAGTCGTACGTGTTGTCCGGTTCGATCAACCCCAAATAGTCGATGATGATGAGCCCGAGCCCCTGCTGACGTTTGAGTCGTCTTGCGACGGCGCCGATTTCGGCGACGGTGCGCGACGGCGTGTCGTCGATATAGAGGGGGGCGTCCCCGAGGAGCCCCGCCGCGCGGGTGAAGTTCGCCATATCCTTCTGGGAGAGGCGTCCGCGCAGGTTTGTCCCGGAGATGCGTCCGCGCGCGCAGAGCATACGCAGCGCAAGTTCCGTCTTCGCCATTTCGAGGCTGAAGAAGAGAACCGGTTCGCGTTGTTCCACCGCCACGAAGTCGGCGATGTTCGTCGCGAACGCCGTCTTACCCATAGACGGACGCGCCGCGATGATGATGAGTTCCGACCCGTGAAGCCCTCCGAGCATCGCGTCGAGGTCGAGGAACCCCGTCGGGACGCCGTCGACCTCTCCGGAGGCGCGGCGGTCGATGAGCTGGAAGACGTCTTGAATCAAGGTGCGCATCGGTTCGACGGAGCCCGCGGCGCGTTGATCGTTGATAGCGAAGATTTGCTCTTCCGCGCGGGAGATCAGCTCTTTGGGCTGCACCTCGGGGGCGTACGCGTCGTTGATGATCTTTCCGCACGTGTCGATGAGTTGTCGCCGCGTCGCGTTCTGCTGGACGATCTTCGCGTAATATTGGGCGTGAGCGGTGACTTGGACGCTCGTCATGAGTTCGGCGAGGTACGCTTCGCCGCCGATCTCTTCGAGCTCGTTATTCGCGCGGAGCTGCTCCACGAGGAGGGTCAAGTCGATCCCTTGCGAGGCCGCGTGCATATCGAGGAGCGCGCGATAAATGCGGCGGTTTTTGTCGAGATAGAAGTCGTCGGGGCGCAGAAGCGTCGCGATATCGTCGCATAGCGCCGGATCGAGCAAAATCGCTCCGAGCACGCCGCGTTCCGCCTCTAAGTTGCACGGCGACGGTCGATCCGGGATACCGCCGGTCGTTTCAGGCGTCGCCGCCGCCGACTTCTTCGTCGTCTTTGCCACTCTCTCCACGTCCTTGTTATTTTAACGTCAAATATATGGATTTAAAGGGTTTGGGCGCGTTCTCCGCAATCCGTTGGGAGATTTTTTTACGCTTAACCTGAAAAATCATAAAAATCCCGGTGATTGTAGTAAAAAAAACCTGGTTTTTGTAGATCAAATCGGTATGGATTCCTGAAATGATTCGAAACCTTTTCAAATCGGGCGCCCCCACTTTTTACGCGCGGAAAATAGCGGACAATTGGGGGCGCAAGGAGAATCGCGAGATGATAGAATTGAAAGACGTGAGCTATTATTACGACATGGGGAAAGCCCCCGCGCTCGAGGACGTGACGATCACGATCCCGAAGGGCGAGTTTGCGTCGATCGTCGGACCCAACGGGGGAGGAAAATCGACGTTGATTAAGCTTTTTTTAGGGCTTTTGGAGCCGACGCAGGGCTGCGTCAAGCTCTTCGGGGACGCGCCGCGCAAGACGCGTTATCGAGTCGGCTACGCGCCCCAGCAAGCGCGGGTCGACTTCAAGTTTCCGATCAACGTGATGGACGTTGTTTTAGCGGGTCGTTTTGGCGCGTCGGGGGACAAGGCTCCGAAGTTTTGGGGTCGTTTTTTCGGGCGTTTCACGAAAGAGGATCGCGAGCGGGCGATCGCGGCGCTCGACAAGATGGGCGTCGCGCACCTTCGCGGGAAGTCTTTCGGCGATCTCTCTGGGGGGCAGCGTCAGCGCGTGTTGATCGCGCGGGCGCTCGCGTCGGATCCGGAGCTTCTCGTCTTGGACGAGCCGACGAACAACGTGGATCCGTCGAGCGCGGAGAAGTTCTATTCGCTCCTTTCGGATTTGCATCAGAACGCGTCGATTTTGATGGCGTCGCACGACTTGGGGGTCGTTTCACAGCTGGTGGACAGCGTGGTTTGCGTGAATCGCCATGTGCGGATTCACCCGACGTCGGAGTTCAACGGGGAGATGGTGCGGGAGTTGTATAATAGCGACGTGCGTTTGGTGCGACACGACCATCGTTGCAGCGAGACGGGTCATACGCGCTGTGCGGACGAGGTATGCGCGCATGGGGAATGGCGCGACTGAAAATGATAGGTCGCCCCCTATGGCGTCGCGCCGGGCGCTTTATAATGAGGGGAGTAATTGACAGACGAAGAGCGCCGCATGGCGCGCGACAATTGAGAGCGTAGAGAGAGCGTTGAGAAAGATGACAGAGAAGATTCCGTATAAAGTCGCGGATATGGGTTTGGCGGAGTGGGGACGCAAAGAGATCATGCTCGCGGAGCATGAGATGCCGGGACTCATGGCGCTGCGCAAGAAGTATGGATCGACGCAGCCGCTCAAGGGGGCGCGCATCGCCGGCAGCTTGCATATGACGATTCAGACCGCAGTCTTGATCGAAACGTTGACGGCGCTTGGCGCGGAGGTGACGTGGGCGAGTTGCAACAAGTTCTCGACGCAGGATCACGCCGCCGCCGCGATCGTCGCGACGGGCGTTCCCGTCTACGCGTGGAAGGGGGAGACGGACGAAGAATACGACTGGTGCACGGCGCAGACCCTCTATTTTCCCGACGGCAAGTCTCTGAACATGATCGTCGACGACGGCGGCGACTTGACGCATATGATCCACCAGCCCGAACACGCGGATATTATCGGCGGCGTGAAGGGGATCTCGGAAGAGACGACGACGGGCGTTCATCGCCTTTATCAGATGCACGCGCGCGGCGAGTTGAAGATACCCGCGATCAACGTGAACGACAGCGTGACGAAGAGCAAGTTCGACAATCTTTACGGGTGCCGCGAATCGTTAGCGGACGGGATTAAGCGCGCGACGGACGTGATGGTCGCGGGGAAGGTCGTGGTCGTCGCGGGTTACGGGGACGTCGGAAAGGGTTGCGCGCAGTCGATGCGCAGTTACGGGGCGCGCGTTTTGATAACGGAGATCGACCCGATCTGCGCGCTTCAGGCGGCGATGGAGGGATACGAGGTCACGACGATGGAAGACGCGCGCGAGCGCGGGAATATCTTCGTGACGACGACCGGATGCTGCGACATTATCTCCGCGGAGGATTGCGCGAGGATGAAGAACGACGCGATCGTGTGCAATATCGGTCACTTCGACTGCGAGATCGACGTCGCGGGGCTCGAGAGCTATCCAGGGATTAAGAAAACGCAGATCAAGCCCCTTGTGGATCGTTACACGTTCCCGAACGGGAACAGCATAATCTTGCTTGCGGAAGGTCGCCTTGTGAACCTTGGCTGCGCGACGGGTCATCCTTCGTTCGTGATGTCGAACTCCTTTACGAACCAGGTTTTGGCGCAGATCGCGCTCTGGACGGAGCCTGACAACTATCCGCTTGGCGTCTATCGTTTGCCCAAGAAGCTCGACGAAGAGGTCGCGCGTCTCCACCTGGAGCAGCTCGGCGTGAAGTTGTCGACGCTGACGCAGAAGCAGGCGGACTATCTCGGCGTGCCCGTCGAAGGGCCCTTCAAGCCGGAATTTTACCGATATTAAGCGCGGAGGACGCCTTGACGCGCCCCCCGTTTTTGAGAATATATATCGCGAATTACAGCAATAGTTTACCTCGATTTTAGGAGACTTATCGTGCCGAATATACAGCCTTTCCAAGGATTGCGTTACAACTTAGCGCAGGTTGGGGATCTGAGCGACGTCGTCGCCCCCCCCTACGACGTTATCAGCCCTGAATATCAGGACGAGCTCTACGCCAAGCACCCGAACAACGTCGTTCGCCTCATCTTGAACAAGATGAATCCTGACGACGACGAAGCGAACAACCGCTATACCCGCGCGGCGCGCACCCTTAAAGACTGGAAGGCGGAAGGCGTTCTTCAGAGAGACGATCAGCCCGCGCTGTACGTCTATCACCAGATCTTCACCGTCGGTGGGAAAGAATACTGCCGCAAGGGTTTCATGTGCGGCTGCGAAGCGACGCCTTTCGGTGAAGGGATGATCTTCCCGCACGAAATCACGATGAGCGGCCCGAAACTCGACCGTCTCATGCTCACTACTGCGTGCAAGACGAACTTCAGCCAGATTTTCGGACTCTATCCCGACGCGGAGAACGAAGTCCAAAATATCCTTGAAGACGCGGTTCGCGGCGAAGCGCCCCTCGAAGCGACGGATAAAGACGGCGTTATCAACCGCATGTGGATCGTCGACGATCCGGACGTCGTCTCGAAGGTCGTCGCCCTCATGGGCCCCAAGCCGATCTTCATCGCCGACGGCCATCACCGTTACGAAACCGCGTGCAACTACCGCAAGCAGATTCGCGAGCAGGGCGAATTGACCCTCGAGCATCCCGCGAACTACGTCTTGATGGTCTGCATCGCGATGGAAGACCCCGGCCTTATCGTCATGCCGACGCACCGCCTGTTCAAGAACGTTCCCGCCTTCTCGCAGGAAGAGCTGATTAGCAAGGTCGGCGATTGCTTCCGCGTTTCGACCGTCGGCGAAGGTTACCGCACGGCGCACCGCGCGTGGGCGGAGATCGAGATGCTGGAAGATCAGGGAACGATGGCGATCTACACGGCGAAGGACGGGAAGTGGAATCTTCTCCAGCTCACCGACGCGGGACGCGAAAAGATGGCGGAAGTCGCGAAAGAGCATCAGCCCGAATGGCAGGAACTCGGCGTCGCGATCCTTCACTCCCTCGTGATCGACACGCTTTTGGGACTCAAGGGACACGAGAAGCCCAAGTACGTGCACGAAGTCGAAGAGGTCGTCGAGACGCTCAAGAGCGAGCCCGAGACGTATCCGTTGGCGGCGCTCGTCATGCCCGCGACCGTCCAGCAGATCCAGGATCTCTCGATGGTTCGCGAAAGAATGCCCGCGAAGAGCACCTATTTCTATCCTAAGTTGATTTCCGGGTTCGTCTTCAAGCCTTTGGAATGAGGATGAAGACGAAACGCGCACGACACTAAAGGGAGACTTTGATGATCGCGATTATAGATTATGGTATGGGGAATCTGCGCAGCGTGCAGAAGGCGTTCGAACGAATCGGGCATGAAGCGCAAATCACGTCCGATCGCGCGACGGTCGAGAGCGCCGAGAAGATCGTGCTACCCGGCGTCGGAGCGATAGCGGACGCGGTCGCCGAGCTCAAGCGCGCCGATATGATCGGCGTGATCCGCGACTCGATCGCCGCAAACAAGC
>CAKVCP010000033.1 GCA_934725735.1 uncultured Thermoguttaceae bacterium
ATCACGAGCATAATCATGCGCGGTTTCTTCGTGCACGCCTCATAGATATCGCGCCAGAAGTAGACGAGAACGGAAAGCAAAGTCCCCGCGTGAAGGAGAATCGAGAGGGTGAAAATTTCCGGGAGCTCAAAGAATTTTCCTAAAAGTAGGAGATGCCCGGAAGAGCTGATCGGCAGGAATTCGGCGATTCCTTGGACGATCGCCATAATTATGACGTATACCGTCGTTGCCATATCGTCCACGGCAAGTTTCCTTTCTTTTCTAGACCAGGAAGAAGTGAGGAAATGATCGGGCGGCGCGTGGGCGCCTAGGGGAGCCCAATCAAAAAGGTTCGTCTCCTTTCAGAGAAACGAACCTCGGAAAATACGTAGTTAAAGCGCGTAAGTTGCCAAAAAGAAGATTACAGATTCGGGGCGCGCTTTCTGAAGGACGTGTCCGCAGGGGTCGCTTCTTCGCTTTGAGAATTGAGAGTAGAGTTTTTAAGAGCGCCTTCGGATAAGCTCGCTTTTTCCTTCTCGGAAGAGTGGAAAACGGGCACGGCGGGCGCGGAACCGACGTTCGTCGTGACAAGATCGACGACGGGGGATTCGCCGGCGTTACGCGCGACCTGCTCGGTCGCTTTGTAATCCATACGAACGAGGAAATCAGAGAGTTTCATCTCGCGCACGCCGTGAGCTTTAGCATCGGCGAGGAACTTGTCGTTCGCGGCCTCAAGGTTGGCGCGTTGTTCCTGAGTGAGAGAGGCGTTGGCTTCGAGAATGGAAGAGAACGGGAGATCGGAGACGATTACGCGATCGACGTCGGTTCCGATTTGACCGTGGGTCTCGCCGGAATCGTCGAGATAGGCGGCGACTTGGAAGCCGTTCGCTTCGACGAGGTTGATGAGTTCGCCAACGTCGTTCCAGCCGTCGGAGTTGACGTCAAGGCCGAGCGAAAGGGCGTAACGCATGACGTCGCCGCGCTTCCACAAGGAGGTGTAGACGAGATCGCCAGGCTGAACGGGGGAGCCGTTATCGTCGGAGATAATCCTCGCATCGCAGACGTCTTCCTGAATCGTGCGGATGACTTGAAGTTTGCCTTTGGAGACTTTTTGGCCCTGCAAAAAGACGTCGCAAGGATAGACGTTGAATTCCATGAGAGGACGAACTCCTTGAGCGGTCCCGACGTTGAGACGAACGATCTTCGAGACTTGGTCGACGTAGACGACGCGGGCGTCTTCCTTGGAGAAGTCGGAGCTGGAGAGTTCGTCGATGCGCTTGCTCAGATCGATATTGATATTGGCGTAACGCGTGGCGACGTCGCGATTCTCCTGGGATTCGGCGTTAGCGGTCTGAATGGCGTCGCGGGCCTGTCGGCTAACGGAGTCGAATCGTTTTGTCTGATCGACGAAGTCTTGAGTCAGCTTGTCGTAATTCTGCCGCGCGTCGGTCTGAGCGGTTTCCTGAGCTTTCTGCTGAGCGTCGACGTTAGCGGCGTACTTCGTCTGCTGTTGGACGGCGAGAGCGACGGAAGCGTTGGCGTTTTTGATTTGCTGGTCGCGATCGGCGACGACGTCGGAGATCTGCTTGTCGAGCGTTGAGATATTCTTCTGTAGCTGAGCGACGGCGTCCTTATAAGAGAGGTTTTCAGAACCAGCGCCGAGGGCGGTCGCGACGTCGGCGGACATCGCGGCGACGATATCGGCGCCCTTATCTTCAGGGAGGAATCCCGCGCGGGTCTTGACGACCGCCAGATTCGCGGCAAGGGCGTCGGCGGACTCCGTCGCGTTGGCCAACTCGCTCGTTGCGCTTTCGAGCTCCGCCTTCGTCACGGCAGACTTGTCGAAACCGAAATAGGTAGTAACGCCCAATGCCAGGGTTAAGATAACAAACACGATTAGGCTAATGATCTCGCCCTGATTTTTCATGTGAAAGGTACTCCTTGAGCGACGACGACGAAAGCGACGCGAGGGTCGGGAACGTCGACTTGAGTTTGCGCAACGCGCGACGTATTAGCGACAGGCGCCTAGGGAGCCGTTTTCCAACAAAACGGCGAGCGCCTTACCGTAAATTCTATTCACAGCGCGCGGGGGCGTCAACAAAAATCCAAGTGAATTATTGAAATATGGTTGATAAAGGAAGGGGGTCTTACCCGTCAATTGCTACATTTGGAATAAAGCGACGGTTCGCAGGCGTTATATAGAGATGGCCCGACCTTCGCGAGAGAAAATCGGGCCGTCGCAACGTTTATGATTCAAGGGGTCGCGAGATCACTTCTGCGCCGGATTGCCGGTACGCTTGCGGAAGAAGTAGTCGCTGACCTTACCGTCGGAGACTGGCGCGGGCTCGGCGTCCTTTATGAAGGACGGGGCGACGGTACCGGTGGACTCGGGCGCCTTGTCGGGCTCGACCTGATGGATCGGCGCGACGACGCCGTCGGAGGCTTCCGGAATCGCTTTGCCGTCGTCGAGGATGTTGAGACCGTCGGGAGACTGGTAACGCGAGATCTTGCCGGTTTCCTTATATCCGATCATCTTGAGGAAGTCGCTCAGCTTAATGAGGCGGATTCCCTGATCTTTCGCAGCGAGGAGGAACTTCTGATTGACAAGTTCTTTGCTCTGACGTTCGTTGTCGACGTCGTTTTTAGCCTTGGCGACGAGGTCGACGCTATGTTCGTCGGCGTGAACGACGGCGAAGAGGTCGGTGGTAAGCTCGCCGACTTGGTTGCCGTCGCGATCGATGTACGCGCCGACTTCCGCGCCTGCGGACTGAATGATATTGATGAGTTCGTCGAGATCTTCGAGGCCGTCGCCGTCGATATCAAGATTGTACGCGAGAGCGTAACGGATGGTCTTCCCAGGTCTCCAGAGAGGCGTGTAGGCGAGGTCGCCCTTCTGGACGGGATTGGACATTTCGTCTTCGAGAATCTTCGCTTCGCA
The DNA here is from genome assembly GCA_934725735.1 of uncultured Thermoguttaceae bacterium. Lineage (GTDB taxonomy): Bacteria > Planctomycetota > Planctomycetia > Pirellulales > Thermoguttaceae > RUG369. The sequence continues at coordinate 2,918 of CAKVCP010000033.1, forward strand.
AAGGTGATCGCCGATGCAACGAACGACCTGAACGCTTCCCTTCACCTTTTCCGTCTCCATATCGAGCGCGGAGGGTTTGTAGATGCTGAAGGTTGTCAACGGCTTCACGCCGTCCAATGTTCCGACGTTGAGGCGCGCGGTTCTAAGAAACTGGTCGGCGTAGACGACCACGGCGCTATGGCGGGCGAAGTCCTTTTTCATGAGGAGATCAAGATCTTGGTTCAACTCGGCGTTAAGAGCCTGGAAACCGTCGGCGGCTTCTTTGTAGTCGGCGGTCTGCTGCTTGGCTTCGGCGATCTGAGCGTTCGTCGATTGGACGAGGTCGTCGAGCTCCTGTTTCTGGGCTCCGAACCCGGCGTTCAAATCGTTGTAGCTCTTCTGAGTTCCAGCGATCGTATTGGAGTGATCGGTTTTAATCGTCGATTCGGAAACGTCGTACGCTTTCTTCTGCTCGGCGGTCATATCGCTATTGAGAGTCGCGATATTCGCGGCGCTTCCTTGAAGAGCGCGGTAGTTGGTGAGTTCGACGGTTTTTCGCGCCTGATTTTCGCCTAGTCTCAAGACGACGTCGCGGTAAGAAGCGACGTCTTCGACAGCGCCAAGGGCGGCGGCGACGTCGGCGGCCATTGTGTCGGCGAGTTGCACGGGGTCGTCGACGGCGTCGTATCCGAGTTTCTCTTTAACGCTCTTGAGCTCGCTTTCCATGGAGGATTTGAGCGACTGAGCGTCGGCGGTCGCCTTCTTCGCCGCCTCAACCTGCATTCTCTTTTCAGAAGCGCCCTTCCATCCAATATAGGTCGTCACGCCCAAGATAAGCGACAAAACCATGAAGACGATAAGGGAAACGGTAACGCCCGTGTTTCGCATGGGTAAAGTACTCCACCAGCGACGCGCAACGCGTCGACTGAAACGCAATGAACGCCGAGCCGCAAGACGAACGCGCGAATCGGCCAATCTCAACCAAGCGGTCGCGTCAACAAGGCTCTATGAGTCCATAAGACGCAACAATACGCTTCTATAATTTTATTTCAGCGCGCGCGGGGCGTCAATGAAATTTCGCCTTTTTTAGAGAAAAGGTCAAAAAGAAACGCGGAGTTCGTCGCGGTAACTCCTATATTTGTCAAATTAGGACTACTCGCAAAAAACTCCGCGCTTGACTAAATCCATTAGAACTGGAGAGAATCGCGCAAATTCGGAACGTCGAGATTCATCGTCGCGAGTTTCTCGAGATCCTCTTTGCGCCACTTCTTGGGCGCTTGCAACTCGAAGACGACGTACAAATCGCCGTCGAATCCCTTGCCCGTGCGAACCCCGAACCCCTTCAGCCGACTCTTCGTTCCCGTCGTCACATTAGGCGGCACAGTCAAAGAGACGAGCCCGTAAGGCGTCGGCACGTCGATCTTGGCGCCCATCGCCGCTTCGAGAATCGTCACCGGCAAGGTCACGAAAAGATCCTTCCCTTCGCGCCGATAACTCGGATTCGGCGTCACGTTCACCGTCAGCAAGAGGTCGCCCGCGGGCCCCCCGTAAGTTCCCGGCTCGCCCATACCGCGCAATCGAATCTTCTTACCCGACTCGACGCCCGCGGGTATCTTCACGTCAAGATTCTTCGTCTTCCCCGAGTTAGGATCGCGGACGGCGATGGATACGGTTCCGCCGATAATCGACGTTTTGAAGGGAATCGTGACGTTCGCGGTCGCGTCGGCGCCTTGCGCGGGGGCGTTTTGACGACGCGTTCTTCGTCCGAATCCGCCAAAGGGCCCTCCGGCGCCTCCGGCGGCGCCGCCCCCCATTCCGCCGCCAAATCCAAACTGTCGGAGAATATCTTCCATATTGACGCCCGCGCCCCCTGCGGAGAATCCGCCGTTGGAACTGAAGCCGCCAAATCCTCCAAACCCGCCGCGTCCCCCGGCAAACTGCTTATAAGCCTCGCCGTTTTCGTCGTACATTTTGCGCTTATCGGGGTCCTTCAAGGTCTCGAAAGCTTCCTGAACCTCCTGAAACTTCTTCTTCGCTTCTTCCACGTTGTCGGGGTTGAGGTCGGGGTGATACTTTCGCGCGAGATCGCGATAAGCCTTTTGAATTTCGTCTTGAGTCGCGTTTTTCGAAACGCCTAAAACTTTGTAATAATCAGCCATAGCGTACAGTGGTCAGTCTGTCGAACAGACTCCTCCAATATAAAAGACGCGAGTTTGGCGCGTCGAACGCCGCGCGCGCGCAGTATTTTTTAGTATCAGCAAGTCAAGGCGACGCGTCATAACGCGCCTGCACGCTTAGACCGTCAATGACCGCATCCCGCGCAACCGGCTCCCGCAGGAAACTTCGGATTGTCGACGGAGAAGCCTTTTGCGGTAGGCGTGTCGATAAAATCGACGGTGACGCCGTCTAGGAAGAGCGCGTATTTCTTTTCAGCGACGACGCCGACGCCGTCGGTCTCGTATCTTGCGTCGATTTCGGGCTTGAACTCCGTGTCGAAGGAGAGGGAGTACTGCATGCCGCTGCATCCTCCGCCGACGATAGTAGCGCGAACAAAGGTCTTTTCGTCGAGTTTCTGAGCGAGCATAATGTTTTTGACTTCCTGCGCCGCGCGTTCTGTCAACCGAATCGCCATATTGAACCATCCTTTCCTAGGGAACGTATCTTCAAGAGTTTAGGAACGCGCGAGGCGCTCCGTAACACGATTATACGTCGAGGCGCTCAATCTAAAAGCCCCGGCGCGGTCTAAGCGCTTTCATACGCTGCAATTTAGACGCCACAGTTCACAAAACCGCAATTTTTCCAAAGAAGTTTTTAAGAACGTTCCCCGAAATCCCTCGGCGTTCCGCTCCCCGTCATTCTTCGCCCCTCTCGCCTTTACTCGAACGCGCCTACCGTTATAATGGGAATATAGTATAAATAACGAAATTTTATTTTATCTCGTTCGCCTAATTTTTACAGGATTAAAGGCGCGTATTCGGCGGCGAAAATTTGACGAGAGAACTAACAAAAGCTAATAGAAGACTGATTAAACCTAGAGACGGATCATTGAGGAGAAAATGAGCGACAACTCACCAAGCCAAACCCCGGAACGCGTCAATCGCGAAGACCTAGAGTTGGACTATCTTGACGAACTCGAGTTCGATCCGTATCCGTTTCAAGAACAAGCGATAGACTCTTGGTTCGCTCCGAATGAGGACGGAAAGCATGGGACGCTCGTCTGCGCCCCCACGGGGATGGGGAAGACGCTGATCGCGGAAGCGGCGATTTACGAGGCGCTTAGGACGAATAAGAAAGCGTATTATACGACGCCTCTCATCGCGCTGACGGAACAGAAATACGCGGAGCTCCAGGAGAAGGTGGAAAAATGGGGCTTCAAGCGCACGGACGTCGGGCTTATCACGGGGAACCGTCGCGAAAACGCGGACGCGCCGATCCTCGTCGTCGTCGCGGAGATTCTCTTTAACCGCCTTATCTCGTCCGATTCCTTCGCGAAATTCGCCGAAAGTCAAGACGCGAAGCCCGCGCCCGTCGAGGCGGCGCCCCAAGACGCCGATAAACCGCGCATAACTGCGGCGTCCCTCAACGCGAAGAAATCGGTCGTCGTCGACTGGCGCGACGAAGAAAAGGCGAAACAGCCGCAATTCGCCGAGGAAAAACAGCACGTCGCGCCTCCCCTCCCCGAGATTCCCGTCAATCCCGACGACTTCGAAGACGACCTTGATTTCGACCCGGAAGACGCGTTCTTCTCCTTCGAAGACGTCTCCGCCGTCGTCATGGACGAATTCCACCAGTTCTCCGACCCAGAACGGGGCGTCGTGTGGGAATTCACCCTCGCGCTTCTTCCCCTGCACGTTCGCGCGCTCCTGATCTCCGCGACGGTCGGCAACGCGGCGGACTTTCAACGCTGGCTCGAACGCACGTCCGGACGCAAACTCCATCTTGTGACCTCGACGGAGCGCAAAGTTCCCCTCATGTACAACTGGGTCGACGACAAATATGTCAGCGAAGAACTGCGCGAAATGCGCAAAGGAGAGCGGGAAGGAACGTCTCTGACCCCTGCGCTCGTCTTCTGCTTCAATCGCGACGAATGTTGGGAGCTTGCGGCGAAGACGCGAACCGACGTGCGTCTGGAAGACAAAGAGCGCAAAAAGCTCATCGAACAGGAACTCGAGCAGTTCGATCTCAAGCAAGGCGCCGGTCCGCGTCTACGCGAACTTTTCATGCAGGGAATCGGAGTGCACCACGCGGGACTGCTCCCCAAATATAAACGCGTCGTGGAGCATCTTTTCCAGAAGAAACTCCTCTCCTTCTGCATGTGCACGGAAACGCTCGCCGCAGGGGTGAATCTTCCGGCGCGCTCCGTCGTCCTTCCGACCCTTCTGAAAGGGCCGGCGAATCACAAGACGCTCGTCGAACCAAGCGTGGCGCAGCAGATCTTTGGGCGCGCGGGACGTCCTCAATTTGACGATACGGGCTACGTTTTCGCGATCTGTCCGGACGAGGAGGTGAAGATTGAACGCGAGCGCCGCAAGCTCGACAAGGATATTCCCCCAGGGACGAAAGACCCGCGCCTTCTGGCGGAACGCCGTAAGCGCGAGAAAAAACTTCCGAAGCGCAATTCTTCGAAGCCTCAGTGGACGGAAGAGCAGTTTATCGCACTTCAGAACGCGTCTCCCGCCAAACTTGGCAGTCGCGGCCCCCTTCCCTGGCGTCTTCTTGGTCACATGCTGGCGCACAACCCCGACGTCGAACCGATCCGCAAACTCGTCGCGCGGCGCCTTACGGGCCCCAAAAGGCTCGCGGAGATGCAAGTCTCTCTCGACAAGGCGCTCATGACGCTCTGGCGCGGGGGGTTCGTCCGTCTCGCGCCGAATCCGACAAACTACGGGATCCCCGCCACCCCGGAAGCGCAGAAGGCGCTCATGGATCGCCGCCGCGATCTCAAGGAGAAGGAACGCCGTCGACGCCCCTTCGGCGCGGGAATCTTCGACGACTCCACCCTCAACGAGTTCGACGACTCCGCTTTCGACTTCGACGTCTACGAAAAAGAGCTCAAAAAATGCGAAGAGCGCCTTCCTGAGACGCCTGTCGGGCTCCCCGAGGGATTCGACTTCTTCTCCAACGACGGCGACCTCTTCACCCTCGATCAAGAGCCGGAATCCGCCGCGTCCGACGCACCCGAAGTGACGTCCGCCGACGAAGAAACTCCCGCGGTTCCCGTCCTAACCTTCGGCGGTCGCGCGTCCTCTCCCGTCCCTTCCCCCGTCAACGCGAAAGGGAAGCGGAAGAAGGGGCCTAAGCCCGCGCCGGAACCCGAGCGCGGAACCATGCCGCCCGTAATCGATCTCACTAAGTTCACGCCCGAGATTCGCGACCAAATCGCGTCGAGCTACCGCGCGTCGTACGCGTATCCGACGGAGAAACTCAAGACGCTCACGAGCTTGCGCACGGCGCATCCGGTCTACGGAGCGTTCCTTTTAGAATACCTCGGCGGCGCGGACAAAGAAGAGCGTCTCCAGGCGTTCGAAAGCATTCTCGAGACGCCGCAGACGGTCGCGCGTTATCTGCGCGTGCCGCGCCTCGACGTTCTCCCCGCGGGTAAACTCGCAAAGGAACGCCTCGACCAAGAGCTCTTGCAGAAGGGGCTCGCAACCCTTTCGGAGCTCGTCGCGCCAACGGAGGAAGACGAGGAACGCGAGCGCGAAAAACGCCGTCATTTTGGGGGCGATATGGAAGAGCGCGTCTACCAGATTCCCTTCGCGGAGAAGTTGCGTCGTCTCTTCGAGTATCATTACCCCGGCGTCGACCTGCGCGTCACCCCGGTTTGGGCCGCGGGGGATATTCTGCTACGCTACGGAGGCGACTTCAACAAATATATCACGTCGAAGCGGTTGCAGACGCAAGAAGGGGTGGTCTTCCGTCATCTTCTTCGCCTGATTCAGCTCATAGAAGAGTTCATTCCGCTCAACCCGGTCGACTACGACGCGCGACGTTGGCGCGCCGAACTTCGCGAGCTCCTCGACGCGCTCGAAACGACGTGCCGCGCGGTCGACCCGTTAAGCGTCGACGAAACGATCCGCGCCTCGAAGAAGCGCGACCTGCTCGATCAAAAATAATCGCGGCGGCGGTCGCCGCTTATCGTCCCCTACGAAAGTCGGCGCTTTGCGCGTCGGCGCAAGTTGGAAGGAAAAACTATCATGAATCGATGGATTAAATACGCGGCGTCCTGCGCGTGCGCGTTCTTTGCGGCGAGCGCCGCCGCTATAGCCGACGAAGGGATGTGGCTCTTCAGCAATCCCCCCGTCAAACAGATGCAAGAGCGATACGGAGTCGACGTGACGCCGGAATTCCTCGCGAGTCTCCAGAAATCTTGCTTGAAGTTTGCGAACTCAGGAAGCGCGTCTTTCGTCTCCTCCGACGGCCTCATCATGACGAACCACCACGTCGGTCTTTCGACGGTCGCGAGCCTCTCGACGAAAGAGCGCGACCTCGTGCGCGACGGCTTCTACGCGGCGACGCGCGAAGAAGAACTCAAATGCCCCGGCCTGAAACTCATCGCGCTCCAAGAGATCGTCGACGTTACGGAAGAGGTCGAGGCGTCGACCCGCGACTGCGCGACGAACAAGGAAGCGGAGCAGGCTCGCGCCGCGGCGATCAAAGAGATCGAACGCAAAGCGAAGGAGGAAAAAGGACTCCGCTGCGACGTCGTTACGATGTATCAAGGGGGTCAGTATCACCTCTACTGCTACAAAGAATTCACGGACGTCCGTCTCGTCTTCACCCCCGAAGAGAGCGTCGGCTTCTTCGGCGGCGATCCCGACAACTTCTGCTACCCGCGCTATAATCTCGACGTGACCTTCTTCCGCGCGTATGAGAACGACCAGCCTTACAAGCCCGAACACTTCCTCCGCTGGAGCGACAAGGGCGCTCAGGACGGCGAATTCGTCCTCGTCGCCGGTCACCCCGCGCGCACGAACCGTTTCGACACGGTCGCGGATCTCGGATTCCAGCGCGACGTCTATTATCCTCACATGATGAGCAAATACCGCCGTCGCGAAGTCCTCTATCAAACCTTCGCCTCCTACAACGCCGAAAATCAGCGCCGCATCGCGACGGATCTCTTCCGCATCCAGAACTCGCGCAAGAATCGCGGCGGAATTCTCCTCGGGCTTCAGACGCCGGAACTTCTCGGTCGTAAAGTCGAAGCGGAAAATGAACTGCGCAGACTCGCGTCCGAACAAGGCCTCGTCGATTTCGAAAAGGACGATCCGTGGCGCGCGATCGCAGAAACGATGAACTATTGGAGCCGCTATTACGTCGCTTACGATCTTCTCGAAGCGAACGAAGCGTACTCGATCGGTCTCGTAACCCGCGCGCGCGGAATCGTGCGTTACGCTCTCGAAAGCGCGAAGCCGGAAGAAGAACGCTCCGCCGCGTACAAGGGCGCGTCTCTCGAAGAACGCCGCAAGGAACTCGTCGAACCCCTTAAGCGCGAAGATTCCGATATCGAAACGCTCAAGCTCGCCGACGGACTCTCCATGCTCCTCGAACTCGCTCAGCCGACCGAAAACGGTCGCAAACTCGGCGACGTCGTCATTCCGCGGAACACGCTCGGCGCAATCTTCGGCGGCGTCTCTCCTCGCGAACGCGCCGTTCAGATCGTGCGCGACTCGAAGCTCGGCGACGCGGAATACCTGAAGACGCTCCTCGACGGCGGAATCGACGCGCTGCGCTCTTGCGGCGATCCCGCGATCGACTTGGCGCTGGCGGTCGAACCCCTCGCGTCGGATCTTCGCGACGTCTACAAGACGAACGTCGAAGAACCGCGTCGTCAGGCATACGCGAAGATCGCGAAGATTCGCTTCGCCGTCTATCGCGACACGATCTATCCCGACGCGACCTTCACGCTCCGTTTGACCTACGGACGCGTCGGCGGTTATAAAGAGGACGACGGAACGGAACGTCCCTTCGAGACGTACGTTCAGGGCGCTCTCGATCACGCGCGCGAACATAATTTCGCGGATCCCTTCGATCTCGCGCAGTCGTGGGTCGACGCCGAGAAAGAGGGTCGCGCTCCTCTCGACGCTCCTCTGAACTTCGTCACGAATAACGACATCATCGGCGGCAACTCCGGAAGCCCCTGCGTGAATAAAGACGGCGAAGTCGTCGGACTTATCTTCGACGGCAATATCCAATCCCTCGTTCTGAACTTCGTCTTCGACGACGAGCAGGCGCGCGCCGTTCTCGTTCACTCAACCGGTATTCGCGAAGCGGTTCGCTCGATCTACAACGCCCCCGCGCTGGCGGACGAACTTGGTAAGTAAATCGACCGGAAGAAGAGCCGCGCGCAACGATTGCCGCGCGGTTCTTTCTCTTTTTAATTCAAAAGAAGGGGAAAATATGACGATAGAACGCGTACCGTACGTGGTTTTCGGCACGGGGAACAAGAACAAGGGGATCGAAGCGACGCGCATCGCGGCCCCTTCGGGAGTCGTATTAACGACGCTTGCGGAGATTCCCAACGCGATCGAAGTGGAAGAAGACGGCGCGACCTTCGGCGAAAACGCGCGTAAGAAAGCGATCGAACAGGCGAAACACCTTGGAGAATGGACCCTTGCGGAAGATTCCGGAATCTGCGTCGATTATCTCGACGGTCGTCCTGGCGTCTTCTCGGCGCGTTTCGCAGACGCGGAACATCCTGACGACAAGCTCAACAACGCGAAGCTTCTGCGCGAACTCGAGGGCGTCCCTCTCGAAAAACGAGGGGCGCATTACGCGTGTCATATGGTTCTTTCTGATCCGCGCGGCGAGATCGTCTTCGAGTGCGAAGAATATTGCCGCGGTCGCATTCTCTTCGCGGAGAGCGGTTCGAACGGGTTCGGTTACGATCCTCTTTTCGAAGTAGTGGAATACCATCGGACGTTCGGGGATTTGTCTCCGGCGCTCAAGAGCGCGATCAGTCACCGCGCGCGGGCGACGCGTCGCCTTGTCCCGACGCTCTGCGCGCTCGCGGCGCAAGGCGTTCTCCCCCTGTGCGAACGTCAAGTCGATTGACGACGTCTCCCTTTAGTCAACATAGAGAAACCCATGACATTTAATTTAAGCGAATACTGTCTCGACGTAGCGCGTCGCGCGAAGAAAGCGTCGCGCGAGCTTGCGTCGACGCCCGGCTCGGTCAAGAACGCTTGGCTGCGTCGCGTCGCAGATCTTCTTCAAGAGCGCGAGTCTGATCTTCTGAAAGCGAACGCGCTCGACCTTGAAGCGGGACGCGCGGCGGGCCTCTCCGCGGCGATGATCGACCGTCTGACCCTCTCGACCAAAACCCTCGCGGGTATGGCGCAAGCGCTGCGCGAAATCGCGACTTTTCCCGACCCGATCGGCTCGGTCGTAAGCTCTGCGACGCGCCCTCAAGGCTTTGAAGTGCGCAAAGTGCGCGCGCCCCTGGGCGTCGTCTTCTTCACGTACGAGTCTCGCCCGAACGTGACGACCGACGCGGCGGCGATCTGCGTCAAAAGCGGAAACGCCGTAATCTTGCGCGGCGGAAAAGAAGCGATCAATTCGAATCTGGCGCTCGGCGAACTCCTTGCGACCGCCGCGCGAGAAACGGGACTGCCCGTCGACGCCGCGCAGCTCTTAAGCACGACCGATCGCAACGCGGTCGACGAATTCCTTCACCTTCCCGAATACGTCGACGTGGCGATTCCGCGAGGGGGATACTCTCTCATCAAGCGCGTGACGGAAGAGGCGCGAATGCCCGTTATCAAGCACTTCGCTGGCAACTGCCACGTTTACGTCGACGCGGAAGCGGATCTCGACGTTGCGGAAAAGGTTCTTCTGAACTCGAAGCTTCAGCGTCTTGGGACGTGCAACACAGCGGAGTCTCTCGTCGTGCACTCGCAGATCGCTCCGGTCGCGCTTCCGCGCCTTCTCGGGGCGCTCGCGAAGGGCGGCTGCGAAATTCGCGGGGACGAAGCGACCCTCGCGCTCGCGGGCCCCGACGTCGACGTGAAGAGAGCGACGGACGAAGATTACTTCACGGAATACCTCGCGGCGATCATCTCCGTCAAGGTCGTCGACTCGATCGACGAAGCGATCGAACATATCAACGACCATAGTTCGGGGCATACGGAAACGATTTTAACGCGCGACCTGAACGCGGCGCGACGCTTCATGTCGGCGATCGACTCCGCGGCGGTCATGGTGAACGCCAGCACGCGTCTTCACGACGGCGGACAGTTCGGCCTGGGCGCCGAAATCGGGATCAGCACGGACAAGTTCCACGTGCGCGGTCCGTGCGGAGTCAACGAACTGACCAGTTACAAGTACGTAGTGATTGGGGACGGCGCGATCCGCGAATAACAAACGTCACCCTTAGGCGCGGCGCCGCGAACGACGTCGCGCCCGTTGTATATTACCTTAACACGCCTCATACCGTCCATTATGAAGTCCGACACGACTAGAAGATTTGTTCCCTCGCAAAACTCGATTCGCAACGCGCGCCGCAAATTGGCGAAAGCGCGCGTCCGCGACTACGAACCGCTGCGTCGCCTCCTCGACAAACTAGAACGCGAATTCGAACGTCTCGCCCAAGAGAACGTCAAGCGCCAGGAGACGCCCGGCGCGGAGCCCGTCTCCTTCGAAGAATGGGAGAAGAAATTAAACGACGCGACGCTCGCGATCGAAAAATCCGTCGAAGAAGTCGAGAAACGCCGCCGCGAGATTCCGCGTCTAACTTACGACGAGTCCCTGCCCGTGTGCGAACGTCGCGAAGAAATTAAAAAGCTCATCGCGGAGAATCAGGTCGTCGTCGTCTGCGGCGAAACGGGTAGCGGCAAATCGACGCAACTTCCGAAGCTGTGCCTCGAACTCGGACTCGGCGCGCGCGGGCTCATCGGGCACACGCAGCCGCGGCGCATCGCGGCGCGGTCGATCGCTCAGCGCGTCGCGGAAGAACTCGGAACCTCCGTCGGCGACAAGGTCGGCTACAAAATTCGTTTTACCGACGAAACCTCCGACAAAACCTTCGTCAAACTCATGACGGACGGTATCCTCCTCGCGGAAACGCAGACGGATCGTTTTTTCAACGCGTACGAAGTCGTCATTATCGACGAAGCGCACGAACGCTCCCTCAATATCGACTTCCTCCTCGGAATTCTGCGCCGCACGCTGCGTCGTCGCCGCGATCTCAAGGTGATCGTCACCTCCGCGACGATCGACGCGGAACGTTTCGCCGAACACTTCGCCGGTCCGAAAGGCCCCGCGCCGATCGTGACCGTCTCGGGTCGAACGTACCCGATCGACATAATCTACCGCCCGGTGGACGAACTCAAGGCGCGGCGTCTCGAAGAGGCGGAAGCGTCGGGGGCGACGCGCGTCAAGGAGCTCGACGACGAAGACGCGTTTGAAACGACGCTCGTCGAAACGATCCAAGAGCTCGCGCGAAAGGGGCCCGGCGACATGCTCGTCTTCATGCCGACGGAACGTGATATTTTCGAGACGGCGAAGCTCCTCAAAAGGGTTTCGATCCCCGGCGGACGTCCGGCGGAGATCCTTCCCCTCTACGCGCGTCTCCCCTCGGAGGAACAGCAGAAGATTTTCGGCAAGACGTCGGGTCGCAAGATCGTCGTTGCGACAAACGTGGCGGAATCGTCCTTGACCGTGCCGGGAATCACGTACGTCGTCGACACGGGGACGGCGCGAATCAGTCGGTATTCTTCGCGTTCGATGACTCAGCGCCTGCCGATCGAATCGATCTCGCAAGCTAGCGCGGATCAACGCGCGGGACGTTGCGGACGCGTCGGTCCCGGCGTCTGCGCAAGGCTTTATAGCGAGCGAGACTACCTTTCGCGCGCGCGGTACACGACGCCGGAAATCCAGCGAACGAACCTCGCGTCGATCATTTTGCAGACGAAAGCGCTCCGTCTCGGCGAAGTCGAACGCTTCCCCTTCATCGACCCGCCGCGCCGCGCGGCGATCGAAGACGGATACCGCACCCTCTATGAGCTCGGCGCGATCGACGACAACCGCGAACTCACCGACGTCGGTCGCACGCTGAGCAAACTTCCCGTCGACCCGCGCATCGGGCGCGTCATCCTCGCGGCGAACGAAGAAGGCGCGCTGCGCGAGACGCTCCCGATCGCCGCGGCGCTCGAAATCCAAGATCCGCGCGAACGTCCGCGCGAAAAACAGGAAGCGGCGGATCTCAAACACGCTCCTTTCCAGGACGAAAACTCCGACTTCCTCTCCTTCCTCAAACTTTGGGACTTCTGGCAAGGGCTCAAAGAGAAGCTCAGCAAGAGTCAACTGCGCAAGGCGTGCCGCGAAAACTTCCTTTCGTACAACAGGATGCGCGAATGGTCGGACGTTTACGTGCAGCTCCTGCAAATGCTGCGCGGGCTTGATATGCGCCTTGGGCCGCGTCGCGACGATTACGCGGCGATTCACCGGTCGATTTTGACGGGGCTCCTTTACGGAATCGCGCAGAAATCGGAGGTCGGCGCGGAATATAGCGCGACGAACTCGGGAAAATTCCTGATTTGGCCCGGCTCCGGACTCAAGAAGAAGCCGCAGTGGGTCGTGGGCGCGGAACGCCTTGAGACGACGCGCGCGTATCTCCATACGGTCGCGAAGATCGATCCGAACTGGATCGAAGAGATCGGCGGGCGGCTCCTGAAACGGACGCGCAAAGATCCCTTCTGGAATCGAGAAACGGGGTACGTTCACGCGTATGAACGCGCGACGCTGTACGGGTTGACGATCATTCCGCGCCGCCGCGTCAATTACGGGCCGCTTGATCCGAAGCGCTCGCGCGAGCTCTTCATCTACGGGGCGCTCGTGAATCGAGAATTCGACTGCTCGCTCCCCTTCTTCGAACACAACGGTCAGGTTGAAGAAGAGGCGAAACGCCTTGGCGACAAGCTGCGCAAGTACGATTTCATGAAGACGTACGACGCGATTTACGACTTTTACGACGCGCGGATTCCGGAGACGGTCTACGACTCCGTAACGCTCAAGCAGTGGCATAAGAAAGCGACGCCGGAGGAGCGTCGGCGCCTTTTCGCGACGCTGACGGACTTCTGCGCGGCGGACGACCTCGACGAGCAGACGATCGCGAGCTTCCCGGACGAACTCGCGCTCGACGACCAGACGCGTTTTCCGCTCGAATACCGCTTCAATCCGGGCGGGGAGGACGACGGCGTGTCGATCGTCGCGCCTCTGGAAGGTCTGCGTCAACTCGACTCGCGGCGGATCGGCTGGCTCGTGCCGGGGCTCGTTGAGCAACGTGTCGAAGCGCTCCTGCGCACGCTTCCGAAGGAGATTCGTCGCGACCTCGTGCCGATTCCCGACACGGCGCGCGAAATCGTCAAGACGCTCCATTACGGCGAAGGGGAGCTCGAAGAGATCGTGGCGCGGGAGGCCTGTAGACGCTCGGGACGCGCGGTCTCGCCGGACGACTTCGATATGGAGCGCGTGCCGATCGAACTGCGCTTCAACGTGCGCGTCGTCGACGAGACGGGCAAGATTCTCGCGGAGGGACGACGCCCGGACGATCTTCGCAAGGAGCTCGGGGTCGAAATGAATCGTTCAATCGGCTCGGCGAACGATCCTAAGTGGAATCGCGACGGACTCCAGAAATGGGACTTCGGGGAACTGAAGGAGAGCGTTTCGCTCAAGAGGGGCGGGCTCGCGACGACGGCGTTTCCGGCGATTTGCGATCCGCGCTTTCTTCCGGAGGAATTCTCCCCCTCGGGGGATCTTGAGAAGACGGTGGCGCTTCGCCTCTTCGACTCGAAGGACGTCGCGCTCAGGCACACAGCGCTGGGAGTCGGGCGTCTCTTCACGCTCTCGAATATGCGCGACTTGAAGACGCAAGCGCGATGGCTTCCCGGCGCGGAACGGCTCCGGGTCTTCGCGCAGTCGATCCCCGGCTTCGACTTCGATCGGAACCTCGCGGAAGTGATCGGCGCGTGGGCGCTCAACCTCGATCCTGCGAATCCCCCTCGAAACGAAGGGGAGTACAACCGCGCGGCGAAGGCGGGGCGAGAGAATATCGGGCTCGCGGTGCAGGAGCTTACGGGGTGGACGACGCGCTTTTTCACGTCGTATCACGAAGCGCGACTAGCGATCGAGAAGAATCGTCGCGGTCCGGCGGATTATGCGGCGGCGGACGCGCAGGCGCAGCTCGACCGTCTCCTCGCGCCACGCTTCTACCTGACGACGCCGCGAAACTGGTTGAAGGAATATCCGCGGTATTTCAAGGGGATTCAGGCGCGTTTCGAGAAGTTCTTCAACGGGGGCGCGCGGACGGATCGTCAGTTTACGTCGGAGCTTCGCGATTATTGGGAGCGTTACGAATCGGCGGCGGCGGACGCGGAGACCGCAGGAATCGTGGACGGGGAGCTCGAGCATTTCCGATGGGTGCTTGAAGAGTACCGCGTCTCCCTCTTCGCGCAGAAGTTGGGGACGGCGATCAAAGTGTCGCCGACGCGCCTCGAAAAGATTTGGGAAAAGGTTTTACGATAAGACGCGCGTCGCGTTAATTCGCGTCGCCGCCTTTCAGTCGCACAAAGGAGTGGAAAGATGAGACAGGGTTATCTGCACGTATGCGCCCTTTTGGACGCGTCGCAATCGATGCGCGAGCGTCGCGAAGCGGTTCTTGAAGCGCTCCGAGAGTTCGTGAACGCGCGTCGCGAGGAACTGGAGTCGGGACGACGCGGGACGATCCGAATCGACGTTTTCTTCTTCTCCGACCGCCTCGAACGCGTCGTGCGCGACGCCGCCCCCGACGCGCTGGACCTCGCGCGTCTCGACGCGCTATATCGCCCTCAGGGACGCACGGCGCTCTGCGACGCGTTTTGCGACGCCGTCGACGCGCTCGGCGACGACTTCTCCCACAAGTCCTACGAAGAACAACCCTCCGAAGTCTGGTTTCTCTTCGCGACCGACGGACGCGACAACGCCAGCGCCCGCCATTCTCTCAACGACCTCTGGAGTCGCTACGATCTCCAGCACAACGTCTACAGCTGGCGCTTTGATTTTCTCCACGCGCGACCCGAAGCGCTCCGCGAAAACTGCCCCGACGACGAAGCCGACGCCTTCGAAGAACTGAGACACGCGTGGAGTCAAACGAGCGTCGAAGCCCCCGAGCTTCCCGACGCGACTCCCGCGCAAACCGTCGACGCTGATCCCGTCGAGACTCCGACTCAATCCGTAATCGCCGACTCGCCCTCCGCGCCCGCTCAGCGCGTCGAAACCGACGCCAACGCCCAGCGGGAGTACGCCTCCCCCGCGCCGACCGACGACGCCTTCTCCTCAACGGTCGCCAACGACGTCTCGGACGACTTTTCCGAACATGTCGAAGCCCCCAAACTTCCCGACGCGACCCTCGCGCAAGAAGCCCCCTGGGCGCCCGAGCCCCCCGCAATCGTCGTCGACGCCCCTCTATCCTCCCCGAACGACGACCCGAACGTCGTTTCCGAAATTCCTTCTCCGCAAGAAGATAAGGCGACTCTAGACGACAATCCGACGCCCGACGAAGAACCGACGCGAGACGAAACTCCCGAATTCGACGAAACGTCGATCCCAGAAGAAACGCCGGTTCTTCCCCCCGCGTTTGACGAAATCGTAGGGTCCGCCGCGAACGCCAACGCGCGCTTCCCGCTCTCCGCGCCGCCAAACGCGCTCGAAGAAGAGGCGCTCGGCGAGCATGTCGACGTCGCGCTCTCCGCAAACGCGCCGGAAAGCGCCGAATCGCAAGACGCCGACGACGAGGAAGAAGACGCCGAGCCTCTCGGAGAAGAGCGCGCGTCCCTCTTTGACGAATCGACGTCCCCCGAAACGCGCGTCGCCGCGCCCGTCGACGCTCCGAATCCGTACGTCGAAGCGCCGGAAGACGTTCCCCTCGGGGAAGTCTCGCTCCGCGTCGACGCCGACGCGCCCGACGACGACAATGACGCGCCCTCCCCCTCCGACGACGTCGAAGACTCCCTCGGGGAGATCCTCCCGCCCCCTCCCGAGACCGTCGCGCCGATCCCCCTCCACGCGCTAACCGACGACGAATCGCAAGGCGAAAGCGAAGAGCTTGACGACTCCGACGCGCTGGACGGCGACGACGCGTCTGAAGACGAAAACAAAGCGCTTGACGTAATCGACGAACAGGACGACGACGAATCGGAAGGCGAAAACGAAGAGCTTAGCGACTCCGACGAGCAAGTCGACGACGACCAATCGGAAAGCGAAAACGAAGAGCTTAGCGACTCCGACGAACAAGACGACGACGACGCATCGAAAGACGAAATCAAAGAGCTTGACGACTCCGGCGAACAAGTCGACGACGACCAATCGGAAGGCGAAAACGAAGAGCTTAGCGACTCCGGCGAGCAAGTCGTAGACGACCAATCGGAAGGCGAGAACGAAGAGCTTAGCGACTCCGACGAAGAAGACGTAGACGACGAATCGGAAGGCGAAATCGAAGAGCTTAGCGACTCCGACGAACAGAACGTAGACGACCAATCGGAAGGCGAGAACGAAGAGCTTAGCGACTCCGACGAGCAAGTCGACGACGACCAATCGGAAGACGAAAGCGAAGAGTTTGACGCCTCCAGCGAGCGAGTCGACGACGACCAATCGGAAGACGAAAGCGAAGAGTTTGACGACTCCGACGAGCAACTCGACGACGACGAATCGGAAGGCGAGAACGAAGAGCTTAGCGACTCCGACGTGCAAGTCGACGACGACCAATCGGAAAGCGAAAACGAAGAGCTTAGCGACGCTGACGAGCAAGTCGACGACGACCAATCGGAAGGCGAGAACGAAGAGCTTAGCGAGGTCAACGACGGTCAGAACGCGGACGGTAAATCCGATCTTCAGTCTCAAAAGGTTCTCTTAGAGGAAGCGCAACGAATCGAAGAAGAGTTGCGCACGGCTGAACTTGAAGCGCAGAAGGCGGAAGAAGAACTCCGCGCGGCTGAAGAGGAAGCTCGAAAGATAGAAGAACAACTTCGCGCCGAAGAGGAAGCCCGAAAGGCGGAGGAGGCGCGGCGTCTCGAAGAAGAGCGTCTACGCGCAGAAGAGGAAGCCCGAAAGGCGGAAGAGGCTCGACTCGAAGAAGAGCGTTTACGCGCAGAAGAGGAAGCC
>CAKVCP010000034.1 GCA_934725735.1 uncultured Thermoguttaceae bacterium
GTATAGTCGAACTGTTCGGCGTAGGCGATCGCTTCGCGCAACGAAATCTTTCCGTCATACGGATCGACAACGTCGAGTTCGGTATCGACGACGACCGACGCAGAGTCGGCATAGAGGCTCTCGAAGCACCCGATATCGACCGTGCCGTTCTTGACGCGCGGATTGCCGTGCAAGTCGACTTCCGGATCGGCGTGGGTCAGGGCTAACGTCATGAGGTAATCGTTATTACCGCGGTTGGTCGCCCACGAGGAGGAACCGAGGCGATAATCGCCCTTCGAGGCGTTCACGAAGAGCTCGCTCGAACTGTAGGTAATGCAGTCGCTACCGTAAATCGCCTGACGATAACCAGGATTATTTTGGGAAATACGTCGAGTGAAACCGTTGGTGACAATCGAGTTGTAAGCGCGCGCCGTACCGCCGTAATAGACGCCGCCGATGATCGTCGTGTTGTAAATGTGCGCCAAACCGCCCTGATCGCTATCGTTATCCCAAACGCGGATCGACGTGCCGAAACCTTCCATCAAGCAGTTATGCGTGGTCAGAATGGAGACCGGCATGACGTTGATACCGACGATATCATGGTTTCCAACCAGTCTGACGTTACGAATATCAAGATGGATCGGGTAGTATACGGGAACGCTTGGAGCGGCGGTTCCGAGGATCTGGAACATTGCGATAGGCGTCTGCTCCTTATCGCTAAGCGTGTATTTCGTGGCGTTCTCGCCGGAAAGCGCGGGATCGATACCGCCCTCAATCCTCGATCCGTCGATCGTGATTCCGCCAAGACCCGAGAGGCTCGACGCGTCGATCAAGTAGTCGAAGACTGAGTAAGACACAGACGTTCTATCGAAATACAACGACGAGTTGAGGTAAATCGTACCGCCCGCAAGGCTCTTGTCGAAGGTAATCGGCGAGTAGTAGACGTTGCCATAGACGCTCGAATTATTCATCGCGTTGGACGAATTATAAGAGCTGTCGTCAACGCTGCCGCAACTCGCGGCATAGACGTTATCGCTCACGTTGGCGACGGCTTCGCGCAAGGAGATGAGTCCGTCGTACGGATCGACGATATCGTCGAGGGTCGTAACGATCGTCGAACGTTCCTCGCGCGTCACTTGATACGCGCCGGGACTGACGACGCCGACGATATAGGTTCCGTTAAGGTCGCTAGCGCCAGGATAGACATACGCGTAGGAGCCAGTATTCTTTACCGCGCTATGCGTCAGGCTGAGACGGAAGTCGTTGTTCGCGACACTGTTGAATCCAGGATCAACGGCGTTGTCAAAACCGTAACCGATCGTCGAATTAGTCGAGTAAGCGCGGAGCTTGGCGGCGTCCGTCGCGGAACCGGCGCTGCCGATTACCGAGTAAGCGAGGAAGTAATCGCCCATCAGCTCGACGTCGCGCGTCACCGTACCGACTTCGGAAGCCTGATTCTGAGCGACGATCGTGTTGTAGAGGTTGACGGTGGAACCAGCAATCGAATAGACGCCGGGTCCATACAACGCGGTGTTCTTCGTAATCGTCACGTTGTAAAGATCCAATTTTCCAGTTGAACCCATGTAGACGCCGCCGCCGTAAGCCGCCGACTCGCATCCGTAGATCAAGACGCTTTGCAACGTCGCGTCGCCGCTGTTGATCGTGACGCCAGCGCCGAGGTGCGAGCTCTCGCCGTTCGCGATAATCAACCTTGAGACTCGGACTTCGCCGTCCGACTGGATAACGAGACCGGCGCCGGCATGTCCGGCGTCAATCGTCGAACCGCTACCGTAAAGGGTGATCGGGCTGTTAATCGTCAGCGAACCGAGGGTGGAGTCGACCGCGATTTCATAAGCAGACTTGCAGACGACCGAGATATTCTCATAACCGTAGCGATAGAGATCGTCGGCAAGAGCCAGAGCTTCGCGCATGGAGGTCACGCCGTCGTTCGAATCGACGACGTCGCGCTTCGTCGTGACGGTAATCGTCACGTCGCGTCCAGCCGCGTTCGTGATCGGCGTGTCTTTCGCCTGCTGATTTTCGAAGGCGCCCATATCGACCGTCGTGTAGTAGATGCGGCGATTTCCTTCGATATCGAACGAATCGTAGGTGCCGTTGATCGAGTTCTGCGCGAAATAGGAATTATCCCCTGAATTCGTCGCCAAGGAGTTGTTCGTCAGGTGATAATCGCCGTTATCGGCGTCGACGAAGAGGTCGTTGACCGCTTCGGAGAGGTCGTTCGTCGCGGAGCCGATGAAGGAACCGTAACCGGAAGTCTGCGCGCTCAACGAATCGGAACGTTCAACGATCGAACGCATGACGACGACGCCCGCGACCGTCTCATAGACGTACTCGGTAGTGTACGAAATCGTCACGTCGAGAGTCCGATCAAAACGAGTGACGTCGTTTTCCACAGAGTAACTCTTAATGCGAACGGTCGCGGATTTGATCGGATAATCCACCGTGACGCCGTTCTCCGTGTAGGAGAAGGTCGTCTGAGTCGCCAACTCCGCTTGCAACTCAGCCGCGATCTCTCGGAGTCTATCATTCACGTAGTTGTCGGTAGCGACATAGTTATTGAAACCATTTTCAACCGTGTAGTTGCATCGAGCCAAGGTTCCCGTCGACGAGATTATGATGTAATCGGCGCTTTCCGTGGCGACAATCTTATCGCCGTTGGCGAAGTTGACGAGAGCGCCAGTCGGCGAACCAAGTCGGAATTCGCCGTCAACGTAGTAGACGTTTTCGGTCATACCAGTTTCAACGCTAGTCCAAAGGGTCTGAGCGCCTTCGGCGAAGTCCGTATCAAAAATCACGCCTCCGCTGTACCACTTGCCGTCTACGTACTCGAGTTCGACGTCCTCGTTCATCTGGAGGACGGAGTCAACCTGCAAGTAAGACGTAGCCATTCCGACTGTATAAACCCAATAAGAACCGTCAAAGTAAACGTTCACGCCGCGAAATACAGCCGTCATACCTTCTGTCGGCACAATCTGGACAGACGCGTCGTCGTACTGACGGACGTTCTGATAAATTTGAGAATCGCGCTTCGTCGTAGTCATCGAGAAGGCTTTTTCGTCGCCCTTAAAGACGTCCTGCGCGTCGGAATTATCGCTGAGGATACTTCTCGCAACGATGGTGTTCAGGAGCGTCAGGCGGCCCTTCTCGCTGTAAATCGCCGCGCCGGTTTCCTCGTCGGTAGAGAGCCCGACGTTATCGACGACGGTGCAGTTGACGAGCGACGCAAGCGCCGTGTCGCTGTTCTCGTTGACGTAGATCGCGGAACCGGAAACAGCCGCCGTATCGGTGATGAGCGAGTTGTAGAGGGCGATCGAACCCTGACGCACGTAGATCGCGCCGCCTTGCTCGACGGTCGGGACGGCGTCGTTACGACGACGTTCCGTATAACGATTCGTGAGCGTTACGCCGTTGACGACCGTGTCGCCGGTGTTGATATAAATAATGCTCTGGTCGCCGGCTTCGTCGGAGTTCGTGATCGTCAACCCCTTAACGTTGTTCGTGAGGCCGTCGATCGTCACGCTCTGGGAAATGACGAGGCTCGAATCCAAGTAGATCGTACCGCCAGAGAGGCGTTCGGCGAAGGTGATCGTGCTCGCCAGACCGTAGTTGTTGGCGTAGCTGACAGCTTCGCGGAGGGAGATGAGGCCGTCGTATTCGTCGACGACGTCGTCTAACGTCGTGACCATGAGGCTCGGGATCTCTTTCGGGCCAAGGGGCGATTCGTACGCGCCGATATCGACGAGCGTGCCGACGATGCGGACGTTTCCGTCGACGTCGAAGGAAGGCACGGCGCCGTTAGGCAACTTGATCTTCGTGGAGTCGCCGCCGTTGACAGCGACGGAGACGACGTCGTTCTCGTCGCGACCGAGGGAGAAGTCGTTATTTTCGACGTCGACGAAGCAAGGATCGACCGGATCGCTCGCCGTTCCGACGTAACCTCCGTAGAAGTCATACTGACGCGCAAAGGCCGCGCTCGCCGCTCCGATGAGGGAGGTTCCGATTTCGCCGACATTGGCGATCGAGACGTCGAGACCGGCTTCGCCGTTGACGGTGTTCTTCGCGATGAGCATGTTGTAGAGGTTCATCGCGCTGCCGCGACTCCAGACGCCGCCGTACGCGCCGGTCGCGTTGTTGTTGGCGACCGTGCAGTTAATCAGCGTCATCACATTCGCGCTCGGATCGTCGAGAACCGCGTTCGCGTTCGAGGCGACGCCCGCGCCGTACATCGCTTCGTTGCCGTAGATCGAGCAACTAATCAACGTCGCTTTGCCGGTCTGATGATACACGCCGCCGCCGTAAGAAGCGTTTCCGCCCGTAATCTTCAAACCGGAGATAGTGATCGTGTCGGCAACGGTATCGGCGACGCCGTTGAGGATGAGGACGGGACATTCTTCTTCGGCAAACTCAGCGGTCAAGGTAATGGCGCTGCTGAGATAGGTCGCGTCGATCGTCAAGCACTTCGTAATTTCGAGAGAGCTTTGAAGTTCGATCGTTCCCCCTGCGAGGCTCGGGTCGAAGGTAATGTTGCGGTCGACAACCGTTGTCTTACCGTCGACGTAGAAGGAAGAACCGGCGTATTCGACGGCTTCGCGGAGCGAAATTAAACCGTCGAAGGGATCGACGACGTCTTCGAGGGTCGTAACGACGACGCTCGGAGCTTCAGCGGCGATCTGATATTCGTAAGCGCCGATATCGACGGTGCCGCCGACGATACGATCGTTGCCGAGATAATCGACGTTCACAGCGGAGGTGTTGCCCGCCGCGCGAAGGATCGACGCGTAGTATCCGGGATAACCGACGAGGCGGTTCGAACCGGCGTTGACGGCGATAGAGTTCGGATCGAGCTCGAAGTTGAGCGTTCCGGCGGACTTGAAGCCAGGATCGACAGGCGAATCCTCAACGCCAAAGATGTTGCCGTTGGCGCCGCCGAAGGTTTCGGCGTCGTTCGCGGTCGAAATACCGACGATGCTCGCCGTCGAACTGAGCTTACCGAGGACGTAAACGTCGTAATTATCGGCGGCAGAACCGTTTTCGACGGCATTCTGGGCGACGATCGAGTTCTGGAGCGAAACGGTTCCGTAAGCGTAGACGCCGGGGACGCTAGGCGCGTCGTTCTTCGCGATCGTCGTATTGAGCATCGTGATGGAGCCTGCGGTGGAGTAGATCGCGCCGCCCGCTTCTTCCGCTTCATTGTCGTAAATGACGACGTTAGTGAGTTCGATCTGACCGCCAGTCTGGTATATCGCGCCGCCGCGCGTCGCGGAACCGCCGGTCAACGAGACGTTCACAAGCTTGAGCTTGCCGCTCGCCACGTTGAAGAGTCGATCGTCGGAGCCAACGAGGGTCAAACCGCCGGGAACGCCGGACGCGTCGATCACGATATTGGAGTGGACGTCGATCGCGCCAAGGAGGGAGTTGAGCTGGATCTCGGCGGAACCGATGAAATCTTCGCCCAAATCAAAGGTGATCGGAGTACCGAACTGTTCGGCGATCGTCAACGCTTCGCGCAAGGAGATGAAGCCGTCGGTTTGGTCGATCGTGTCGGCGAGGGTCGTCACGACAGTCGAAGGCACGTCGCGATACTGAGATTCGAAAGCGCCCATATCAACGACGGAACCGACGATACGCTCGTTAGCGTTCAAGTCGAACTTGAGACGGACGCCGTCGGGCCCGTACGCATACTGATTGACGCCGCTGTTAATCGCAAGAGACGCCGAGCTGAGGGTGTAATCCCCCGCTTCGAAGTTTGTGAAGAGCGGATCGACCGGGTTGGACGCGACGCCGACGATATTGCCGTTGACGCCGTTGCGGGAGGACCACGGATCCATCGAGCCGATAAGGTTGGCGGTCGCTTCGAAGTTGGTGGCGTAAACGTCGACGTTCTGCGCGCCGCCGTTCTTAGCGACGATCGAGTTCGCCATGACGACAAGGCCGTCGATCGCGAAGACGCCGCCGTAAACAGCCGCCGTATTCGCGGTAATCGTCGTGTTATAGATATACGTCTGACCGCCGACCATGCACATCGCGCCGCCGTAACCCTTCTTGGTTCCCGCGCTGTTGCCAGTGATCAAGGAGTCGATGACGTAAAGGACGCCGCCTTCTTGATAGATCGCGCCGCCGTTGCGTTCGGCAACGTTGTCCTTAACGACGGAGTCGACGATGGAGACAGAGCCGCCGCGTACTAGGATAGCGCCGCCGTTGACGTTCGCAGCGCTCGAGTGCGCGTTTGCGAATGTA
This sequence comes from uncultured Thermoguttaceae bacterium, assembly GCA_934725735.1. Lineage (GTDB taxonomy): Bacteria > Planctomycetota > Planctomycetia > Pirellulales > Thermoguttaceae > RUG369. The sequence goes on from CAKVCP010000034.1 coordinate 6,238, forward strand.
AGGCCGTACATCTCGACGTCCGCGCCGTTCGTGAAGATGAAGAGCGGAGCGTTGGAGGCGGAGCCGTCGATCGTGATATCGCGATACTGCGTCTGCCCCAGGTCGTTCGTATAGGCGGAGGTGATCGTCACGGCGCAATCGACGACGATCGTTTGCAGATCGGCGTCAAGAGTAACGACGGCGGAATCGGAGAGCGCGAAGAGGTCGTTCGAGAAGGTGACCGTGCGTTCTTCAACCGTCTTGCCGTAGGAGGCGTAACGAATCGCTTCACGCAGCGAAACGAGCCCGTCGGTTGGATCGACGATATCTTCGAGAGTCGTGACGACAGTCGAGAAGTCTTCGATCGCCAAATTGGCGGAGTACGCGCCGACGTCGACGCCGGTATCCGTCAAGCGAGAGTTGCCTGCGTAATCGACAGTAATCGCCGTCTTCTTGCCGGTGAAGCTGGTATAGTAGTTGTATTCGACCGATCCGCCGTTGATCGCGATGGAACTTCCGGAAAGACGCAGGTTCCATTGAGTCCAATCGGCGCTCTTGTCGAAGTCGTTGAAGTTTGGAGCGTAGTGGAGATTCGTCGCCGCAATCGTCTGGAGAGAGCGATCAACCATGCAGTATTGAACGTCGGCGACGTTCTTCAAGTTGAGGTCGTAACCGCCGTTGTCGCCGATGATCGAGTTGTAAACCTTGACTTCGCCGGCGATGGAAGTCACGCCGCCTTGGTAGTTGCCGACGATCGTGTTGCCGACGAGTTCCATCGTACCGCCCGAGATGAGGACGGCGTAGGTTCCCGATTTAGAGGATTCGTCGCCGTTCGCGAGGATCAAAGAGCTGACGACGGAGGTCGCGCCCCTCGACAAGATCGCCGATGAGTTGTAAGCGACGTTATCCGCGATAAGAGCGCGATTAACAAGGAGATTTCCGACAGTGTAGATCGCCGCGCCGCCGAGTTCCGCGACGTTCGACTGCAACTTCGCGTTCGTAATCGTGAGAGTTCCGACGTTGTAGACCGCGCCGCCGCTTTCGGACGCTTCGTTGCCGACGAAGGCGGAGTTCACGACGTTAGCGACCCCTTCGTTATATAGGCCAGCGCCGACGGTCGCCGTATTGTTCGAAATTTCGGACGACTTCGAGATCGTTAAGGTTCCGACGTTGTAGACCGCGCCGCCGCGATCGGCGTTCGCGTTCTGGATCGACGAACCGGCAAGGGTCGCGGAACCCGCGTTGTAGATCGCGCCATACTGCGATTCGACGCCGTCGATCGTGACGCCGGTAACGGTAAGCGTTCCTTCGTTGTAGATCGCGCCGCCGCGGTCGCCGCTCACGCCTTCGATCGTCGAGACTTTCGTCGTCGATTCCAGCTCGACGCGTCCGAGGTTGTAGATCGCGCCGCCGTCGCCAGTCGACTGAGCGTTCTGAATCGTGAAGTCCTTCAAGCGAAGATTCGTGTTTTCAGCGACGTAGATCGCGCCGCCTTCGTCGGAGGCGCCGTTCAGGAGCGTGACGCCGCTGATATTCACGAACGCGGTCGGATTCGTCTCGCGATACGCGTCGACAGTGAAGACGCGGCTTTCGCCGTTCGCGTCGATCGTCAGACCGGCGTTGAGAGTCGCGTCGAGAGTGATAGCGCGTTCGATGGAGAGGGCGCCCTTTTCGAGGAGAATCGTGCCCGATTCCAGTCCCTTCGCAAAGGTGATCGACGTTCCGAGGGTCACTTCCTCAGTCACAGTCAAACCGGACTTGAAGGAACGAACGACGCCGTTTTCGTCGGTAAGCTTCGCGCCTTCTTCAAGCTGAGCCTGAGAGAAGGTGGAACGCTGATAGGTGATATTCGCGCCGGTGGGGGCGACCATCTTGGTGTTGACCGGCACTTTGACCTCCACGCCGTCGACGTCGGTGAAGACGCCGTCGATCAAGGTCAGAACCGCTCCGGACGCGTAGAGAACGACCGTTTCCTTTCCAACCGTCTCGGTGATATCTTGCGCCAAGGTATACTTGCCGTTTTCGATTTCAACGGAACGGGTCGTGACGATAGAGCCTTCTTCGCCCAAGCTACCGTCGGCTTCGACAAAGTTAAAGGACGTGCCGTCGACGAGCATGAAGGTCGCGTCGAAAGTCGAGGTCGTCGTCTGGTTGCTCGTGTCGGTCGTCGTGACGTTGAGGGTCGCGGTGAAGGCGTTCTTGCCGTTGTAAGTGAGGACGTAAGTTCCTTCGTCGAAGGTCGCGACGGGAGTCGACGCGCTAATCGCCGCAGCGGTGAGTTTGACGGAGATCTGCTGTCCCATCATGAAGGTCGTCGTCGCGCCTTGCGAGAGCGTCCCCTCTTCGCCGGTCTCAAGAAAGATCGTCGAACCAATCTCGACCGGAATACCGGAAGCGAGGAGAAGCTTCGTGCCGACGACGGTCGCCTTGGAGCCGTTCGTCAGGGTCACGACGTCCCCTTCTTCAAGCTGGACGGAATTTCCCTTCGCGTCGGTCATGAAGACGCCTGGGGTCTCGTAATATTGTCCCTGCTGAATCGCCGAAACGCCGTCAAAAGAGATCAATTTGCCATTGGAGACGACATACTTGACGCCGTTTTCGTCAAAGACGACGTCCCCTTCCTTCAACAGCGAGTCGACGTTGTAGGTCGTGCCCGCGTAAGCGATCGCTTCGCGCAAGGAGATTTCGCCGTCGGTCGCGTCGACGATATCGTCCAAAATCGTCACGACGGTCGACGGAGTTTCGCGATCTTCCAGCGCGACGGTATATTCATAGGCGCCCGCGTCGACAGTACCTGCGACGCCGATACGTTCTTCGCCGGCAAGGTCGTAGGCGATCACGACGCCGCCGCTGAGTTTCACGGCGGAGTTCTGACCGATATCGAGGGCTTCGGACGTCTTGGTCAAACGATAATCGCCGTTTTCAGCGTCGACGAAACCAGGATCCGCGTCGCCGACGACGTTCGTCGCGTCATAGGTCAAGTTCGAGAGATCGGCGTCGTTGAGGGCGACGATCGTATTCTTCAAGGTCGTTGCGCCTTTGCCGCCGACAAGGAGTCCGGTCGTCTCGTTGTTGACGATCGTGTCGTTGACGAGAAGGAGAGAACCGTTGTTTTCAATGATCGGCTGATCCTGAACGCTAGAATCGGCGACGAGGCAGTTCGCCAACTCAAGGGAAGCGCCTTCGTCGACGACGATCGCGGAATCGCCCGCGTTCGTAAGCTTGAGACCGACGATCGTCGTCGTATTAGAGCCGGTCACGCGAATCAAGGAGCGTACGTCGGAACCGCTGAGAGCGATTGGATTAGCCATGCCGGATCCAACGACGGCGCCGCCGTTCGCAAAGACGATCGGGCCGGCAGTCGCGTTCAGTTCAAGCGTCTGACCCTCGAGAGACTCGTCGAAGATCACCTTGTTGATCGTCTCGGTCTGAGCAAGCTCGACGACCTTAGAGATAGCGATCGGTTCGCCGTTGAGGTAGAGACCGGTCAAACGGGTATAAGGAACTTCGCCGACGAAGAGACGGTATTCTTGGCCGACTTTCTTGACGGTGACTTCGCGTCCTTCGCCTTCCGCCGCAGCGGTGGAGAGAACGTCGCCGTCGTTGAGCTCGAAGACCGAAGTTTCGCCGTCGACCGTCACGGAACCGACGAGCTTGAATTCAAGATCGTTGACCGCCAAATCTTTGCTGTCGACGAGGGCGACCTTGCCGTCTCCCCAATCTTCGGCGGTCCAGGTCACGCCTTGGCCCGCGCGAGAGAAATCAAGGAGAGTCGTTTCGGTCTGGAGCTGGCAAGCTTCGGCGGTGCGGAACGCGCCGTTGGCATAAACGAGTTCAACGTCTTCAGCGACGTAACCGACGCTCGTTCCAATCGTCACGACGGAACCGGCGCTGAGCGTGAAGGTCGCGTTATCTTCGACGGCGACCGTATTTTCAAGCTGAACGCCCATGAGCGCGGCGGCTTCGCGCAAGGAGATCTTTCCGTCGTGCGCGTCGACGCAGTCGACGGTCGTAGTCACGACGATCGCGCCCTTTTCAAGCCATTCGTCGTTGAAGGCGTCCGCTTCGTTCCACAGACCGCTCATGAGGACGGTCTCGGCCTCGGAATTGCTCGCGAGGGACGCGCCGACAGAGTAAAGCTGAACGCTTTCGTCCGCCTTAATAGCGGCGAAGAGTTCTTCGAAGGAGACGCGTCCGTCGGAGATTTCAGGAATCTCGACCTCGACGCCAGGTTTCGCGTTCTTCGCTTCTTCTTCGGCGAGTTCGACGTCTTCGGCGGTCACGGGTCGGAGATACTTCTCCATGGCGTCGACGAGCGCGCGGTTGAAGACGCTACGGTTTCCTAGACCGGAGGGAGAAATCAGATTCTCGTCGTCGCCGGAAGTAAGGACGGTCGTCTGCGCGACGCGTTCGGAACCGCCGTTGACCTTCGAAGTCGTGAGGGATTCGATGAAAGGCGCGTAATTGATACCGGTAGACTCGGCGTCGGCGGAGATTTGACCCGCGTCCAGGACGAACTGCTTCGAACCAGCGGCGATTTTTTCGACCGCTTTGAGAAGATCGGAACTCGAGATGAATTCGTTACGGACGGAACCGCACGTCTTGAGGTATCCTACTTCCTGGCTACCGATGACGGCGGAGGATCCAGAACCGGCGAAGTAGAAGACGAAAACGTCGTTGTCGTCGGAGTCTTCAGCGACCTGCGCGAGCGCTTCGAGGACGGCGTCACGCGTCGCGTCGGCGTTGACGAGCGTCGTGATATTGCTTTCCGCCCACTGAGGATCTTGGAGAAGCGCTTCGCGGAACGCTTTCGCGTCGTTGACGGGCGCGACCAAGTCCGCCGCAGAGCCGGGATAATCGGCGACGCCGACGATGACGGCGCGGTAGACCGTTTCATTGACGAACGCGTCGGTCTTCTTCGTAACGATCGCGGTGAGAGGATCGTCTTCCACGAAGAAGTTGGAGACCGTCATACGGAATTCATATTCCGTGTCGGACGAAAGGCCCGCGATCTTGCAGGAAGTAACGGAAGGCTTGAAGGAGCCCGCTTCGACCCATTCGGAGGTTCCCTCTGCGCGGTATTCGATCTTAACGCGCGAGACGTAGTCGTCGACGGGGACGCGCCATTTGAGGGTCGCGACGGAGTTCAAGACCGTGACGGAGTCTTCGGTGAAGTATTCGAGCGGGTCGGTCGGAAGGACGTCGCCGGACTTCGTGAAGCCGCCAAGGGTCAGGGAGTAACGATTCGCCGAGCCGTTGAACCCGGAGACGCAGATGAAGTAGTTGCCGTCGGTGATATCGAGGTTCGAGAAGGAGACGCGTTCCTGGAGGCCGACGCCTTTGCTGCTCTGAACTAACTCGAGAGTATAGGCGCCCTGTTCGTACGCTTCCTCAAAGGAGAGCGTATCGTCGGTCAAGACGGCGCGATAGAGATAGAGATCGAGGTCGCCCAAGTTGCCCTTGACGTCGAGGCCTTCGAGGGAATCCGACATATCGATCTGAACGAACGCGTCTTTGTAGTTCGGAACCGCGTCGTTATCGCTCTGCTTAAGGTTGAAGCGGAACCAATCGGAGATATAGGCGCCGACTTCATTCGTTTCGCCCGTGATGACGAGATTTTCGATGACGCGCTGATAACGAATTTCGCCGTTTTCGGTCTCGTAAGCGGTCAGATTGTCGATGTTGGCGTAACCGAGATCAGGATTCGTGTCTTCAGGATTATCGTTGCCGAGGACGTCGGCAAGGCTTCCATTCGGAGCAAAAGCGTCTTCGCTCAGATCGTTCACCGTGAAGAACATCGAGGAGAAGTTGTTGTCGACGGTATATTCGAGAACGCCCGCAACGCCGTCTTTGACAGCGTAAGCGCCGTCGATATTCACTTCATATTGATGGCTGACGACGGAAACAAGGGCGATATCGCCGTCTTTGAACGCGAAGTTATCGACTCCGTACACGACGTCGGCAAGGTAACGATTGTTGCGATAAAGTTCAATCGTCTCGCCCTTGGAAATAGCGACGACGGTCGCGCCGTTGTAGAAAGAACCGTCCTTGTAGGTCAAGGTCATCTCTTTCGTTTCGCGATTGTCGACGACCTTGCCGAAATCGTCGGCGAGGATGTAATTGTCGGGATTGATCGCGATCACGATCGAGTTGGTGGCGGAAGAGTACGAATCGAAATACTTGTTCGCGAATGAACCTTCGTCGATCATGCGTCCCAGATCGAGGTTGCGGATCGTGATCGATTCGCCCGCGAGCATATCGAGACCGGAGTCGGAGCAGAAGAGACTATAGAGCTTATCCTTCAGGGTGGAGCTCATCGTCGTGTTCATATCGAGCAGCAAGGAAATATCGTTGGAATCGACAAGCTTGCCGTTGATATACATCGCCAGGCGCACGCCTTCGTACGTAGCGGTCTTATCGGCGCCCATGGCTTTCGACGCGCCGTTGACCGTGAAGGAGTAGTTGAGGTAGATCGGAGAATCGACGCCGACGACCTGATCGTTCTCATAGACCTCGGAACCGTTGGGGACGAACTTATCGCTGGAAACAACGAGAGGCGCTTCCCAGTTCGCGCCGGGAAGAACTTCAGGGCGAAGATCGGGAACGTCGCTCACGCCGGGATTGATTTCGAGCTTATACTCGACGTTACCTGCGGAGTAGTTGCCGACGACCTTGATATAATAGACGCCCGGATCGACGCCTTCAAGACTGATCGACTCCTTATTCGTCATTTCCACGTAGCTTTTCGCCACAAGGGTATAACCGCGCGACGAAGTCGGATCATATTTGTAGAGATAGAGGTCAAGGTCCGCGTCGTTGACGTTCGAAGCGGTCGAATTATAGTACAGGTTGATGAAATTCGAAGCGGAACCGGTTTCGGTCATTTCAAAGCGATACCAGTCGGTTTCATCGACCACATTGCTGTATTGACGCAAGACCAGATCGGAGAGTTCGGTCGTACCGTAAAGAACGCCGAGATTTGCGGTCGGATTCTGAATCGTCGAAACAGGTTGTTCATTTACCGCTTCAAAGGAGTTGTTTGCTTCGTAGACGTCGTCGAAACCGGCGTTGACCGTGACTTTGTAGTTGACGTTGACGCCGTTGACGACGCCGTCGGCAAATTCGACCTTCAAGAAATACTCGCCGGAAGTCAAACCGGAGAGAGGGAGCGCGAGACGATGAATCGTCTTCGTATAGGTTTTTCCGTCTTCCCCGACGACGTATTCGAGATAATCGGTCGAAACCGCGTCATAATAGCCCGCGACGTGGCCGTAAAGCGTAGGATCGAGTACGTACGCTTCATTTCCGGAGCAAGAATAGAGGGTCGCCTTCAGATTCTGGTAACGAACGCCGTCGGCCCATTCAACGATGATCGAGTCGGAATTCGAGGCCGTCTGGGTGAGTTCAAATTTGTAGAAATCGACGGGGTCGGCCTTCTGAGTTTCGTTTCCTTCGGCATAGAGAGTGAGGTCTTCGAGAACGATCACGTTGCCGTTCGTCGTCGTACCGGTAGTCGCGCCCGGCTTAATCACGTCAACCTGCCCCAAATCAGAGGGAGAACCGGCTTCGAAATCGAGGACGCCGTTGTTCGGTTCGTAAGCGTCTTCTTGGAGAACGCCGTAACCGGGCATGCGTTGCAAAACAGTGAAGGAGTAAATATAAGGAGTCTGACCGGTCGTCTGATCGTAGGTGACGAAATCATACGTTTCCGTCAAAGTATTCCACTTGACAGGCATGCGTTCGACTTCGCCCGTTTCGGGATTCGACATGTAGACGGCGGTATAGTATTCGGGATCCTCAGGGAGGTAGGTCGAGTCGTAGTCGTATCCCCAGAAAGTCAAGGTCGACTGTTTCGGAGCCAGGGCGAAATCAACGTCTTCGCCGGTGAGATTCGAACGGTAGTGAACCGTGACGGCGACGCCGTAATTATTGTCCAGAAATTCGGTGGTAACGCCGTAGAGAGGAGAAGGAATATCGGACGCGAGGATTTCCTTCATGTAGCTAGAATACGCCTGCCACTCGCCGGACGTGGAGGGATACAATCCGCCGTTCAGATTATTAGGCAAAATCTGCGCGTAAGCGGTCTGATCCTGATAGATATACTCGTCGGCTCCCCCCATGAACCACGCGTAAGCGTAAAGGATCGAGGTCGAAGCGTTGGAGAAAGAGTTTGCGATATAATCGAATGTCTGTTGTTCCAGAGAATCGGTAGACTCGGGATCGACGATCTCGGCGTTGTCGCTCCATCCGGTGTAGGTCAAGAGATCGGCGAGAGTCGCCGCCCACCCCTGGTTGTAATGACGAAAGCTACCGGAGTTCGTGGCGGCGATATCGCTACTTACGACGTGCGAGCCGTCGGAAGCGAGAGTCGCGTTAGAAAGATTGATGGAATCGACGGAGACGCTCACGGGCGCGGCGACGTTAGCGACAGACGCCGTATCGTCGCTAAACGCGCGCAACAAAGTCGGGTCGGCTGAGAGGAGCTGACGTTCTTCGAGAGGTTCCATCCCGAGACGTCGAGCGGATAGGGCGCGTCCGTTTTTCTTCGACTCAGAAGTCGTGTTCAAAACGCGATTCAGAAGATCGGACAGAAATCTCTTACCAGTTTGCGACATAGTATTCATTCCTTAACGTAATAAATGAGTCGAACGCGAACTCGTCTTGAGGGCGGATCCAACTCCCTCGACCAGAACGCGTCGCCTAGCCGACGCTCACGCGCGCCTTTTCACTCTCTGACGGATGTGTTGACGTGACGTCTATTCATGTCTTAAATTGCCAAAACGAAAAAGCGCGACGCCGCGCAAAACGCGTCGTTTACGTTTTACGCAGGCGCTTTTCTTGTTTTTGTCGAAAAAAACGATTCTCTCACGCCGATTTTTGCCGATATTATTGCAGCTGTTTCGAACGCGAACGCTCAACCGCGCCAGGTAACCCAAAAGCTCTGGACACGGTCTTAGCCTATTGAAACGCATTTTCCCTAAGTGTAACGCAACGCCTATAAAAAAGCCATAAAAAAAACTAAAAAAAAGAACGGGGAACCATTCTATCTGTTAGTTTGAAAGGATATGTCAGTTTTTACAAATAAGAAAGTTCATCCTTTTATTTAAAATAAAAAGAAGGACAAAAATCTCTCAACTGCACAAAATCTTCTCATCATGGAACATATTCCCCAAAAGGGTATTTTTCCAACTTTTCGACGTTTTTCTTTGCGGCGTTGTTCCAACAAATTCAAACAAAGTTGAATTCCGTCAACGCTTTTAATCCATTTTCTCCATTCTATCAAAATTATCGTCTAACGCAAGGAAGAAGCCCAACATTATAAGGGCGTCCCTTTTGCTCTTTTCTGGCCGATTGAAAAAAATAACGCGCGTTATAGAATAAAGGCAGAGTATAACTGCGTCGCGAGCTCGTTCGTCGAGAGAATCGCGCGCGTACACCTATATATTATTGTTAGACACAATAACGTTGTTAGACACAGAAAGGTTGCATATGTCGTCGTTAACCAGTCCTCAGCGACCGAACTCGGACGTCAAAAAAATTGCTATTCTCTTCTCCGGCGGCCCCGCTCCCGCCGCTAACGCCGTCATCGGCGGCGCGGCCCTTTGCTTTGCTCGCGCCGGCGTCGAAGTTTACGGTATGCTCAACGGTTACACCCACCTCGTCGAATACAACGACGGCGACGTTCTCAAGGAAGGCGAAGCTTACGTTCGTCTCGACAAGTGCATTCGCGACGGCTTGCGCACGAAGCAAGGGATCTGCATCGGCACCGCCCGCGCTAACCCCGGAAAAGCGCTCAAGACCCCCGAAGATCTCGACAATCCCGAAAAGACCGCCCCGATGGAAACCGTCTATAAGGCGCTTTGCTCCCTCGGAGTCGACGCTCTCGTCTCGATCGGCGGCGACGACACCTTGACCACTGCGGCTAAGTTCAAGCTCTATATGGATCGCAAGCCCGCCGACGCCAAGCGCATCAAGGTCGTCCACCTTCCCAAGACGATCGACAACGACTATGAAGGCATCCCCTTCACCTTCGGTTACTTCAGCGCCGTCGAAATGCTTGCCAAGGAATTGCGCAACCTTCTCGCCGACAGCGAAGCTGCGGGCGCGGGCTTTGTTTGCCAGCTCATGGGTCGCGCCGCCGCGTGGCTCGCTTATGGCGCCGCCGTCGCTGGAGAAGCCTCCGCCGTCGTCGGTCTCGAAGATATTGACGAATCGTGGAAGACCACCGAGGTCACCATCGATCCCGAAACGGGCAAAGAAGTTCTCGACGCCGACGGTAAGCCCGTCATGCGTACGATCGTCGATATGTCGCACGTCGTCAACCACCTCGTCGACGTCTATATCGCTCGCGAAAAAGAAGGCCAGAAGGGCTTCGTCGCCGTCATCTCCGAAGGCGTCGCCGAATTCCTCCCCCTCGCCGAAATCGAGAAATGCGTCTCCCACGACGAATATCTCTCCCTCAAGCCCGACACCTTCGGTCACTTCCCGGTCTCTCAGCTCAAGTATTCCTCTCGCCTCGGTCGTCTCATGGCGGAAGAATACAAGCGCCGCACCGGCAAGTCCAAGAAGTTCAACGGCCTCCAGTTCGGTTATGAAGTCCGTTGCAATCAGCCCACGGCGTACGACGTTTGCGTCGGCAGCCAGATCGGCGTCGGTTGCTATCGCGCTCTCTGCGAGCTGAATCTCAACGGCGTCATGATCTCCGTCAACAGCGGTTCAGATCCGATGGGCCTGAGCTTCCCGAAATTCGAAGAACTCATCAACATGAGCAAGCTTCGCGCTTATCCTCGTCCGATCAAGGTCGGTAGCGATATGCACAAACTCGCTCGTTACCTCGAAGCTTGGCGCTGAGCCTTTTCGCCTTTGCGCGTTAAACAACTCTGAGACCAGGTCGTTTGCGACCCAGTCTATCTCATAACGAAGGAAACGTCGGCCTCGGGTCGGCGTTTTCTTTTCCTATTGCCCGCCCCCTTCGCGTTCGTTCCTCGACGCGTTTCTTTCACGCCCCGTAACGCTATTTAAGGCGACTCCCTATGGACAGCTCTAAACTCAAAAATTGGACGCGATTGCTCCTCGACACTGGAAAAAGGAATAACCTCGTCAATTTTAAAGACCTCTCTAAATCGACGGTGGAAGTTTTACTTCCCAATGTCGCCGCGCTCTTCAGCAAGGCGGACACGGATTATACGATCCCTGTTTACGATCCTGAGCTCGATTACCCCAAGGAGTCCCAATCAACCGCTCAACCCCTTCTTCTCGACCTCGAGAAACGGACGCCCCAACAGAAAAAAAATAAATACCTCGAACGTCACGTCCTCGCGACGCGCAAAAAACTCCTCGTCTACAACGACGGGAATCCGATGGACGCCATTGAAAATCTCGAAAAGAAGGCGCGTTTTTTCTTTGAGGAAACGGGACTTCACGTCGCCTATATGGTCTTCGGATTCATTCTATGGGGAGATTTCGATCCAAAAGAAACGCAGACCCCTCCAAACAAAGCGCCACTCCTCCTCGCGCCAATCAATATCGAATGGAACCCGACTCAGGGCAGATACTTCGTTCATTTCACTGGCGACGATCCCTTCCTCAACCCCACTTTCGCCTTTAAGATGGAATCCGAATTGGGAATCGTCTTGCCCGAGTACAACGGCGAACCCTTTCACGACTACGTTAAGAAGGTTCAAGATCTCGTCGAAAACGACAAATACAAGCAGCGCGTCTCTCCAGACTGTAAAATAGGTCTCTTCTCTTTTCAAAAAATCAATATGTACCGCGATCTCACCGATAACGCGGTCGCAATTCTCGCGAACGAAAACGTTCGACGTCTCCTGTCCAAAGAACCGATGACGACGGATCAGTCTGCCAAACGTCTAGACAACCCGTTGATCGAATTACAAAACGTCGTCGACGCCGATTCCAGTCAGCTTGAAGCGATTGAAAAAGCGCGCGCGGGGATTAGTTTCGTCCTTCAAGGGCCCCCCGGCACGGGGAAAAGTCAAACGATTACGAATATCGTAGCCGAACTTCTGGGACTCGGAAAGAAGGTTCTTTTTGTTTCTGAAAAGCAAGCGGCTCTTAACGTCGTGTACGACAAGCTTTGCAAAGCGGGTCTTGGGGAATTCTGCCTTGAACTTCATAGTCATAAGGCGAATAAGAAAGAAGTCGTCTCCGAATTATGCAAGACGCTCAGGACGCCTAAAAGCGGGATCTCCTCGAAGGCGGATCAGGAAATACGGCTAAAGGAGTCTGCGATGCGTCAACTCGACGTATACGTCGACGAATTGCACAAGTCGCGACCAATCGTCGGGAAAAGCGCGTACGAACTCTACGAAGACTACTCGTCGCTAAGAAACGCGCCGATCGTCGACTGGACGATCCCCGATCTCGCGTCTTACGACGAGGAGAAACTCCAGGACGTTCTTCTGCTCCTTAAAGAATACGCCGCGTACGTTCCATTCGTAGGCGAGGACTATAAATCGAATCCGTGGAACGGTCTGAAGAAAAGCGACTCCTCTTTACAAAATAAGAGAGAAGTTCAAAACGCAATCGACTCGCTCTTCCAACTCGTTAGGGAGCTTCCCCAACCGTTGGAAGAAGCGTCGCGTCTCTATGGAATCGCCGCCGTCAATCTTTTGGACGCCTATAACGTCTCGCTCCTCCTTGAGCTCCTTTCCAAAGCGCACGAAATAAACGTTCCCCTTCTCGACGCGTCCAAAAGAAATCTCGTCGCGCGTTCCATTCGCGCGTTAGACGCGCAAAGCTTGACCGTCAAAACGATCCAAGACCCCTTAGACGCGCTCTTTGACGAACGGGTCTTCTCACTCAACGGCAAGGAGAATCGAGAACGTCTCGTTCGTCTCTACGACGGCTTCTTCTATCGACTTTTGAGCTCCGGCTCAGGCGCGTCTTCGCAAAATTCAAAAGAGTTGCGCGACGCCGTCGACGCTCTCCTGCTTCTCGTTGACGAAATTCAAGAGTCTCTTAACGAAATCGCGCGCCTTTACGATATTCGTTGCGCAACACTTATCGACGTCTATAACATTTACCACCTCTTCCCAATCCTTTCGAAAACGAAAGCGCTCGGGCCCAAGTTCCTCAACGCGTCGATTCTTGAACGCGTCGCCCGCGAACTTACGGAAATGGACGAGCAAAAAGCCAAGCTCCAGGAAAGTCGGGAGGCGATCGACGCGCTCTTCGATAAAGAAATCTACGAACTCGACGGGAAAGACAGCCGCCTGCGACTTGTCAGACTCTATTCGGGGTTCTTTACGCGCCTCTTCAACTCCGAATACAAAAGCCTTTCAAAGAAGCTCAGGCTTTACAAACGCGACGGACAAAAACTCTCCTATCAAGATGAAATCGACGCGATGGAGAAACTCGAATGTTTCCAGGAAAACGCCGCAGCCTTCGACGCCCGCGTCGAATCGCTGGGAGAATTCGTCGCGCCCTCCGTGTTGGAAAACGACGACGCCAGAAAAGCGCTCAAAGAAGCGTTGAATCAACTCGTTAAATTCAACGGTCCACAACCCCCATTAGGGCGTCTTCTCCGCATGAGCGATCAAGAATTCGAAGAGGAACGCGCGACGTTGGCGCGCGTCGCGTCTTCCTTCGAAGCCTCCTTCAAAAAATACGCGGCGCAGATTTCCTACGCGAGCAAGAGCTTCAAACTCAGCTCTTTCAAAATTCAGAACGCTTCCCCATGGTATAGAGAATTCGCC
>CAKVCP010000035.1 GCA_934725735.1 uncultured Thermoguttaceae bacterium
ACCCGATGAGCCCGTAAAGGGACATCGCCGCGATAATCTGCGCGAGAACCTTGAGGCCGTAAGCGTCGAAGAATCGGTAGACGAAGAAGAGAATCGACGCCGTCACGACCCAGCGATAGAGTCCGGACGCGACCGTAAAGAGCGCGAACCACACCTGATTGCGCTTCGGCAAGAAAGGATCGTCGGGGGGATCCATCCCCAGGAACCATTTCGACGCCTTCTGAGTCATCGCCTTCGACGCTTTCTGACGAAGGTTCGGAATCTCCAAAATATCCGCGAGGATGTAGTAACCGTCGTAACGCAAAAGCGGATTAAGGTTGAACACGATCGTGCTGACCGACGACAAAAACATGATGTTCAAGCACAGGTAGTGCAACATGTTGTCGTTCGTGAACCACCAAATCCACGTGCAGATCGCCGCGAGCGTACACTCGACGAAAACCCCCGCGATACCGATCCCCGCGCGTTTCCACTTATTCGGCAACATCCATGAGTCCGAGACGTTGCAATACAAGCACGGGGTCAGCACAAGGATCATGACGCCAAGCTCGTGACATTCTCCGCCAAGTACTTTGCAGGACAGCCCGTGGCCAAACTCGTGCAGCACCTTCGTAAAGAAGAGGGTCACGCTCAGAAGCATGATATTCCCCGGCCCGAAGAACTGCTGAAACTCCGGCAACTTTGCGCGGAAATGGTCGAACTCAATTCCGATAAGAAGGAGAGCCGAGAGCATGAGAAGGAGGCATCCCACGAGAGTTACGGGATGGAACATCCACCGCACGTACGGAAGGAGCCAGTCGAAAAAGCGGTTCGGGTCGACGCCTTTGAAGCGGATCGCCAAGATGTTGGAACATTGCCCCAAAACCTCTTGTCGCCGTCGCTTTTTGCGCCTCTTGAGGAGTTCGTGCCCCTGGTCGGGAACGCCCGCGACGATCAGGTTCGACTGATGAAGCTGTCCGACAAAGCTCTGAATTTCCTCAAGGGTGATCTTTTGAGGAGGGAATTCCGCCTCAAATTTCTCCTTAATCGTCTCCAAAGACTGTTTGCCGTCTAAGTTCTTGAGGATAAAGTATTCTTCGTCCTGAAAACGGAAGTATTTCAATCCGATCGGATCTTTGACGATCCAATAAGATTTTCCAAGATAGTTCGACCGCCTTGCGGACAAGTCGGTGCGCGCGTATACCTGAAGAATACGCTCCGCGCTAGAAACTAAGCTGTCCGCTAACGACGCCATGCTTCACCGTTAATCCTTTCCGTCACTCTTCTTCGCCCACTCATCGGATCGTCACCGTGACGAGCGCTCCGGGATTCAAAAGCCAATATCCGGAATCGGTTAGCTTGTTCGCGACGTCCGCGTAGAAGTAATAGTGTCCCGATTCGACGATCTGACGCACGTAGACGATCTTGCCGGGGAGAGTCTGCGGTTCGAGACCCGGTCGCGTCACGGTAATCTCGCACGTCTTGCCGTCGATCGCTTCCGGAGCGTAAAGATCCGCGCGGATTGCGCCCGTCACTTGCACTTTATCGAGGCGCAAGATGCGCACGACGGGATCCCCTTCGCGGAGCCACTGCCCTTCGTTCTGCATAACGTCGTCGATAATTCCGTCGATCGGGGATCGGAATTTTCGGTTGTTAATCTGCACGTCGGCGGCGTTGACGCGCGCTTTCGCGACCTTAACCTTCTCTTGGTTGACTTCAAGGTCGTATTTCGCTTTCTCGATCGATTTCGACGCGCGAATCCACTCGTAATACTTTTCCTGAACTTCTTCGGGAGAGACGGCGCCGGGCATTTCGTCGTTGAGAGAGCTTGCTCGTTTATACGACGCCTGGGCGACGCGCGCGGCGGCCTCCGCGACTTCGACTTCCAACGTCTTCGCCGCTTCTTTCTCCGCGACTAAGAGCTCTTGCGTCGCGACAATACGATCCTGCGTCAACTCGTCGTCTTGAAGTTTTCCCAAAACGTCTCCTTTGCGCACCGCGAGCCCGCGACGCAGCGTTTGACGCTTCGTCGTTCCGTCCTCGCCAAGAACCGGCTCACCGTCGGCGCCGAGCTCGCAGAGACCCAACTCCGCGAGGAGTCCCTGTCCGTTCGCGCTGATCGTCGCTTCGTACCCTTCGCCCATCGGAATCTCAACCTTCGCGTTGCGCACCACAATGTCGCCTTCCGAGTTTTCGGTCGACTCGGGGGCGAGATTGTTCTCAGAAACGAGAGGGACGGGGGAAGACGTCTGGAACGTGGACGTTCTAAGCGCGGGACGGAGATTTTGCGTCGACGCGTCGATCGATTCGCGCGAAAGCGGGGCGGGCGGCGTCAGAAGCGTCTTTTCAAGGTCGTCGACGGCGCGAGACGAGGCGCTAAAAATCGGCGCGCAGAGCGTCGCCGCGACGGTTGCAATCCAAAGCTTTTGTTTCATTTTTTTCGTTCGATCTATTGGCAATGACGATGAGTCGTTTGTTTTGAAAATCAGTCGGGGCGACGTTACTCAAACCAGAAGAAGACGGTCTTTTGAAGGAACGCGACGACTTCGTTAAAGAGGACGTATCCAAGCGCTCTCTTTCCGCAGTACACCTTTGCGGAAACGCTCGCGCCGGGACGCGTTCCTTCGGGCAAATCCGTCGAGTCGATCGTCGCGCGAATTAGAACGGTCGTTTCTTCCGTGCCGCGATTTTCCGCGCGATCGTGCTCTTCTATGACTGTCGCGTCATAATTCTTCGACGGGTCGACCGTCATGACGAAACGCGCCTTCAGTTTCGCGTCGGGATCGGTCCCGCGCTGAGCGCGGATATAGTCGTCGATATGCCCCATTCTCTTCTCTGGCATCTGGAGTTCGAGGAGCAATCCGTCTTCGGGACGCGCGATCTCCATGAGAATCTGACCGGGCTGAACGGGACGACTGCGCAATTTGTTCTCCAAGTCGAAGGTCATGACGGCCCCGTCGATCGGGGAGCGCACCTTTAAATCCTCGCGCCGGGCGTTCAAAATTTTCTTCTGAATATCGAGCGTCTTTTGACGTTCCAAAAATTGCGCCAACTGTCCGGCGATGCGGATCTTTTCGGCGTCTTTCGCTTCGTAGCTCGCTTCTTTAAGCGCTAAGATTTGCTCGTTGCACTCGTTAATCTCCCCCTCGTTGCGTCGCCATTCCGCTTCGAGTTCGTTGTTGGAAAGCTCCAAGAGAACGTCGCCCTGGTGAACGATCGAACCATGACGCACGTGGAGTACGTCGATCTTTCCCTCTTCTCGTGCAAAGATGTTGCAGCGAACGATCGGCTGGAGCGCCCCTTCGCAATGCATGTTGAAGTTCCACGGCACGAAGATCATCGCGAGGATAAGGAGAATCACCGCCGCCGAGATGGAGATCGTCTTGGGCAGATTGCGCGCGGCGACCAAAACCTTCGATTTGCCGATCATCTGCCAGAGGGGCGCGAGGAAGATCGAGTTATGATCGATCGCGTTGCCAATCGCGACGCGCGCATGTTCCACAACGATCTCAATGCGCTTCTTCATATGCTCCGTAACGTTCGCGTCTTCGATTTGTTCGACGATGATCGCGCCAAAGGGGGGCGGAATCACGAGCTTGTCGCGTTCCGTTTCATCGTAGTCTTTTTCGTCGATCGTTCGCGCCGTCAAAGGATAGACGGCGATTGTTTTCGTATGCGAAACGTCGACGTATTCTTCGAGAACTTCCTCAACTTGAGGTGCGAGTTGCGAGGAATCCCCGGTGTAAAGAATCGGTTCGTTGACGGCGACGACGGCGGAGGCAAGAGAGCCAAGAAGACGCACCGCTTCCGAACGCTTGTCCACCATATCCTGTCCGCTGACCGCTTCGATCTTCGCGCGCGAACCATGACAGATCGCGATCGACACGCGGTCGCATTCGATCAAACGACGGCTTTCGTTCGCGACCGTATAGAGCGTCTCTTTGAGATCGAGCGTCTTGTGAATATTGCGCGTGAAGTCTTCAAGCTGCGTCCACAAGCCTTGGCGATCGCTGAAGTTGCGCAGCTGCCTATCTTTATAATATTCGGTGGCGTATCGCGTCGCCTGGCGAACAAATTGGAGATAACCGTTTTGCGTCGTCGGATTCGTTCCCGGACGCTGGAAGATTTCGAGAACGCCGACCTTCTCAAGCTCGGTGCTGATAACGCCAAGAATCAGAAGGAAATCCGTAGGGTTTCCCCCTTCGTTCGGATCGTTTCCCCCAGAATGAGGCGGTACGAGAAGATTCGGCTCTTCTTCGGATCGAAGCGTATTGTAGAGGAGATAGGAGTGCATCTTATTCGCCTCCTCGTCTCCGTGCAGTTTCGCCTCGCGCAAATTGATCTGATACCCAAGCGAGAGGCGTCCGGAATCGTCCGCCAGCCACAACGCGCCGCCGATAGCGCCCAACGCGCGAACTACGCGCGTGAGAAATTCCGTCTGGAACTTCTCGGGCGTCACCTCCGTGCGGGAGATCTGCGCGATCTCGTTCATGAGCGTACGAATCTGCTGCTTCGTCTGCTCTAACATATTCCTATCGTAACGCTGTTCTGAACTCATCTTATATCCAACAGGTTCTACTAATCCAAATTAACGCAAACCGTATGTTCGCCCCTAAACGACTACGGCGTATCACCTAAATCGACCGTTCGCGCCTTCTTCTACGCTTTTTCCGCGCCTTTTTTCCTCATTTGACGCGTTTCATTCGGTTTAGTTCTAAACTAGAACCTAGGAGAAAGAACACAAATAAGTCAATTTGACAAAATAGGATATTAAAATAAAATACATCTTATTGTGTAGGTTTATTCTGTCAATAATTACAGCCAACGTCCTCAGCGTCGGCGAACGTCATAGGATTACGAGATAAAATGAGCTCCGTAAAACTGGCCGTCTATCCAGGCACCTTCGATCCGATCACCTTAGGACATCTCAACGTTATCGAACGCGCCAGCAAACTCTTCGACAAACTGATCGTCGCCGTCGGGGTCAATCCCGGCAAAGAGCCGTGGTTCACGACGGAGGAACGGTGCGCGATGATTCGTCAATCCGCCGCGGAGCGCGGGCTCGACAACGTCGAGGTTACGACATACACGGGGCTGACGGTGCAGTTTGCGAAGCAGATTGGCGCGCGCGTCATCGTTCGCGGAGTGCGTCCCCTCACGGATATTCCAGCAGAATTGACGATGATGATGGCGAACAGGCGAATGGAGCCGGACGTGGAGACGCTCTTCTTAATCGCCGACGGAGAATTAGCGCACGTCTCGAGCTCTTTGATTAAGGAAATCGCGAGCGCGAGCGGCGAAGAACAACTCCGCGCGTTTGTGCCTCGATGCGTCTCGGAGGCGGTGCTAAACAAGGTCAATGAATTCGCGAAAAACGAATAATTTGCTTTTCTTCAAAAATAACCCTTGTCAAAACGCCCGCGTCGAGTATCATTCTTTTCGTTAAAGGCGTCGTAGCCAAATGGCTAAGGCAACGGATTGCAAATCCGTCATTTACCGGTTCGAGTCCGGTCGACGCCTCTTTAAAGCGATTGGTTTTCAATCGCTTTTTTCGTTTCTTGACCTCACGCTAACGCAAATTGACTTTTATCCCGAAAAAATCCGTTATTTTTAAAAATTTTTCGGCGTTCAGTTCGGCCATTTCAATTCCTTTCTAAGCTTTTATCTCCCTAAAAACACGGCTCGCCCCCTTAAAAGTGAGAGCGTTAATTCGACTTCGCGACAAAAAATTCTCACTTCAAAAAACAAGTCGTTCGTCATACAATGAATCGAACGACTCGTAGAAGAGCGCGGATTCTCCAAGCTTTAACATGCTTACGCGTTCTAATGTTCTTCTTTTTAATAAGGTGTATTCGACATGACGGTCAATCTTATCAAAGGTCAAAACGTTCCAGTTGACTCGGGATTAAAGCTTGTTCGCGTGGGACTTGGATGGTCTCCTCGTCGCGAACCGGGAGAGGAGTTTGATCTCGACGCCAGCGTTTTTCTTCTTGGAGAGTCTGGAAAGGTGCGAAGCGACGCCGATTTGATCTTCTACAACCAGCCGAAATCTCAGTGTCTCTCGGTCGTCTACAACGGCGACAACCGCACGGGCGAAGGGGAAGGCGACGACGAAACGATCGACGTGGATCTGTCGCGCGTTCCTGCGGACGTCGCGCGTATCGTCTTCACGGCGACGATCTACAAATCAATTGAACGTCGACAGAATTTCGGGATGGTCGACGACGCGTATATTCGTCTCGTCGACGCGGATACGAACACGGAACAGATTCGCTTTGAACTCACGGAAGACGCCTGCGTCAACGACTCGTTAGTTTTCGCGGAGCTCTATCGCCGCAACGGCGCGTGGAAATTCCGCGCTCTCGCCCAAGGCTTCAACGGCGGTCTTGGCGCTCTCGCAAAGTCGTTCGGCGTCAACGTCAATTAATCGCGGTTGATTTAGATTCCCATTAGACATTTCAAAGGTAACGTTAGATATGAGAAAATTACCCGTATACCTTCTTCTCGACGTTTCGGGCTCCATGAACGGCGAACCGATTGAAGCGGTTAAGAACGGAGTTCAGATGCTTCATGGGGCGCTTCGTCGCGACCCTCAAGCGATGGAAATGGCATATTTGAGCGTCATCACCTTCTGTTCGGAAGTCAACCAGATCGTTCCGCTAACGGAAGTCGCGTCATTCATGCCTCCCAATTTCGTCGCGGGGGGCGGCACGTGCCTCGACGCCGCGCTTTCGATGGTCGTCGATTGCGCGCAAAGGGAAGTTAAGAAATCGACCCCGGAAGCCAAAGGCGACTACAAGCCTCTCGTCTTCATTATGACCGACGGTATACCGACCGACACGCTCGGCTTCGGTCTCGATAAGTTTAAGAATTATCACTGGGGTCAAGTCGTCGCGTGCGCGGCGGGGGATTATGCGGACGAATCGGTTCTGCGCCAGATTTCGGAGACGGTCGTCAAGCTTGCGACCGCCGATCAGAACTCGATCGCGGCGTTCTTCAAGTGGGTCTCCGCGAGTATTCAGACGTCGAGCCGTCGCGTCGACGCCGTCGGCGGCGACGACGAACTCCCGCCTCCTCCCCCGGAGATCGTTCTTATCCAGTAATTGCGCCTCAAGGCGCGCTCATGCGTCACGCTGCGCGCGCCTTCTTTCTCACTTTTCCGGTAATCGATCATGCGTAGACTCCCGATTTATATCCTTCTTGACGTCTCCGGCTCGATGCGCGGCGAACCGATCGAACAAGTCAAATACGGCTTGGATCTCCTCATGAGAAGTCTTCAAAACGATCCTTACGCCGTCGAAACCGTTTGGCTCAGCGTCATTACGTTCGCCCTGGACGCCCAGCTTCTCTTTCCGCTCGCCGAAATCAACGGCCTGAAGATCCCTCCCCTTCCCGACCCCGTCACCTCGCCGACGAATCTTGGCGAAGCTCTCGGGCTTCTCATGGATCGTTACGCCCTTGAAGTTCGTCCCTCCACTCCCGAGAAAAAGGGGGATTGGCGCCCGATCCTCGTTCTCATGACGGACGGCGCGCCTTCCGACGTCGAACTCTATAGGCAAAACGTGGAGCGACTAAAGCGCGACTTTCCCTTTGCGCGCATCGTATGTTGCGCCGCAGGCCCCAAAGCCAAGGTTGAACCTCTCCGCTCTCTCGCCGACGAAATCAGCGCCCTCGACACGATGGACGCGACGTCCTTCTCGAAATTCTGGAGCTGGGTTTCGACGTCCGTCTCCTGCGTCGTTCAAAATCGCGTCGCCAACTCTCAGAACGTCGAAATCGAGGACGAGGACGACGAATTGCCCCCTCCGCCTCCTGAAATTCGAATCTTATAACGAGGGTAAGCTTTAATGCAATGGTTTTACTATAATAACTCCTCCCGAAAAGATCCTCCCCAGTCCAATGCGCAAGATCCTTCAAAGATGACGACCGATGCCGCCAACTTCCAAGAAGTCCCTGAACAGCAAAATCCTCGTCCTGTTCCGCCTCAGTCTAATTCAAACGAGCTGTTCCATGGGATTAGCTTAGAAAAAGACAAAGTCTATGAAATTCGTTTGAAACTCTTTTCCCTCGGCAATCTCAACGGGGAATGCGACGAACCGGGAACGAAAACCGTATTGAAAAGCGTTAGGGCTTTTCCGCCTGCGAACGTCGACAAAGAATATAACGCAGAAGTGGATTTTGAAGTCTCTTCGAAAATCTTCCCCAAGAAAGAAACAACGCTGAAAAACGGGGAATCTCAAGGCGGTTTTACTCTCGTCAACGACGAAATGGACGCTAACCGAGGGGCGAAAAACTTTAGCGCCTACGGGCTCGACGTTGAGATTACTCTCAAAGACAAAGGTTGCTTCGATAAAGCCCCCGCGCTGAAGTTGCGCGTGTCCGGCAAGCCGACCGCCGAATTTAACGGAGGATTCCGACTCTCCATAATCAGCCCCGGCTATAGGAGCGTGAGCAATCTAATTCCCTTCATAATCAACCCCGATCCCTGGAGTCTTTGGGAAGATCACCCTCACGACGAAAACGCGCCGTACAGCGACAAGCCGGATCAGGCGAGCGAAACCGCTCGAGCAGGAGATTCCCTCGTTCTCGCGGCGAGTTGCCGGGGACGCTCGCACGCGCATGTCGGCTCTTTTCGCGACGACGAATTCCTCGTCAAACTCGCCGAGTCTCCCGAGGAATGGAGCGTCTTGGCGGTCGCCGACGGTGCCGGTTCCGCGCGTTATTCCCGTCAAGGCTCGAAACTCGCCTGCCGGGCGGCGGTCGCGTATTTGACGCAATACCTCAACACCGAACCGTATCGAGAAAAGGTCGAAGCGGGACTTATCTCCCCCCTCAAGGAGAAGTTGCAAGACGCCGACAATCAAGGCCAATCTCTTTACGACTTCTCCAAACTCGCGCAAGACTCCAAAGCAAATACGGACTGCTGGTATGGAGCCGTGTGGTCCGCTTACACGGCAATCAACAATGAATGTCAAAAGCGCTTAGAAGAAAAGCTAGAAGAGAAAGTCACGTTCAAAGACTACAACACGACGCTTCTCTTAACGGCCTTCAGGCGTTTGGAGGTCGACGGCGCGGCGTATACGCTCTTTCTCTCCTACTGGGTCGGCGACGGAGCGCCCGCGATCCTCAAGCCGAACGGTCTGGACGAAGTCTTCCTTCTCGGCGAAGTCGACGCAGGGGAATACGCCGGTCAAACGCGTTTTTTATCGAAAGATCAAGTCGATCCCAAAGTAGTCGGTTCTCGACTCCGTTTCGCGTGCGTG
Organism: uncultured Thermoguttaceae bacterium; assembly: GCA_934725735.1. Lineage (GTDB taxonomy): Bacteria > Planctomycetota > Planctomycetia > Pirellulales > Thermoguttaceae > RUG369. The sequence continues at coordinate 9,243 of CAKVCP010000035.1, forward strand.
AAGAACTTCGAGGCGCTCGTCATGATGACCGACGGCGTCTCCGACCCCTTCTTCAACTCCGAAAACGACCTGAGCAACTTCGACGCCTGGAACAACTTCTGGACAAAGAAAGAGCTTCAAGACGCAATGAAAAAGAACGGCGCCGTCTCCGACGCGGAACGCGCGGAAAAGTTGCTCGCCTGGCTCAACTTTAAAGAGACCGGCTACCATGACGACCGCACCCTCTTGATATTCCTTCCCCACGAGGAAGAAACGCCCTCCGTCGACGTCGAGAACTCCTCCGACGCGCAAGAGGCGAGCCAAGATTCTGCGGAGCCCTCCCAAGAACGCCAAGAGCAAGAAGAATCCCCTCTAACGCCTTGCGAATCCTCGGCTCCTGAAGAAAATATCGAGAGTGAAGAAAATCCTTCCTCAGAAGATAACGACGCAACTAATTCAAACAACTAATTCTCATTCCTATAGCTATGTCCAATATCGTCTCCACAACGGCTAAGGACGGTTCGACCGTCGAATTTAACTACGAAAACCCCAAATCAGGGGCCATGAAAGACGTTTATTTTGCGCCGGACAAAAGTTACGTCGTCGCCTTCTATCAAAAACAACTCGACTACACGGGACTTTCGCGTCTGGAAAAACTTGTCGGCAATTATCGCGAACAAATCTTTGAATCAGAAGGGGGAGATTATTGGAAAGATATCTTCTGCTGGCCTGAAAAAATCGTGGAATATGACGGCAAGACGGGAATCGTCGTTCCCGCCTATCAACCCCATTTTTTCTTCGAATCGATACAGATGCAAGGCGGGGAAAAAGAAGGGAAATGGTTTGCGTCCGCGAAGAACTATAATCGACACGTCCCTGCAGAGGAGAGGGGGGGGCTTAACACGTTCCTCAGAGTTTGTTTAAAATTGGCTCAAGGGGTCCGCCGCCTCCACGCCGCAGGACTGGCGCATAGCGATCTCTCCTACAAAAACTGTTTGATCGACCCTAAGTCTGGTTCGGCATGCATTATCGACCTTGACGGACTTGTCGTCCCCGGTCTCTTCCCTCCCGACGTGGCGGGAACCCCCGACTTTATAGCGCCGGAAGTCGTGGAAACTCTCGAGCTGCCAAAGGAAAAGCGCTTACTTCCCTCGCGCGCGACCGATCAGCACGCTCTCGCCGTCTTGATATATCAATACCTCTTCCATCGACATCCCCTCCGCGGCAGAAAAGTCTGGGATTTTGAAGACGACAACAGGCAGGAAAGCCTGGAAATGGGCAAGAACGCCCTCTTCATCGAACATCCGACGAATCGCGAAAACGCCTACGACGACCGCGATCCTGACGAAGTCAATGCGCTCGCCCCGTGGAGCCTCGTCAACAAGCTTTCCTATAAATCGATGGGCCCCGAACTAAGCGAGTTATTTGAGCGGGCTTTCATCGACGGACTTCACAATCCAGCGCTGCGTCCAACGGCAAACGAATGGGAAGACGCGCTCAGCATGACGGCGGATCGTTTTGTAAAATGTAATAATCCGCAATGCATCGGGAAAGGTTTCATTTACAACAACGCCGGGCATCCCGCTTGTCCCTACTGCGATACGCGTCTTAGCGAGCCTCTTCCCTTCCTCGATTATTATGTCGCCAATCCACAAGGGCGTTTTTTGCGGGAAAAAAATCGAAGGATGGTAATCTGGCACGGCGTTCGTCTCTATCAATGGCACGCCGATCGTTACGTCGTCAGTAATGAAAAAACGAAGCCGGAAGACAAGGAAGCCGTCGCCTATTGCGTCTTCCATAATGGCGCTTGGAATCTCGTCAACGTCAATCTTCCGGAGCTTAAAGTCGTCTACGAGAACGGCAGCCAGGTCGATCGTAAAATTGGAATTGGGCAAAAGGTCGTTTTAACAAACGGCATGCAAATGATTCTCAAATCTCCCCCCAACGGGCGCGCCGTCACCGTCGGATTTACTAAATAATAAGGTTCCCCCATGCGAAAACTCCCCGTCTATCTCGTCGTCGACGTTTCCGAATCCATGATTGGAGACGCTCAACGCGCCGTCTATAAGGGAATCGTTCAAATGCTCGGCGATTTGCGCCGCAACCCCTACGCCTTAGAGACGGTCTGGGTATCGGTGATCACCTTTTCGACGAAGGCGAAAGTTCACGTGCCGCTAACGGAGCTCGTCGCCTTCAATATGCCGGATCTTGAACTCCAACCGGGAACGGCGCTAGGCGGGGCGTTACGACTATTGAAGGAACGGATCGAAGCGGAAGTTCGACTGTCGACCGCCGAAACAAAGGGAGATTGGCGTCCGCTTGTCTTCTTTTTGACCGACGGCGTCCCGACCGACAACTGGCGCGAGGCGCTCGCCGAATTTAAAAAGACCCGCCCGCGCCCCGCGCGAATCTGCTCCATCGCGTGCGGCGAAGACGTCGACTGCGAGATTCTGCGCGAAATCGGCGACCACGTCTTCCGTCTCGTCGGCGATTTCCGAGAAGAACTTTCCGATCTGATCGCGAACCTCTTCGTTTGGCTAAGCGCGAGCGTCGCCTCCGCAAGCGCCAGCGTGGGGATCGACGCCGACGAGTTTTCAAACGTCCCTCTGCCGAAAGGAATTCAGCTCCTCAAAGAGGAGGACGAGTTCGATACCGCCCCGCTCTTTCCGAAGTGTTTCTACCTCCATTCGATCTGTGCGAGAGATCGCAAAAAATTCCTTACGCGCTTCACTTTCGACGGCAAATGTTACAACCCGACTCAAGTTTTTCAACTACCCGCAGGATTCTCCTTCGAACAAGACGAAGACGAGTCGGAAGTTCCTGAAATCCCCGCAGAACTCATTAACGAAGCCCCTACCTGTCCTTATTGCGGCGAGATCGCGCACCTTCACTGCCCTGTTTGCGGAATCGTCTTCTGCGCCTCTCATTCCGGCCCCGTCGAGTGTCCAGGATGCGGAACCTTCCTCGTCGAATCTCCTAAAGGCTCCTCTGGCGGCTTCCAAATCACAGGCGGACTCGGTTGACGCTCCCCTTTTCCTCTTGTCTATCCTTCGAAAAAACTAGTTCAAACGCCCCCGGAGAAGGTCTAATGAATACGTCAGAAAAAGATATTCAGTTCGACGATCTCCGCTATTCGGTCGAGTCGGGACTCACGACGCGACAAGCGGAAGAATCGCGCGCAAAATATGGTCGCAACGAACTTACGCCACCCGCGCGCGAACCGTGGTGGAAAGACCTATTAGCCTCATTCAACGATCCGACGATCAAAATTCTTCTCGCCGCAGCGACCCTCTCCTTTGCCGTCGCCGCGATCGAAAAGTTTGCCCTTCACAACGCCGAGGCAAGCTTCATCGACTCGATCGGAATCTTTCTCGCTATCGGACTTGCAACGCTCGTCGGATTCTTCAGCGAACGTAAGAGCGCTAAAGAATTCGAAGCGCTCAACAAAATTCGCGACGACGTCCCCGTGCGCGTCGTGCGCGACGGTCAACTCTGCGAAATCCATATCGCCGACGTCGTCGTCGGAGACGTCGTGGAGATCGAAGCGGGCAACAAAGTCCCCGCCGACGGCGTCCTGTTCGACGTCTCCGGTCTCTACGTCGATCAGTCCCCCTTCACAGGCGAATCGGTTCCCGTGCGCAAACGCGCGACGGAGGAGAAACTCGATCTTCACGCGCTGGGTAAAAGCGCGGCGCTCTCCTCCGCGTCCTTCGTCGCCAAAGGCTCGACGGTCTCCGACGGACGCGCGAAGTTTCTCGTCACGGGAGTCGGGGACGCGACCGAGATGGGTAAGATCGCCGACGCGCTCGATTCGGCGGCGCTCGACGATTCGGAGACGCCTCTAACGCAAAAATTATCGCGCCTCGCCAAACAGATTAGCGTCCTTGGCGCGTCGTCGGCGACGATAATCTTCACGATCATGAACGTCGTGACCGTTTTCCATTCCCCGCTCCTGAAACCTTTATGCTCCGCGCCGGGATTCGCCGCCGCGATCGCGCTCGCCGCGATCGTCTGCGGGTACTTCCTCCTGCGCTTTGGCGCGAAACCCTTCTTCGCGAGTATGGACGTTCCTCTCGTCAAGAAATGGACGCAGGGAGCCGTCTACGTTCCATGCGCGCTCGCCGCCGCGACCCTCCTCTTCGTCCTTTGGGGCGCCACCGCCGGACACGACGTCAAAGACGCCTTCGCGCTCCTTCAAGACGTCCTCCTCTCCTTCGTCGTCGCCGTCACGATCATCGTCGTCGCGGTTCCCGAAGGTTTGCCCATGATGGTTACGATTAGCCTGGCGCTCAACACGCGCAAGATGGCGCGACAGAACTGCCTCGTGCGTAAGCTCGTCGCGTCGGAAACGATCGGCTCCGCGACCGTCATCTGCACTGACAAAACCGGAACGCTCACCGAAAACAAGATGACTCCGACGCGCGTCTTCGCCAATGGTCGCGATTATTCGCGCGACGAATTCGACGCGCTCATTCAAACGCCGGCGTGGGACGCCCTCGTACGCGGCGTCGCGATCAACAGTCGCGCAAATCTTCACGTCGAAGAAGACCCCTCGGCGCCGGGCGGTGCGCGCGTCTCAAGTCTGGGCAATCCGACGGAATGCGCCCTCCTCGCCTTTTTGCGCGAACGCGGCGTCGACTATCGTCAAGCGCGCGGCGCGGCGCTCGAACGAATCTACGATCTTGAGCACAACTCCGACCGCAAATTCTCCGCTGCGGTCTACGCGGATAAGAACGGCGCGCGCGTTCTCGTCAAAGGCGCCCCGGAACGCGTCGTCGCGCGCTGCTCTTCGATACTTGTCGACGGGAGGAAAAAACCGATCGCCGAATATGAGGCGATCATTAAGAAAAGCTTGGCGGACGCCTCCGACGCCGCGCTCCGCGTCCTCGGTTTCTGCGAAATGGAAATCGACGACGCCGACCGCGCCTTCTACGCCAACGCGTCTCAGGACGAAAAGATCGCGCGACTATGCGGCGAAGGCTTCACCCTGATCGGATTCGTCGGGATCGCCGACCCCGCGCGTCCCGAAGCGCGAGATGCGGTCGAGCTATGTCGCGGCGCGGGAATACAGGTCAAGATGATTACGGGGGACGCGAAGCCGACAGCGGTCGCGATCGCGAAGAACGTGGGAATCTATACGGGCGGCGCGGACGAACTCGCGCTGACGTCGGAGGAATTCGCGCAAATTAGCGACGAAGAACTCCCCGAAGTCGCGCGTAAGATTCGCGTGCTCGCGCGCTCCACCCCGTCGGATAAATTGCGCCTCGTGCAGGCTTTGCATCGCGAAGGCGAAGTTGTCGCGATGACGGGTGACGGCACGAACGACGCGCCTGCGTTGAAGGCTGCTGACGTCGGGCTGTCGATGGGAATCGCGGGAACGGAGGTTGCGAAGGAAGCGTCGGATATCGTCCTTGTGGACGACAACTTCCGCAGCGTCGCGACCGGCGTTTGGTGGGGCCGCGCGCTCTTCCAGAATATTCGCAAGTTCTTGCAGTTCCAGCTTTCGGTCAACTTCGTGGCGCTCGCCGCCGCGACGATCGGTCCCCTCGTCGGCGTTCCTCTTCCGTTGACCGTCACGCAGCTCCTGTGGATTAACATCATCATGGACACGTTCGCGGCGATCGCGCTTTCGACCGACGCGCCGCGCCCCAGCGATATGAAGCGCAAGCCGATTCCGCGCGAAGCAAACGTCGTAACGGGAGCGATGGGAATCTCGATCGTCTTCTGCGGGCTCTATCAAGTCGCAATCCTCTTCGCGAGCCTCTTCGGCGGATGGTTTGTGGAAGGAACGCCCTATAGCGCGACGGGAACGGACGCGCAGAACCTTGAATCGCTGACGATCTTTTTCACGGTTCTCGTTATGTTCCAGTTCTGGCATAAGTTCAATTGCCGAACGCTCCGGTACAATGAATCCCCCTTCGCATATATCTGGAAAAACAAGCCTTTCCTGACGATCGTTTTTTCGATCACGATCCTCCAAATCGTGATGGTTCAGATTCCTGCGGTTGGAGAATTCTTCAGAACGACGCCGTTGAAAGCGCGTCAATGGTTCGATATCGGGTTGTTGACCTTCACAATCGTTCCAGTCTCCTGGCTTGGCCGACTTCTGAGTCATCGTCTTGGCTTCGATAAAAACGCCTAAAAACGATAACGTCCGCGCCCAAAGTCTCGCACGGACATATCTGTTTATGTAAAATTGTTAAAAAACGCGTTCCACGTCTGGGGACGCGTCTCCTTATTGAAATAAGTTTAGAATTCGGATATACTTAAAAGTTGGATCGCCGCGTCAAAGAGCCGCGCGGCGATCTCAGGTAAACAAGGCTCGCCCTTAGAGAAAGAATCGGCTGAAATGGAGAAGAAATTATTATCCGGCAACGAAGCGATAGCGCGCGGCGCCTATGAAGCGCGCGTTTCTGTCGCGACCGGCTATCCGGGCACGCCATCGACGGAAATTCTCGAAAACGTCAGCAAATCATATAGCGAAACTGTTTACAGCGAATGGTCTCCGAATGAAAAGGTCGCCTTTGAAGCGGCGGCAGGCGCCACGACGACGGGAGCGCGCGCTATTACGACGATGAAACTCGTCGGACTCAACGTCGCCGCCGACCCGCTCATGACCCTTGCGTACACCGGCGTCGTCGGAGGTTTCGTCGCGATCGTCGCCGACGACCCCGGCATGAATTCCTCGCAAAACGAACAGGATACGCGTCTTTTCGCGCACTTTGCAAAAGTCCCCGTGCTCGAACCTTCCGACTCCCAAGAAGCCAAAGACTTCCTCAAAGCGGGCCTGGAACTCTCGGAAAAATTCTCGACCCCCGTCATTCTTCGCACGACGACGACAATCAGCCACTCTCGCGGGGTCGTCGAGCTAAGCGATCCTGTCGAACTCGATCGCGTCCACTCCTTCCAGAAGAATCCGCAGCGATTCGTTCCGATTCCGGCGTTTGCGCGTCAGATGCGCGTCCGTCTCGAAGAACGCGTCGAAGCGCTCTCCAACGAAGCGTCCCAATCCCCCCTCAATCGCGTCGAACTCAACGCGTCGGGTGATCGTCGCGTCGGTATCGTCACCTCGGGCGCCTCCTATCAGTTCGTTAAAGAAGCGTTCCCGGACGCCAACATCCTCAAGATCGGCTTCGCGTATCCCTTCCCGGATAAGCTCTTCCAAGACTTCGCCAATCAGGTCGAACTTCTCGTCGTCGTCGAAGAACTCGAAGACTTTATGGAACAACATCTTCGCGCGATCGGAATCAAAACGGTCGGCAAGAAGCTCGGTTCTGAAAATCTCGTGCCGAAATACGGTCCCCTCGACGTCGACGTCCTTCTCGAAGTTCGTCGCAAACTCTGCGCCGATCCCACGACGAGCAAGTACTTCGAGACGCTTGAAGAAAATCCGCTCAATCCGCTCGACAAGTCGACGATTCCGCAACTTCCCGCGCGTCCTCCCGTCCTCTGCCCCGGTTGTCCTCATCGCGGCGTCTTCTACGCGCTGAGCAAGCTCAACGTCGTCGTTTCCGGCGATATCGGGTGTTATTCTCTCGGCGTCGCTCCTCCCCTTAACTGCATGGACACCATCCTATGCATGGGAGGCGGAATCACCGTCGCTCACGGGATGGATCTGGCCAAAAACGACAAGCCCGTCGTCGGTATCGTCGGCGACTCCACCTTCTTCCACTCCGGCATGACCGGCCTTATGGACATTGTCTATAACAAAGGCGCGTCGACGATCCTCATCTTGGACAACCGCATCACGGCGATGACGGGACATCAAGACAACCCCGGCACGGGCAAGACGATCACGGGAGAAGAAACGTTCGCCGCAGATATCGCGCAAATCGCGCGCGCTTTGGGCGTGAAGAACGTCGTGGAAGTGAATCCAGGAAATCTCGAAGAAACGACGGCGGCGTTGAAGAAGGCGATCGCGTCCGACGAACCGGAAGTAATCGTCGCGAAGAAGCCGTGTCCCCTCGCGTATCGCCAGGAACGCAAATCGTTCATGCACGTAGACGAAACGAAGTGCAAGAAGTGCGGCATGTGCCTCAAAATCGGGTGTCCGGCGATCGAACGCGACGCGAACAAACGTGTTCATATCAACGACTCTCTCTGCGTTTACTGCGGTCTCTGCAAACAGGTATGCAAATTCTCGGCGCTTGATAAAATCGACGTTGAAACCTCGAAAGGAGGTCTCGTATGACGATCCAAACGAAATCGAACGAATCCACCAGCGTTGTTCTCGTCGGCGTCGGCGGTCAAGGTATTCTTCTCTCAAGCGCGATCATCGCGCAAGCGGCGATCAGCGTCGGCTTCGACGTTAAGACGTATGAAATTCACGGCATGGCGCAGCGCGGCGGCTCCGTCCTCGCGCAGGTGCGATACGGCGAAAAGGTATACAGTCCTCTGATTCCCAAGGGGGAAGCGACCGTTATGGCGTCCCTTGAAAGAAGCGAGGCGCTCCGGTACACCGATTATCTCGCCCCCAACGGCCTCGCCGTCGTCAGCGACCAGATCATCATTCCCGTCACGGTTTCCTCCGGAGCCTGCGCGTATCCCGACCTCGACGAAGAAGGACTCAAAAAGTATTTCCCGAATCTCGTCTACGTACACGCGGCGCAACAGGCCGCGGAACTCGGCAATCCTCGCGCGGCGAACGTCATCCTCCTCGGCGCTCTCTCCACTAAGCTCGATAATTTGAACGATCAAGCTTGGGAAAACGCCATTCAGAAGTGCGTTAAACCTAAGTTCGTCGATCTCAACATGAAAGCTTTCTATCTCGGTCGCGGATTGGCCAAAAAGAATTGACGTTCACTCTAAGGGCGTCATAATATAAGATGAAAGAGCGGCGGACGTACACGAACGCCGCTCTTTTTTCGCCGACGAACGAGTCGTTGACACTAGAATTCAATCTTAATTACTTTACGATATTTAAAAAAGGAAACTCACGCTCATGAAACTCTCGACTGAGTTACGCCCTGGTATCGACCAGGTCGGTTATGTTGACTACAACGTGCGCGATTTTCACGGCTATGACACCCGTCTCGGCGCAACGTACAACGCTTATCTGATTCGCGACGAAAAGGTCGCGCTCATCGATACCGTCAAAACGCCTTTCGCCGCTCAGCTCAAACGAAACGTCGCGTCCCTCGTCGATCTTGAAAAGGTCGACTATCTCGTTTGCCTTCATGCGGAACTCGACCATGCCGGCGCGTTGCCCGCGATGGTCGAAGCATGCCCCAACGCCGTCGTCGTCTGCAACGCTAAGTGTAAAGACGCGTTGGCGGGATTCTTCGACGTCTCAAACTGGAAATTCCAGATCGTCGCTTCCGGCGACGCCCTCTCTTTAGGAAAGCGTTCCCTCGCTTTCGTCAGCATCCCGATGGTTCACTGGCCGGAATCTTCCGTCGCGTACATGCCTGAAGAAAAAATTCTCTTCTCCAACGACGCCTTCGGTCAACACATCGCGACCTCGATCCGTTTCGACGACGAGCTCGATCTTCCCAAAATCATGGAAGAGGCGAAGAGCTACTACGCCAACATCGTCGCTCCCTACGGCAAGCAGGTTCTCAACGTTCTCAAAACTGTCCAAACCCTCGATCTGGAGTTGATCGCCCCCGCGCACGGCGTTATGTGGCGTTCCAACATTCCCGCGATCCTCGACGCGTACCAGCGCTGGGCGTCGGGGCAGTACGCTCCGAAAGTGTTGGTCATTTACGACTCGATGTGGCAGAGCACGGAAATGATGGCGGAAGAAATTTACGCGGGAGCCGTCGAAAAAGGTCAGGAGCTTGCGAAGGCGAATCCTTCGGAGCCGCGCCTCGACGCGCAACTCATGCATGCCCGTAAAACAACCCTCACGCGCGTTGCGACCGAATCGCTCGACGCGGGAGCCGTCGCCTTCGGTTCCGCCACCCTTAACGCGTGCCTTATGCCGGAAATGGCGGCGGTTCTCGCCTACGTTCAAGGCTTGAAATTCGTTCAGAAGGACGCGCTCGCTTTCGGTTCCTTCGGATGGGGCGTCGGCGGACCGGAAATGATCCAGAAGAAACTCGAAGAGATCAAATATCCCACGATTACCCCCGCGCCGATCAAGGCGAAGCAACGACCGAACGCGGAAACGTTGCAAGCGTGCCGCGAAGCGGGCGCCGCGCTTGCGCAAGCCGCTTGGGATCGATATCTCAAGACGAAGACCCTCTAATCCGTCTTCTCTCAAAAATTAGCGATAAAAAAACGCGTCGCCCTCGGTTCATGCCGAATGCGACGCGTTTTTTATTACCTACTGAAGCGCGTTACGCTCATTTCTTTTCGCCGACGACGAAGATCGATTCGATCGAGGGGAGATCCAGCGTTACGGTCGTCGTACCGTCCTCCGACGCGCTAACGA
>CAKVCP010000036.1 GCA_934725735.1 uncultured Thermoguttaceae bacterium
ACGACCTTCGCTTCTTTTCCGCCCGCGACGGCGACGAGGCCTTCCGCGTTCTCCGCGTTGACGAAGACGGTCAGCGTTTTGTCGTCGATATCCGCGACGGGACGAACCTTCGAGATGTGCGACTTCGAAACCGCTTCAAGCCAAACGGTCTGCCAAATACCCGTGACGGGAGTGTACCAAATGCCGTTAGGATTATTGAGCTGCTTTCCGATCGCCTGAGGGCCCTCGTTGGTGGGGTCCCAGACCTTAACGACGAGTTCCTGCGCGCCGTCTTTGAGGGCGCGGGTCAGGTTGACGGTGAAGGGGCAGAAACCGCCTTGATGATGTCCGACTTTGACGCCGTTGAGATAGACGTCGGCGCGCCAGTCGACGGCGCCGAATTGCAGGAGGATTTCCTTGCCGTTCCAGTCCTCGGGGACTTCGAAGGAGGTGCGATACCAAAGGTTATTCTTGGCGCCGACGCGCTTCGCCACGCCGGAGAGGGCGGATTCCGCGCAGAAGGGAACGAGGATTTGACCCTGAGCGTCGCCGAACTCTTCGCCGACGGGAAGGATCGCGTAATCCCACATGCCGTTGAGGTTCTTCCACGCGTCGCGCGTCATCTGCGGACGAGGATATTCGGGAAGAGGCTGCGAAGGATCGACGTCCTTCGCGAATTTCGAGAGAAGAATACCTTCCGCCGGGCTCCATTCAGCCGCGAAAGAGGGGAGTAGCGCGCCGCTCGCGACCATGAGGCCCGCGAGAAGAGCGACTGTTCCGGAAATGAATGATCTTTTCATCAATTGCCTTTCGTGATGTGTGGGCAATTTTCCTGACTTTGGATAAGACGGTGAACCTTGAGCAAACGCTCGTCAGGAAAAGTGAGTAACGAAAATGTGTTAAATAGCGGATTTAACGTCTTTATATCATATAAAAAAAACGCGAAGAATACAAGACTCTTCGTGTTTTTTGTTCATTGAGAGAAATCACCAACCGCAAGCGTTGCGAACGCTGACCATCGCGCCGAGGACGTCGTTCCATGTCTGAGGATTTGTCATCGCGCTATTGGGGAACATGCAGCCGTCCCAGCAGATATGATTGAAGCGCTTTGTCGGTTTGCCGTCTTCGAGGAGCCAATATTTGGCGTATTTGACGATATCGAGCTTTCCGTTGGGATCCTTCGGGAGGCAGTGTCGTCCGGTGCGATCGTGGGCGCCGGAGCCGAAGACGGTGCCGTCGTTCTGCGCGACGTGGAAGTCGACCGTCCAAGGGCGGAGCGCGTCGGTCATTTTCTTGTACGCTTCGTCGTAGACCTCGGTTTGATCCCAGGTAAAGTCTTCGGGAAGAATACGGTCTTCGGGGGCGTTGACGCCAAGAAGGAAGAGGTTGGTGTGCGACATATCGGCCTGGAAGCCGAGGACTTGAGGCAGGTCGACTTCTTCGAGAACCTGGACGCAGCGGCGCCAGCTGTGCATGCCGCCCCAGCAGACTTCTCCTTCCATCGCGAGCATTTCGTCGTATTTCATGGCGATTTGACTCGCCTTCTGGAACGTGTCGACGATTTGCTTCGTTCCCAGGTGAGGATCCGCGGCCCACGCGTCGACGGAGCAGGAAGAGTCGATGCGAATACAACCGTTGGGACGGACGCCTTTGTCGCGGAGCGCGCGTCCGATTTTGCATCCCGTTTCGATCGCTTCGAGGAACGTTTCGCGGCGGCTTTCGTCCCCGATCGCGGATCCGGCCCACACGTTGGCGACGAGGGAGCCGACTTCGAGTTGATACTCTCCGCAAAGCTCGACGATATGATCGACTTGCGCGTCCATATCCGCCGGATCGAAGTGCGGGGGCGCGAGGAAAAGATCAAAGCCGTCGAACTTCACGCCGTCGACGTCCGCTCCTTTTGTGAGATCGAGCATCGTCTTCAAATCGAGACACGGCTCGCCGTCTCCCGTGCCCTTGCCGACGACTCCTGGCCAAGTGGCGTTGTGAAGTTTGGGTCGACGATGCGTTTTTGCGCTGCGCGGCATAATAAATCCTCCTTCGTGCCTATTTTCGTTGAGGGCGCTGTTACCTTCCAACCATATTAACATACGCGAAAACGAATTGCAACTATTGGGAATTTTTGCGCGCTTTTTTCTTGACGACTACTTGTCGCGAACTAAACCGGGGGAAACGTCGAGATCTAAATCCGCGAAAAGCCCCGCTTTATAGCGTTCGATCGCGATCGCCCCCATCACCGCGTTGTCCGTGCAGAGTTTCGGCGGCGCGATAAAGAGCTTAAACCGATATTTTTCCGACGCTTCGAGCGCTTTTTCCCGGAATCGTCGATTCGCCGCGACCCCGCCGCCGACGCAGAGCGTCTTCATCCCGTGCTTGCGCAGCGCTTGCGTCGCTTTGCCGACCAAGCAATCGCAGACCGCCTCCTGGAAGGACGCCGCAATATCCGCGCGTTCTTGCTCCGATATATGACAGTCCGAAAAATCGACGCGTCCCGTACCCGCGAGCTGGTAGCGCACCGCCGTCTTCAAACCGCTGAAACTAAACTGCATTCTGTCGTGATCGTTGAGCATCGGACGCGGGAATTTATACGCTTTCGGATTCCCTTTCTCCGCCGCCTTTTGAATCGACGGCCCGCCGGGGTAGGGAAGACCGAGCATTGCCGCGACCTTGTCGAACGCTTCTCCCGCCGCGTCGTCGATTGTCGTCCCAAGGGATTCGAAGTCGATCGGCCCGTTGCAACGATAAAGAGACGAGTGGCCCCCGCTCACGATGAGACCTATGCACGGGAAAGGATCTTCGTCAAAAGCCACGCGGCACGCGTAGACGTGCGCCTGAAGGTGATTGATCGCAATGAGCGGTTTATTCGACGCGACGCAGAGCGCTTTCGCCGCCGTAAGACCTACGAGAAGAGACCCCGCGAGACCTGGTTCGTTCACCACCGCGATCGCGCTAAGATCGTCAAGTCCAATCTTCGCCTCGTCGAGCGCCTCCGAGACGACCGGAAGAATCGCCTCCATATGCGATCGCGACGCTATTTCTGGAACGACCCCGCCGTAAAGCTGGTGCACGTCGATTTGCGACGCCAGGGACGAGCCCAGAACGTTGCGCTTCTCGTCGACGACCGCCGTCGCCGTTTCGTCGCAGCTCGATTCTATCGTAAGTATTTTCATTGCTATGCTTTCCGTTGTGTTGTATGACTTTTTTGCGCCGTCGCGGACGTCAAATCGAGCATCGCCCCGATCTCTTCTTCCCATTCGTCTGTCGCGAACAACTCCAGACCCGCCGTCGGATAAAGCGTTATCTCCCCAAAGTATATCCTACCCCGATTGACGTAGAAGTCCACCCTGGCGAAGAGGAAGGGTTGCGCGAGGCGTTCGGAAAATTCGACGAGCTTTTCCAACCCTTCCGGGCGCGGCTCGGGACTCTCTTCCGTCGGCAATTTCTCACGGTAGGGGAGCTTATTCCAATCGAGGTCGTAAAAGGTGACGTGAAGTCCCTCTTTCGACGTAAAACGCCGCGAACAGACGAGGATAAAACGCGCTTTTCCGTTGAAAACGTAGACTTTGTAGTCGCGCAGACCCGCTTCGGAATCGTCTTCGAGGTATTCTTCGCAGAGAATGAGCGGCTTGATATATCGGTACGGGGTTTCGCGCGCGGGCCAATAAAAGTTTTTTTTGAGATTCCGCGCGAGTTTGCGGCGCGCCTCTTCGCGATCGAAGCGCGATTTATCCGCGCAGATCACGACTCCGCCGCTGTCGTGATTGCACTTTAACACGAAGCGCCCCGGAAGCGCGTCGAAATCGATCTCTTCCGCGCGGCGCCACGGGCCGGCGACATGCGGGACGAGGCGTTCCGCGCCGATCGTCTCCGCGACGTACTCTCGAACCGCGAGTTTGTCGACGAAACGTTCAAAGCTCGGGTCGCGGCGATAAAGCTTGAGCCACTGGAGCTTTTCGTTGAAACCTCGCGGCGGATGAAGATGGAGACGCTTCCCGGTGTGGATTCGATAAATGGCGCGAAGATACCACGAATCGGGGGTGATCGCGCGGATTCCGGGAATTCTCAACACTTTGCGAACGATTTTAGCGCCGCGAAGGACTAAGCGCGTTTTGAGCCGCTCAAACGCGTCGCTTCGGAGAGATTCCGTCGAAGAAAATTCGTCGTAAGCCATGAATGAATTCCCCATTGGAGTAAAGGAAAAAGCGTCAGAATCGACGTTGATTCTAACGCTTACCGATTATGTCTCAAGGAACCGCGACGCGTCAACCGCCAAAGTCGTCGTAGAAGATGTTTTCGCGATCGACGCCCAAGCTCTGGAGCATGAGGACGATGGCGCGCGTCATTTTCGGAGGGCCGCAGAGGAAATATTCGCAGTCTTCGGGCGCCTTATGTTTCGAGAGGTACGTCATGTAGATGAGTTCCGTTACGTGACCTTCGTAGCCGTCCCAGAGTTCCTCGGGGCGAGGGCGCGAGAGGGCGAGACGGAAGGTGAAGTTGGGGTACTCTTTCTCGAGTTGACGGAAGTCGTCGAGATAGATCGCTTCGCTCTTCGAACGCGCGCCGTACCAGAAGGAGATCTTTTCCGTGCGCTTGAGATGTTTGAGCATCTCCAAGATGTGCGAACGAAGGGGCGCCATTCCCGCCCCGCCGCCGATGTAAATCTTTTCGCACGGCGTTGTGCGAACTTTGAAGTCTCCGTAGGGGCCGCTAATGACGACTTTATCCCCCGCTTTGAGACTGAAGAGGTACGACGACATCAACCCCGGCGGAACGTTTGGCGTTTGCTCGGGAGGCGCCGCGAGGCGAATGTTGAGTTTGATGATTCCCTTTTCTTCGGGGTAGTTCGCCATCGAGTACGCGCGCATGACAGGCGTCGCGGATTCGCTAACGCAATCCCAGAGCTTTCGACGATCGTAGTCGGCGCGAAAGCGTTCGGGAATATCGAAGTTCTTATACTCGACGCGCACTCCTGCGGGACGCTCGATTTGGATGTAGCCGCCCGCTTCGAGATGCGCGTCTTCCCCTTCGGGAAGGCGCAGAACGAGTTCTTTAATGAACGTCGCGATATTTTCGTTCGACTCGACGACGCATTCCCATTTGCGCACGGAGAAGATCTCGGGGGGAATCTCGATCTTCATGTCCTGTTTGACGGGCGTTTGGCACGCGAGTCGGACGTGATTTTTGATCTCCTTGCGCGTCATGAGGCTGACTTCGGTCGGGAGAATTTCCCCGCCGCCGGAGAGGACGCGCACTTTGCATTGACCGCACGTCGCGCCGCCGCCGCACGCCGAAGGAATGAATATCTTTTGGTCGGCGAGGGTTCCGAGGAGTTTCCCACCTGCGGGAACTTCAAGGGTCTTCGACGCATCGCCGTTGATTTCAATCTTAACTTTTCCGCTGGGGACGAGCGCCGCGCGCGCCGCGAGAATAACCGCCACGAGCGCGAGGATGATCCCCGTGAACGCGACGACCCCTGCGATTACGATTCCAAAACCGCTCATTGTTTCCTTTCCTCCCTCCTATCACATACCCGAGAAGGTCATGAACGCCATGGCGAGGAGCCCTGCGGTCATGAACGCGATTCCCAGGCCGCGCAGGCCCGCGGGAACGTGACTATATTCCAATTTTTCGCGAATTCCCGCGAGGATGACAATCGCCAACGCCCAACCGATCCCGGAGAAGATTCCGTAAAGGAGACTGTCCGAGAGGTTGTAGTCGCGCTGCTGCATGAAGAGCGAGCCGCCCATGATCGCGCAGTTGACCGTGATGAGGGGGAGGAAGACTCCCAGGGCGTTGTAAAGGGGCGGGAAGAAGCGATCGAGGGTCATTTCAAGAATCTGAACGAGCGCCGCGATTACGCCGATGAACGTAATGAACGAAAGGAAACTCAAGTCGAGTTTGGCGAGCGCGTCGATTCCCGTCCAGGAGAGCGCGCCTTCGCGCAAAACGTAATTGTAAAGAAGGCAGTTGACCGGCACGGTGATCGCTTGAACGACCACGACCGCGATTCCTAATCCGAACGCGGCGCCGACCTTTTTCGAGACTGCCAAAAAGGTGCACATCCCCAGGAAGAGCGACAACGCAAGGTTCTGCGTGAAGACCCCCTGTATAAACATTGAGAGCGCGTGATCCATTGTCTTATATCCTTAACGAACGAGCCGGAAGCGTCCTGAGCGACGCGCGGTCTCACTCGGAGTCCTGCATATCCTTGTTAAACGTCTTGACGACCCAAATGATTGCGCCAATCAGGAAGAAGGCGGCGGGAGCGGTCACCATGAGACCGTTGGGCACGTACCAACCTCCGTTTTGCACCGTCGGGAAGACCACGATTCCGAAAAGCTTTCCGAACCCGAAAAGTTCGCGGAAGAACGCGACGACGACGAGGACGAGACCGTAACCGACCCCGTTTCCGATTCCGTCGAGAAGGCTTGCCCCCGGCTTGTTTTTGATCGCGAACGCTTCCGCGCGGCCCATGACGATGCAGTTCGTGATGATGAGCCCGACGTAGACCGAAAGCTGTTTGCTCAGGTCGTACGAGAACGCTTTAATGAGCTGGTCGACCAAGATGACGAGCGTCGCGATGATCGTCATTTCCACGATCATGCGGATCGAACCGGGAATGACCTTGCGGATCAGCGAGACCCCGACGTTCGAAAAAGAGGTCACGAAAATGACGGCGAGCGCCATCGTGATCGCCGTGCGAAGACTCGTCGTCACCGCCAGCGCCGAGCAGACGCCAAGGATTTGGACGAAGACGGGGTTATTTTTAAAGAGCGGTTTAAGAAGGCTCTCTTTGGGCGATACTTCGTTATTCATTGCGCGTCCTTTCCTTCATCTTCGAGGTCGCGCGTCGCCGAAGCGACGCCGCTCGTCTTGCGAAGCTCCTTCAGGAACGGGCCGTAACCCGAGTCCCCGAGCCAGAATTGAACGGTCGAGGTCACCCCCGCGCCGGTGAGCGTCGCGCCCGAAATCCCGTCGACTTGAGTCGACGCCGATTCGCTCGACGGATCGACCGTTCCCTTGACGACTTCAATTACCGGTTCGCCGGAAGCGTTGTAGACGCTCTTGCCTTCCCACTTGCTCGTCCACGCGGGGTTCGAGATTTCGCCTCCCAAGCCCGGCGTTTCGCCATGCTCGTAGAAGACGATGCGGCAAACTGTTTCGAGGTCGCCGTTGAGCGAAAGGAAACCGCGCATCGTCGACCAAAGCCCCGTGCCGACGATTGGCAAGACGACGCTTTGTAGTTTTTCCGCGTCGCCGTAGAAGAGATAGACGACCGCGCGTTGCGGACGCGTCTTAATACTGGCGAGGTCTTCCTCCTTCGAAAGGGGAACGACGTTCGTCTTGTCCGCGAGAGTCGCGTCTGGATCCGCGTCGGGAACGATTTGACCAGTCGCGAGGTCGACGACGACCGTCTTCGCCTTCGAGAAGAGACGTTCCGATTCTTCCGCGCTCACTTTGCCGTCCGACTCCACGAGACCCGCCGCGCGGAGAATGTTGAGCTGCTTGTCGAGCGCTTGATTACGGCGTTGCAGACCTTTGAGACTCACGTCGGAGAGGGAGACGACAATCGCGCAGACGATCGAGAGGAGCGCCGCGACGACAAATGTTTTAGTTATCGATTCGTTGGACATTTCTCTTACCTTCCTCTCTACTAGTCGCGCGATTCAAGACGCTTAATGCGCCGACGAATATTCGCGCGCGTCACGCAGTGGTCGATTAGAGGCGCCACGCAGTTCCCGAAAAGGATCACGAGCATGACGCCTTCGGGATACGCCGGGTTTAGCGTGCGAACGACGATCACTAAAACCCCGATAAGGAGCCCGTAGACGTATTGTCCGGTTCGCGTCGTCGCGCACGTGACGGGGTCGGTCGCCATGAAGACCATGCCGAAGGCGAAGCCGCCCATGACGAAGTGCCATCGCGCGCCGAGTTCAAAGGCGGGGTGCGCCGCGATCACGTCGGGACCAAGGTGCGTCAGAAGGGTCGCGAGTCCCATGCCGCCGACGAACATCGAGAGGACGACGCGCCACGACGCGATTCCCATGCCCAGGAGAATCGCCAGACCGATCAGGCACGCGATCGTCGACGTTTCGCCGACCGCGCCGGGAATCGTGCCGACAAAACAGTCGAGGAGCGTGTACCCCGCGCCTTCGAGTCCTTTGAGCCCTTCGCTCGCGTAGGAAAGGGGCGTCGCTTTAGAGACCCCGTCGACCGCGGTCCAGACTTTGTCGCCGGAGATTTGACCCGCGTACGCAAAGAAGAGGAACGCGCGCGCTACCAGCGCCGGGTTGAGGAAGTTGCGACCCGTGCCGCCGAAAATTTCCTTGCCGATCACAACGCCGAAGCTAATCGCGAGCGCGACTTGCCACAAAGGCGTCGTCGGAGGACAGATGAGCGGGAAGAGGAAGCCCGTGACGAAGAACCCTTCGTTGACTTCATGCTTGTAAACCCCCGCGAAGAGGACTTCCCAGAAGATACCGACGATCATCGTGACCGCGTAGACGGGGAGCCAGTAGACGAATCCGTAAACGAGACACCCGAGAATCGAAGACGCTTGGAAGACGTGAAGGGCGGGGAACGCCGCGTTAATCCATTGCAAGACGGCCCCGTGCCAGTCGGTCGGCAACGCTTCTCCGCCGAATTCGGCGATGAGACGATTCGCTTGGAGCCCGACGTTGTACATTCCCATGAGGAGGCACGGGAGTAGGGCGACGACGACCGTAATCATCATGCGTTTGAAGTCGTTGGCGTCGCGAACCTGAACGGTTCCCGTCGTTTTACGATCGGGGGTGTAGAAGAAGGTATCCGCCGCGTCGTATAGGGGATAGAGTTTGGAGAGGGGACGACCCGGTTTAAAGAGCTTTTCGCCGGCTTTGTCAATGACGGCGCGTAGCAGTGGGAATTTCATAAGATCATTCCTCCTCTTTCATGGCTTTGTCGAGCAGCGCGCGGAGCGTTTTGCCGAAATCGTTCTTGCCCAGATCGACGAGGGTGCAGAGCGCGAGGTCTTCTTCGTCGAGTTCGAAGGCGCCGAGCTTTTCGCACGTCTCAAGGTCGCCGATCTCGAGCGCTTTGAAGAGAATGGTCGGTTCGATATCTAGCGGTAGAACCTTGTAGAAAAGGGGATTCGGGAAGACCGCGCGCGGTCCGCCGTGAAGCGCCGTCGTGATATTGAAAAAGGTCTTTTTCAAGAAACTTCCGCCCACGAGAGGGGACGCGGAAAATTTGTCGAAGCCCGGCGCGATCCACCCGAAGAATTCGCGCGCGTCGTCGTCGCTAACGACCGAGATCTGATTGACGTAGCGTCCGGCGCCGGGGATTCTCTTGGAGACCGCGCGACCGTTGAGGACGCTTCCGGAGACGATTCGCGCGGGGCCTTTTTTGAGTTCCCCTTCGCAGACTTCGAGAAGGTTGGCGCAGTGGCAGATTTTGACGAGTCGGGGATTCTTGACCATCGGCCCGCTAAGGGAGACGACGCGTTGCGACGGGTAGCGTCCCTTGACGAAGAGTTCGCCGATCGCGACGACGTCTTGATAACCGATCGTCCAGACGACGCGCCCGAGTCCGCAAGGATCGAGCTTCGCGATATGCGTTCCGACGAGCCCCGAAGGATGTTTGCCGGTGAAGCGCGCGACTTGGGCGCAGGGGATCTTTTCAAGTTCGGAGATGAAGTCGGCTTCGTATTCTTGAGCGCCGAGGCAGATCCACATTCTCTTGCCGCAGATTCGCGAGAGGACGCGCAGGCCGTTGATGAAATCGTCGCTGCGCGCGTCGATGATCTTCTGCGGATTGGGCGCGTGCGGATTCGTGTCTGCGGCGTTGACGAAGAGGGCGACGGGCGTGGAGTCGACTTTAGGAGTTCTCGAGTAAGGGCGCGTCCTGAGCGCGACCCACAAACCGGAATCGACAAGTCGCGCGCGCGTTTCCTTGTCGCTGAGGGAGAGAAGTTTATCGGCGGGCGTTTTTTCGTAAGGAACGCTTAGGAGATAGTCGTCGCCGGAGTCTATCTTGATATCCAGACTCTGGAAGACGCGTTGTTCGCCGCGATGGAGTTCCTGCACGACGCCCGCGCCGGGCGCGACAAATTTTACGCCGGGATTCTTCTTGTCGAAAAAAAGAAGTTGACCCGCAAGGACGCGATCTCCTTCTTCAACGCAGATCGTCGGCTTCATGCCGACATAATCGCCGCCGGTGATCGAGACGTGCCATACGTCTTTATTCTCCGGGACGCCGTTTTCATCGGGAGCTCCTGCGAGCCTCAAATCAAGACCTTGGGTAATGTGGATCGTTTTCATCGCGGCTATCCTTGCGATCGGAATTAGGACGACTCCTTGATCTTCCAATCGCCATAAAATACCGGCTGACGCTCAAGCGCCAGTCAAAAACAGCGTCGCGCGGCCTCTTCTCATTAAGCGGCGTCGCGCGACGCGTAGAACGACGCGTCGCGTCGCTCCGTTAAAATGCCTTCATAATCCCCCTGATTGTAAACCTTATTTGGCTTTGGTCTAGTAACGCCGTTATTTTCCGCGCTATTTTAACGCGTCAATTCGCGCGGAAAAATACGAAAGGCGACGGGATTTATTTGATCCCGCCGCCTTTGTCGTCTAGGTCGGCTTCCTTCTGCGGCGCCAATCCGAGCGTTCTTCGCGTCGCGGCTGTTTCTGCGGCGCGGGAAGAAGTCGGAACGACCCCTTGCCGAACGCTTCTTCGATACGCGAGCGAAACTCGTTCACGATCGTTATTTTAAACTCCGGACAGCGGTAATGCGCGCGCGTTCCCGTGCGCAATTCCAGCCAAATCTCCAGATCGCCGCCGCGCGCGTTTCCGTCCCGTCCGTTGCGGTACGTCCGAACGACGTCGTAGAGCGTCTTGACGCCTCGCGCCTCAAGGGTTTCTTCTTTCACGTAGATCGCGACGCCGCGGGAGAGTTCCGTCGCCGCGTTCTCGTAGGGGATGATCTCGTCGACGAAGAAGGTCGTTTCGATTTCCCGCTCTCCTTCTTCGTTTTCCACCGAGGATTCTTTCTTACTGACGCGTCCGCGCAGGAAGACGATCGCGTCGGGACGGATGAACTGACCGTACTTCGCGTACGCCTCCGCCCACACGGCGCAGCGCATCGTCGATTCGAGATCTTCGAGCTGGAAGAACGCGAAAGAGCTGGGGGTTCCCGGGCGCGCTTTGCTCGAGTTCATGACCTTTATGTCGGAGATCGAGCCGCCGATTGTCGCCCCCGCGCGATTCGGCATTTCCGCGACTTCAACCGTCGACGTCGCGAAAAGATTGAGCGTTTCACGGCTGTTCCCCAGAGGATGCGCCGTCACGTAATAGCCGAGCGTTTCCAGCTCGTACGCCGCGCGTTCCTTTTCGCTCCATTCCTCCACGTCGGGGAGCGCTTGCGCCGCCGCCTCCGTTCCCTGGTCCAACTCTTCCGTTCCAAAGAGACTCAGCTGCCCGCGTTCACGGTCGAGCGCCGCCTGCTGACCGCTCTTGAGCGCCTTGTCGAGCGCGAGCATAAGCTGCGCGCGTTTCGCTCCGAAGCAGTCGAACGCCCCGCACTTGATTAGCGATTCGACCGTCGAACGGCTGACGCGGCGGGTACTCACTCTGTTATAGAAGTCGAAGAGGTTCTTGAAGGGGCCTCCTTCTTCGCGCGCGCGCTCGATCTCCGCGATCGCGTCGTCGCCGCACGATTTGATCGCCGTCAGACCGAAGTAAATCTTACCGTCCTTTACTTTGTATTTCGCGCCGCAGGTATTGACGCACGGCGGGACGACCTCGATCCCCATGCGTTTGCAGTCGTAGATATGTTCGACCGTCTTGTCCCGTTTGGTGAAGTTGCGGCCGGAAATGTCCCCGCACAGGAGCGCCGCCATGAATTCGGCGGGGTAGTGCGCCTTGAGGTACGCCGTCGTATACGCGACGTTGGCGTACGCCGTCGAGTGCGACTTGTTAAAACCGTATCCCGCGAATTTCTTAATCAATTCGAAAAGTTCTTGCGCCTTTTCTTCCGTGAGCCCGTTCTCTTGGGCGCCTTTGATGAAGTCCGCGTTGAATTTTGCGATCTTGTCGTGCTTCTTCTTACTGATCGCTTTAATGCACGTGTAGGAGCTCGAGAGGGGAATTCTTCCGAGTTTGTTCAAGATGCGCATGATCTGCTCTTGGTAGACCATAACGCCGTTTGTTTCTTTGAGGACTTCCTCAAGGACGGGGTGTAGGTAAGTCGCTTCTTTCCGACCGTGTTTGACGTCGACGTATTCGTCGATCATCCCCCCTTCGATCGGACCGGGACGATAGAGGGCGAGGACGGCGATGATATCGCGAATATTGTCGGGACGCATGCTCACGAGGAGTTTTCGGATCCCGGCGCTTTCTAGCTGGAAGACGCCCTTCGTTTCGCCGCGGCATAGGAGCGCGTACGTCGCGGCGTCGTCGCGCGGAAGGTTGTAAGGGTCGACGTCCTTCCCGGTCGTTTCTTTGATGAGTCGAACCGAGTCGGCGAGGATCGTCAAGTTGCGTAGGCCGAGGAAGTCCATTTTGAGAAGCCCGGCTTTTTCGACCTCGGCGCCTTGCCACTGGGTGACGACGTCCGTCTTGCCGGCGAGCTTTTGAACCGGAACGAATTCGGTGAGATCGCGCTGGGCGATAATGACCCCGCAGGCGTGCGTTCCGGCGTTGCGCGCGAGCCCTTCCGTCTTGCGCGCGTAGTCGACGAGTTCGCGAACGTCCGCGTTTTCTTCGTACAGCGCGACGAGTTCCGGACTCTGGTCGAACGCCTTTTTGAGCGTCATCTTCGGGGCGTTGGGGACGAGTTTGGCGACTTCGTTGACGGTCTGGAGAGAAATGCCGAGCGCGCGTCCGCAGTCGCGAATCGCGAGTTTCGCCGCCATCGTGCCGAAAACGCCAAGTTGCGCGACTTTTTCCGATCCGTAATGTTCCTTCACGTAGTCGATGATCTCGCCGCGTCGGCTCTGCTCGAAGTCGATATCGATATCGGGCGCCTCGAGACGGTTTTCGTCGAGGAAACGCTCGAAGAGGAGGTCGAACTCGAGAGGGCAGACGTGCGAAAGGTTAAGCGCGTAACAAACGAGCGCGCCGACGCCGCTGCCGCGCGCCGTGCGGTGGATGCCGCGCGCTTCCGCTTCGCGCACGAAGTCCCAAACGATCAGGAAGTAGTTCGGGAAACCGAGCTTGCTGATGACGCCAAGCTCGCGATTCAAACGCGCCATGACCTCTTCGGAGAGCTCCCCGTTGACAAGGCGCTTCGGATTGTTCGCGTAACGCCTCTTGAGCCCTTCGAGGCAGAGTTTGCGAAGGTATTCGTCGGAAGAGAGACCGTCGGGGGGCGTGAAGATCGGAAAAAAGCGTTTGCCAAGTTCAAGGTTGAGTTCGCAGCGATTCGCGATTTCAAGGGTGCGCCACACCGCGTCGGGGTCTTGAGGAATCGCGTCGAGCATCTCTTGACCGCTCTTGAGATAGAATTCCTGCGAATCCATGCGCATTCGATTCGAGTCCGTGCGGATCTTACCCGTATTGATGCACAGCGCCAGGTCTTGCGCTTCCCAGTCTTCGTGAAGCACATAATGAACGTCGTTCGTCGCAACCGTCGGAATACCGAGCTCTTTCGCGAGTTGCAACTCTTTTTCCAGCGGAATTTGCTGGTCGTAGAGCCCGTGATTTTGCAACTCCATATAGTAACGGTCGCCGAAAAGCTCCTTATACCACAGAGCGACGCTCTTCGCCTTCTCATACGATTCGGCGGAACCGCGCCCATCTTTGAGGGTTCGCGCGATTTCGCCGGAAAGACATCCGCTCAAGCAAACGAGCCCTTCGTGATATTTGCGCAGAAGCTCGCGGTCGATGCGCGGCTTGTAGTAGAAACCCTCCAGAAACGCGATCGACGAAAGCTTGAGAAGATTCTTATACCCCTGCTCGTTCATCGCCAGCAGGGTGAGATGATACATCTTCTTATCGCTCTTTTCAAAGCGCGAACCGGGCGCGACGTACGCCTCGTAACCGATAATCGGCTTGATCCCCGCGTCGAGCGCTTTCTGATAGAATTCGAGCGCGCCGTACATATTCCCATGGTCGGTGAGGGCGAGCGCGGGCATTTCAAGCTCTTTTGCGCGCGCGATGAGGGCGTCGAGCTTGCCGATACCGTCGAGGAGGGAGTAGTGGGAGTGGGTGTGAAGATGGACGAAGGGGATCGCTCCCGAGGGAGTCGGTTGATGAGGATTCGCGGTCGCGGCGTCCCCTTGAACGGACTCGACGTTTGCGTCGCCGTCGCCGGAAGAGCCTTCGGAAGATTCTTCTGCGAGATCGTCTTCTTCTTCTTCCTCGAGTTCTTCGATGAAACCGTCTAGCCCTTGGAGTTTGTCTTCGCTCATATTCCCACCGCTTTATATGGATTTGTGTTAGGCGATTGCAACAATTGCCGCGTTTTCAATTATAACTTAGGGGGGCGGTTTTCAAGGGAGCGGAATTGAATCGAGAGGGAAGGATTGTTTGACTAATCGTTTTAAATGCAAGGACTGGTATAATTGTCTTTTCTTACGCATTGGAGAGGAATTTTTTCAAATTCAATGAAAAGAAAAGAATTTTTTCTTGCGATTCAATTGGAGAAGATTAGAATTTTTAGAAGGAACGTTAGACAAACGCCGTAATTTGAGGCTTGAAAGAGCGAGATGCAGGCGATTTGACATGGTGCGTCGAATAGGCGCGTTTTAAGCGTTGAAACGTTTTGAGAAGGTAAATCTTCCCGAAAATATCGATTAAAAGGGTCGTTACGGCGTCGGCGCAACCTTTTAAGGTTTGTTTATTTGCTTGGTCGATATTGGCGGTTGAAAGAACGTTTCTTTCCTGATATAAAAGAACACTAAATATGGCTAGGCGCGGCGACGCGTCTGGCGGAAGCGACGACGATAGAACGATCGCGCGGCGAGCGCGAGTCCTGACCCGCGCGGTTGCGTCGCGTTCCAACTCATCGGTTTATAGATTTTCGGAGAAGAGGATCATAAGAATGAAAAAGCGCCTTTTCAAACTATTGCCCGCCGCGGCGATCGCGCTAACGGCCATCGTTAGCCAGTCGGCGGTCCAAGGGGCGGAGTCTGACGTCCCTGTGGAGTCCTATCAGTTGAGCGACGGTTCGAATTGTTTTCTGGTTCCGCTCCAGGCCGACTCGATTGAATCGGAATCAGAGTATGTCGACGTCGTCGCGCTGGTCGACTTCTCCGCGGCGCAGCTCAGTTCGAGCGTGCGTCAAGCGTCGCAGGACGCGCTCTATTCTCTCGTCGAGAATCTGCCGAAAAACGCGCGCGTTCAGATCTACGCTGTCTCTAACGAAACCGAACCCGTCACCGACGGCTTCCTTTCCGTCGATTCCGCCGACCTACAGAAGGCGATCGCCAGCTTGAAGACGCGCGACGCCCTCGGCGCCGCCGACCTGCAGAAATCCTTCGCCGTCGCCGCCGACTCCTTCGATTACAACGAGAGCGCCGATCGCTCCATCGTTTTCCTCGGACGCGGCGTCAGCACGGGCGCCCCTTTCAACGCGGAAGACTTTAACGAAACCGCGTCGATGTTGGTCGAATCGCGCGTTCCGGTGAGCTGCTACGGGGTCGGCGCGGTCGTGAACGCCGACGTTCTAGGCGCGTTGGCGAACCGCACGGGCGGCTACCTCGTCGAACGCGACGCGGACGCTAAGGTCGCGGGCGAAACCCTCGCCGCCGCCGTCTCCGCGCCCGTCTTCTTCCCTGAAGAATCGGAAATTAAACTCGGCGACGCCACCGTTTATCCGAATCCTCTTCCCCCGATCCGTAGCGATCGCGAAACCTATTTGATCGGTTCCGCCGACGCCGCGCTGGAAGCGGGTACGATCTCCATCCCGGTCGTCCTCTCCGACGGTCGCGAAGCCGACGTCGAATGGACTCTCGCGCCCCAGGCCCCGAGCAAGTCGAACCAGTACCTTTATCAGCTCGTTCAGAGCGCCTCTAAAGACGGCGGCGCGACCCTCCCGATCGCGGGCCGCGACGTCTTGACCGATTATCAAGTCGCGATCAGTGATTCGATCGATCAAACCCTTGATCTTGCCGAACAGGCGGCGAATCGTGGCGAATCCGCCGTGGCCGCGCGTCTTTCCGGCCTCGTTCAGGAAGAGTTCAACGACGAACTCGTTCTCGACGAAGAAACCGCCGCCGCTCCCGCGCCTGCGAAGGCCGCCGATCCCGCGACCGACGCTCTCTTCAAAGACGCCGAAACGAAGGTTCTCGCCGCTGAAAAGGCTAATCTCCTCGAGTCCTCTGAAAGGGAAGTCGCCGTTTTGACGCAACAGATTAAAACGCACGTCAACGTCGTGACCTCCGAAGCGCGCAAGCTCGCCAAGACCGATCCCGACGGGGCTCTCCAAGACGTCAAATTGACGATCAACAGCATCAAGAACGAACCGACCCTCTCTCCCGCCGATCGTCAGATTCTCTTGAGCGACCTCGCCGCCACCGGCGAATTCATCAAGGCCGTCGCGGAACAGAAGGCCGTTCGAGATTACGCCGCGCAGCAGAATCAAGCGATCGTCGACAGCCAGAAAAAGGCGCGCGACGCCACTCTCTCGAATCAGACGAAAGTCGTCGAAATCATGAAGCGCTTTGAGGCGCTCGTCAAAGAGAGCAAGTTCGTCCTCGCTGCGGAAGCCGCGAAGGCCGCCGCCGAGATCTCTCCGAATAACGCGCTCCCGACTCAGGCTCGCAACGTCGCCTTCTTGGCCGACGCTTATTCCGAAAATCAGTATCTCCGCATCTGGCGTCAGAAGAAACTTCTCGATACCCTCATGTCCGTTGAACGCGCTCACGTTCCGGTCAGCGACGAACCGCCTATAACCTATCCTGACCCCGAAGTTTGGAACAATCTTACCAAAGTTCGTAAAGAGAAATACGGTCAGGCGAATCTCACCGGTTCCGCAGAAGAACAACGCATCGCGAAAGCTCTTAATCTCAAAGTCGACGTCAACGGCGGTCCCGACGCGGATCTGACCCTCGAAGACTGGATCGAAGATATCAAACGTCAGCTTCGCGAAGAAGGCCAAGACATCAACATCGTCTTCGACTCCCTCAACATGGAAGACGCCGCAGGTCCCGCGTCCTCGCTTAATATCAACGAACAGTTGACGAACATTACGCTCCGCAAAGCGTTGAAGATCGTTCTTCGTCCTCATGAACTTGACTTCTGCATCCTCGACGACGCGCTCTTCATCACGACGCAGGATGAGATCAAGAATAATCCGGACATCTCGACTTCGCTCCAGCTCTACGGCGTCGCCGACCTTATCATGCAACCTAACCAGATGGGCGCCTACGGCGGAACCCAGATGGGCGGCGGCAATAACAACCGAGGCGGCGGTATGGGCGGCTTCGGAGGCGGTATGGGCGGCTTCGGCGGAGGCGGCGGCTTCGGCGGCGGTATGTTCTCCATCCCGCAAGCTCCCAAACCGGCGGCTCCCGCGATTGGCGCGAACGCCAATAACGCGAACGACGCGATCCTCCAGAATTTCCTTGACGTGCCCGCGAACGCCGGCGAAGGTCTCTTCTCCGTTCCCGCCGAGCCCGTCGCTAAAGCCGCTCCTAAGGCGACCGGTACTCTCGCTCAGGCTCCCGTCGACCTCAACGCGAAATGGGACGCTTGGTTCGCCGCGAACGCTCCGAAAGCCGACGCGGAACAGAACGCTCGCGATCAGTTCTCCGCTTCTCTCGTCGTTCAGACGCAGAAGCTCATGAACTCCGATCCCGCGTCTGCCGCCGCGTTCCTGCGCTCCGCGATGCGCAACGATTGCGCCTCCGAGTGGATGTACGAAGCCCTCGCCGCCGCGCTCATCAAATCGAACGCCCCTCTGAAGGAAGTCGAAAAAGCGATCCTTTCCGTCGCCGATTTCAACAACGATCCTCTCGTCGTCATGGGACTCGCCGCCTACCTTGAAAAGGTCGGCTCTCGCGAACGCGCGCTCAAGATCTATCGCGATATCTCCCGCGTCGCTCCGACTCGTCCTGAACCTTACGTCCGCGGTCTCGCCCTCGCTCGCGAACTCAACGACGAAGAAGCGCTCAAGTGGGTCGCCCTCGGCGCCGCGTCGATCGTCTGGGACGGCAAACTCGTCGAAGACGTCCAGAAGCCTTGCGAAGAAATCGCTCTCGATCTCATCGACTCGATGAAGGCTGAAGGCCGCGACGCCGAAGCCGCCGAATTCGAAAAACAACTCGCCGAAGCCTCCGTTCGCGACGTCTTCGTCGAAATCTCCTGGTCCGGCGACGCTGAACTCGACCTCTCCGTTCAGGAACCCACCAACGCCGTCTGCTGGTTCGCTCAGAAGCGCACCGCCGCGGGGGGCGTCCTCTCCGACGAACCGATCAATCTGCGCAAATCCTTCGATGAAAATCGCAAGGGCGTCCGCACACGCGCCTACGTCTGTCCGATGGGCTTCAGCGGCGAATACAACTTCCTCGTCTCCAAGTCCTGGGGCGAAGTCGCGCAGAACAAAGTCACCGTCAAGATCATGACGAACGTCGGCACGGAGAAGGAACACTCCGACGTCCAAGTCTTCACAATGGATAACGACGAGGCCCTCTTCACCGTTGATCTCGTCGAAGGACGCCGTAGCGAAGAGCTTAAGGAAGAACTCCTCACCGCCTCCGCGATGATGAACCAACTTCAGATTCGCAACTCTAACGAGCTCACGAGACTCGCCAACGCTTATAAGAGCAACAAGGCGCGCAACGAAGCTCGCGAATCGAACGCCCTCCAGTCGAAAGCGAACGAATACGTCTCTTCCTACAAACAGGAAGAAGCGAACACGGAAGTCAAGGGAGACGGCGCTCCTCAAATCGCGTACGTCACTCCTGATCCCGGTTACTACCCCGTGATCGATTACCTCGATCTTGGCGCTGGTTTCACGACCTCCGCAGGCGTCTCCGGCGATCGTCGTTACGTCCTCGTCGCACCGATGCCGAACTTCTCGCAGCTTATCAAGATGTTCACCTATAACTCTGGCGACGGTAGCTCCGGCGGCGGTGGTGGTAACGGCGGCAATAATAACAATAATAATAATAACAATAATAACAACAACCGCAACAACAATAACAACAATAATAACAGCAATAATAACAACAACAACCGAAACAATAACAACACCCGAAACAATAACAACAACGGCGGCAATAACAACTGGTAATTGGCGTC
>CAKVCP010000037.1 GCA_934725735.1 uncultured Thermoguttaceae bacterium
GTCCAGGATCTCGCCGGCGAACTCGCCGCTAACCGACGAACGGTCTCCTCGACGACGATTCGTTCCGCAACGTAAAGAGTCGCAGCGCTCGGCTTCTCCGCAACAGACTCTCGCGCCGCGCGAAAATCACGCGCCAGCGTTTCGCTTAACGCGGCGGGAGTCGACTCCGACGGCTTTTTTTGAAGATCCGCCATAACTTTGCCGACCAGCTCGTCTAGATTCCAGTCCAGTCCGCTCATCCTAAATCATCCGCCTTCTTGGCCGAATCAATAATTCCCAAAACGCCCCAACGCGCCGGAGTCAAACGCGTGCCAATGATCTCTAAGCCTGTATATGAACCGTCGCTCGTTATCAACACCAAATCGCCAACGCCCGCTCCGATTTTATCAAAAACGATCGACGGATCGCCTTCAGGGGTCGTGCCGTCGGTTCCCACAGGCTGAGCAATCAACAACTTCTGTCCTTCGAGGGACTCGTGTTTTACGATGGAAGTCGCGTAACCAATAATTCGCGCTCGATTCATATAAAAGCCTCATTAAATTCTACGCAACTGAAATCGACCTAGAACTGTTTCCAATTCCAGCCCGAAAGGACGCGCGTCTAACGTCGTAAACGCGCGTCAAATTTTCTCGCGAACAATCGCTCAATCTTTGCCAAGGATGTGAAGGCTCTCGACCATCGCGCAACGACGACTGCGCGTGAAGGTCAACGGACGCGTAATACCTTCGCCCGTGGGGCCGGCGATCGAATAAGAGCCGTAACCTTCGCCTCCGCCGCCGTTTCCAGCGGTGCTGGGGCCGTTCTTCACGAAGATCGTCGTGTCAAGCAACTTACCCATCTTGGTCATATTCACAACATTGTTGGAGTGAATAATCGCGGTGTGACGGAAGCCGTGTTCCATTTCGTACGCGCGTTGGATCGCTTCGTCGACGTCCTTGCAGCGCACGAAGGGAAGGAAAGGCATCATTTGTTCGACAGGAACGAACGGGTTTTCATAATCGGTTTCACCGAAGAGCATTTCAACGTCGTCCGGAACGTCTTTACCGATACCGGCGGCAAGAACGGTCGCGTCTTTACCCAAGAATTCGCGGCTCGGAGCGTCGTGACGGCGTTCGCCTTCGCCGACTTTGACAATACCCTTCTGCGTCATCGCTGAGGTTTCCGCAGCGTTCAAGCGCACCGCGCCGACGCGTTCCATCGCGTCCATCATCTTATCGAAGACAGAATTAACGACGAAGACTTCTTTTTCAGCAAGGCAGAGGAGGTTGTTGTCGTACGCGCCGCCAAGGATGATCGAGCGCGCCGCGCGATCAAGATCCGCCGTTTCATCGACGACGACCGGCGGGTTGCCGGGGCCGGCGACAATCGCGCGCTTAGACTGCGCCATCGCCGCTTTCACGACGCCTTCGCCTCCCGTTACGACGAGGAGGTTGATCTTCGGATGCTTGAAGATCACGTCCGCCGTCTGGAGCGTCGGGGTCGGAATAACCGTCATCAGGTTGTCGATTCCGTATTCGGCGTAAATCGCCTGATTGAAACGACGAACGCCTTCCGTCGCGATCTTAGAAGCGTTCGGATGAGGATTGAAAACGACGGTGTTGCCAGCCGCGATCATGTTGATCGAGTTGTTGGCGATAGTCGGCAGAGAGTGGGTGCTCGGCGTAATCGCGCCGATGACGCCAAAGGGCGCGTGCTCGATTACCGTGAGACCGTAGTCGCCGCTGAAGACTTCAGAGCTAAGGGCCTCGACGCCTTGCGCGTTGTAACCAACGTTCAGAAGTTTGTCAATTTTGTGCTGCAGACGACCGATTTTGGTTTCTTCAAGCTCTTTCGTTCCCAACTCGACGCTTTGTTCGATGCAGATGCGACGGATTTCGTCGAGCATCTTTTTTCTTTCGGCAATGGT
The DNA here is from genome assembly GCA_934725735.1 of uncultured Thermoguttaceae bacterium. Classification (GTDB taxonomy): domain Bacteria; phylum Planctomycetota; class Planctomycetia; order Pirellulales; family Thermoguttaceae; genus RUG369. The sequence continues at coordinate 1,907 of CAKVCP010000037.1, forward strand.
GCGACGAGAGAGTTGTTCGTACGCTTCGCGGGCGGCCAAAATCGCTTCGTTAGGATCGTCAAAGACGCCGTAACGTCCGGCGTAACTCTTCGGAGCAACGTCGCCGCCGACCGCGCTCGCGGCGGACGTAGATCCGCCAAGTCGAGACATTACTTCCTGAAGGACGCTGCGCACCAGCGCTTCATTAACTTCCGCCATTTTATTCTCACTCCTGTGAAAAAACGAACGCGTTGAACGGTCTGATTCGTCCGATCGAGACCCGCCGTGTCTTCGCAACGCGCCCCGTCTTCTACTATTACGACCGCTTAACGTCATTTTTTCCGCTGTGTATTCTCTTTATATGTAACAAGCTTGCAAGCGTTGAACGAATCATTCAAGAGGAACGTTCTGTTTCTCAAGGGTCACGCTGTCGACAATGCCAATGATGGTGCAATCGACGGGGAGCGGTTTAGTTTCGGGAGTCATACGCGCGCTTGAACCTTGAACGACCAGCACGAATTCTCCTTCGCCAACCCCAACGACGTCTACGGCGACTAAAGATCTACTCGTCGTCATGAATCGATCGCGCGCTTTAGGTTCAATAACGTACGGTTCGATCATCATCAACTTCGAACCGCGCATCGACTCCGTTTTTTGCGTAGCCACGACCGAGCCCACAACTTTTGCGATAAACATCCTATAGCCTTCGTAAACGTTTGACGCGCAAGCGTTAAACTATTGTTAAAATCAAAACGCAACTTCTAAAAAAGCGAATTACCGCTTCTCCAGGAGTTCTTTGGTCTGACGACCGACAATGATTTCCTCGTTGGTCGGAATAACCCAGACTTGGACGCGACTATTCGGAGAGCTAATCTTCGCTTCGACGCCCATCGTCTTCGCATTCGCCTCGCGATCGAGAACGATACCAAGCTCTTCGAGTCCTTCGACGACCGTCTCGCGAACGTCCGTTCTAAATTCGCCGATACCGCCGGCGAAGGAGAGAACGTCTGCGCCACCGAGTTCCACTAGAGACGCGCCGACGTAACGACGAACGTCGCCGACAAAGACCTCGAGAGCAAGCTTAGCGCGCTCGTTCCCGGCGTCTTGCGCGGCGCGGATATCGCGAACGTCGCCGCTCACGCCGCTAAGTCCGAGAAGACCGCTCTTGGTCGCGAGAGTTTGCAACAATTCGTCGAAGGAAACGTTCAACTTTTTCGTTAGATAAGAGCACCAGAACGGATCAAAATCGCCGCAACGGTTATTGTTCAACAAACCCGTCTGAGGACTCCCCCCCATGCTAGAGCAACGGCTCCATCCGTCGGCAATCGCGCAAACGGAACTCGAACCGCCCAAGTGGCAACTTATGATGCGCTTATCCTCTCCGAAGAGCTCGCGACAACGAGTGGCGATATACCGATGACTCGCGCCATGAAAACCGTAACGTCGCACGCCGTATTCCTGCGCCCATTCAAAAGGAACGCCGTAATATCGATTGCGCGTCGGAATATGTTCGTGGAAGCCGGTTTCGAAAGCCGCGACGAGAGGAATATCGGGAAGGGCTTTGCGCAACATTCTCATCGCGCGAACGTACGGAGGATTATGCGCGGGCAATACGGCGTTGAATTCCTCCATAGCGACGAGCAACTCTTCCGTAACAGGCTGCACGCCGGAGAAACCTTTGGCAAAAACCGCTTTAAAACCGATACCGGCAATTTCCTCGACGCTTTTCAAGCACCCCTGTTCAGGATCAGTGAGCTGACGAAGACATTCGCGCACAGCCACGCCATGGTCCGGCGCGGAAACGTTTTCTTCCTTTTTGAAATCGCCAATAGCGATTTGACAAGGGGAAGAAGCCTCGCCAATTCTTTCAACACGACCTCGCGCCATCAGGCGTTCGTCGTCCATGTCATACAAGCTGTATTTGAAGCTCGTCGACCCCAGATTAGCAACAAGAATTTTCATGATCGCACGGAGTTTTTAAATGAGGAACTAGTCGCGTCGTCGCCCTAGCCAAAATCTGGAGCGCGTTAGAAGCAACGCGCCCGAACGTCGAAAAATCAAGCGGTGAACGCGTCGATGAGTCCGGCGGAGGGACGCGGAATGACGTGAGCGGCTTTGAGTTCGCCGACAGCTTCCGCAGCAGCGGCGCCAGCGTCGACCGCCGCGCGAACGCTTCCAACGTCGCCGCGAACAACCGTCGTAACCAAACCGCCGCCGATTTGAATACGCTTAACAATCTCGACGTCAGCCGCTTTCGCCATCGCGTCGGCAGCGCTTACTAGAGCCAGAACGCCTTTCGTTTCGATCAATCCAATCGCGTCGTTCATTATCTTACCCTTTATGTGTATGTATTATAGCTATGCTAGTATCTTTTCGTAAACGTTGCGGCAACTCGCCGCGTTTCGAACTTCGTTGTTCGTTTTCCTAAATCACTTCGCGGCGGCAATCGCCTTCTTGATCTGAGGAAGAACCTTTTCAACGTCGTTATTCGGACGCGGAATCACCTGAACGCCCGTGATTTCGCCAATGCGGGACGCGGCGGCAACGCCGGCGTCGGTGGCGGCTTTAACGGCGGCGACGTCCCCAGTCACAAAAACGGTGACGATTCCGCTACCAGGTTTGTCCCAACCAAGGAACTGAACGTTCGCAGCTTTCATCATCGCGTCCGTCGCTTCGAAAAGGGTAATGAAACCCTTGCCTTCAAGAATACCCAGCGCTTGCATCATTTTGGTCTCCAGGTTAGTTTGAGAAGACGGCTTCAGGATCGCGAAAGCGTTCCTTTCCGCCTATTTAACGTTCTATATTTTCAAACGGCGCAAACCATTAGTACGCCGTTATTTATACACTATTTAAAAAGCTCGATTTTTGTCGCGCGCTCAAGATCGACGGCGTTTCCTTCGTCCGTATCCAGATGCACCTCAAGCTTAATATTCTTTCCAACGCGCACTAAAACGTCTTCAAAGACGACGCTACACACGCCCGAAGTCACGCGCAACTTCATCATATCCTTGTCTTTCACGCCGTAGAAAGCAGCGTCTTCAGGACTCATATGAACGTGACGAGCCGCGCGAATTACGCCTTTCTTTAATTCGACGACTCCCGCAGGGCCAACTAAAACGCAACCGGGTGTGTCTTCTAATTTGCCGCTTTCGCGCACGGGGGGATCAATTCCCAAAGAAATCGCGTCGGTGTAGGCTAATTCAACTTGAGACTCTTTCCGCGTAGGACCGAGAATACGCACGGAAGGCAACATTCTTTTGCGCGGACCGATCAACATAACCGTCTCGTTCGCCGCATAGAAGCCGTCCTGGTAGAGATCCTTCATCTTGGTAAGCTTCTTTCCCTTACCAAAGAGCGTTTCAACGTCCGCGTCGGTTAAATGGATATGGCGAGCGGAGATACTTACGACAAGTTCCGACTTTTTAGGAGCCGGTTCCGCCGCTTTAGGCGTCGGCTGAGCGTTTACAGCCGCGACCTTACCGCCGGTAAGAGCGGCGACCACAGCGTCGGCCACTCCCTCTTTCGATCCGTTTGTCTCTCGCAAAAGTTGTCGAACGATCGCTTCGATCGTCCCTCTACTAACATTGGCCATTCTGCAACATCCCAGCTATCTGCTAAAAGCTCTTCAGAGAGCCGCTATGTCGACGCTCTCCGGTTGTATAACTCTAGTTATTATATCTCTACGCTTTTCATTTAAAAGCAATATCCTACAAAATTTTCACAAAATTAGTCAAGACTCTTCAACCGCGCGTAGAATTCGCTACTTGCCGTATTTTATCCTATCCCTTAAAATATCGACTTTAAATTCAACCTTCCTCAATATCGCAGACTTGCCGTCTCCTACGCTGTCATGTCCAAAATTCTTCTCTTCTTCATCAAGCTATTCGCCGTCGTCGCTATTTTTACCTTTCTTATTGCTCGCGCGGTTAAAGGTTCAGTTCTCGCCAATTTAACTTGGAGCGATATCAGTCTTCCCTTTATTTTCGTCGGATTCTTCTTCAATTTCTTCGCGACGGCGACGACCCTTGTCAGATGGCGCTTGTTAGCGCTAGCGCTTGGAGGAAAATTATCCTTTTCCGACGCAATGCGTTTTGGGTTCATTGGATTCATGTTCAACCTTTCGCCGGTTGGAATCATCGGCGGGGACGCGATCAAGGTTTATTTACTTGCAAAGAAAAACCAAGCGTCAATCGACGACGCGACAGCCGGCGTCGTTGTCGACCGCGTCATTGGACTTTACACGATGTTTTTAATGGGACTCCTCTTTATCGCCGTCACCGGCTTTAGCGTCGACGCGTCCGCTTTGGTGCGCGTTATCTATACAGGACTACTTGCCTTAACGGCGCTTTCGACCATTTTTTTGGCGTTTTTTCTTATTCCGTCTAGCTCCAAAAATCGACGAATTCAAGTCATAAACGCAATTCCCTTCGTGGGAAAACTTTTAGCGACGCTCACTGGATCAATAATGAAATATCAGAGAAAGCGACGCGTTCTTTTCTACTCGTTCCTATTGACGGTCGTCGTCCATTGTAGCTTTTCAGTTTCCCTCTTTTACACGGCGAGAGGAATTTTCGCCCAAGCGCCGTCGCTAATCGATCATGCCGCGCTCTACTGCGTCGGAAATATTGCGTCAATCGTCCCTCTATCAGCTGGACCGCTGGAATACATGTTAGACGAACTCTACCCGTTCTTTACGACGACAAATCATTCCGCGATAGAGGCAGGATATGGCATGACCGTCGGCTTAACGTTCCGTCTGCTTGCGGTCTTCGTTGCGCTCGTGGGAGTCGCGTTTTATTTGACGTCCAAAAAAGAAGTAACGGACGCTCTTGCTCAAGCGCATGAAGAGGATTCCAAGAAAAATGCCGCGGAATAAGTTAGACGAATTGCCCCCTTTAACGCGAAGAGATTTTCTCTTCGCGCTCTCCTCGCTTCCATTCCTTCCATTGAAGGCGCAAGGAGAAAACCAGCCTTTATTCTCCCTTGAAACGCTTGATGAATCATTCGACGATCAGGACTCTCTTTATTACGCCGACGCGCCCTTCCTTTGGCGAGTAGAAAAAACAAGCGGTACGATCGCTGCCTTCGATTTTTCCTCTCAAAAGCCTCTTGGCTCCGACAAAGGCGTCGTTTACCAACCGTCGGCGGCGCATTACGCCGATCGACTCCGCGACGCAGTTGAAGAGCCGCGTCTTTATCGCTTATACGATCGTGTTTATATCATCCATCAAGAGCCAACATTCTCTTCCTTCTCGGGAAACGCCGTTTTATTGGAAGACGGACGATTTGCCGAGCGCACCGCGTCTCTTATAAGCGTCGAGCCCCAAGCCGAAGGGAGAATCGCTTGGAAACATTCCGCGCGCGACGTTTTAACGCGCGTTTCCGCCCCCAAAAACAACGGCTCGGAGATACGTTTCATATCGCTAAACTATCTTAGAGAACTACGAAAGCTGGAATTGCGCTTTTCCACCGATGAAAAAATCGATTCTCTTCTAATCGAACCAAGCGTCGGTCAATTTTAAAATATCTTCATCGTCCTTCATTCTTTCCAACTCTCTTTTTGACAACTTATTGATCGTTTTCAAGTCTCTTTCATATTCGAATCTAACCTGATATTCGCGTTTATTTCTTGAATCTTTTTTGTATTTACTTTGTAAATAAAAATAAATATTTAAAATTTATTTTTTAATCAATATTTTTACAAACATTTTATTTACATTTATTTACTAACAAAAAACATATTAGTCACATCTTTTTAATTTTATACGACGCTTTTTAAACTCTTTCATTTAAGCTGTTTGTCTTAATCCTAGTGTCAAGCTTTTACAAAATTCTATTTATCACTATTATTACTATTATTGAGATAATAAAAATATATATATTCTTTTTCATTTCTTAGAAAAAACGGGTGATTTCTATGATTGAAGCCGTCATATTTGATAGGTCTTGTTTTTTTGCCTAGAAATTTTTACCGTGCTTTTGAAAATGGATGAGACTCGATTTTTCTCTGTAGACAGATTATTGAGCTCTCCTTTAATTGATAGAAAATGGAAGCAAGGATTCTTGATATAGGAATAGGATCCCGTCAATAAGATCAAAGGGGTTTTCAATGAAGATACGATGTCGACGCAATAAGTTTGTCCCGCTCTTTTCTACTATAGCCAATTATACCGCCTCTAGAGACGTTCGGCCCGTATTGCAAAATGTGAAGCTCGTGGCAAATGAAAACTCTCTGCTTCTTATGGCCACCGACGGAGAGGTCGGCGCGCGCGGCGAACTTACTGAAAAAGAAGCGTTTGTCGTTGATAATCCTGGCGAAGCGATCTTGCCGGCGAAACTGTTGCGGAAGATTTTTGCGGAAACGACCGACGAGGAAATCGCCATCGAACTCCAGGGCTCTCAAATAACGATCAAGGGCGCGCATTTCCGTTATCAACTCGATACGTGCGACGACGCCGATAAATTCCCCATCGTCCCCCCTTTCGAAGAAACAACGTATTTTAAAATCCCCGTGAATTCGTTCAATCGCATGGTAGGTCGAACAGTCTTTGCGACGCAAACGAATAATTCCCACTTTGAGTTACGCGGCGTGAAGTTTATTTTCAGCGCCGATCGAATCACGGCGGTTGCGACGGATGGTCGACGACTTGCTTATCAAGAAAACGCGTCGGAATCTTATGGAGACGCTCAGCAAGAAAACTTCACGAGTCAAGAAGCGATTTTCCCTCCGCGTACGTTAAATTTGATCGTACGTTCAGATTCCGAAGCCGACGAAGTCTTGATTGCGACGCACGAAGCGGACGCGATTATTCAGATTGGCAATATTGTTGTGTCGACGACGTTAATGACGGGGTTGTTCCCGAATTGGAACGCGATCATTCCTGACAAGACGGGCAAAAAGCGCGTTGATTTCATCGCGGACGAGGTGGCGCGCGCGATTCGTCAGGCAGAAATTGTCACGACGGAGAACAAACCGGGCGTGTGGTTTAAGTTCAGCAATGGAACGTTCAATATCACGGCGGCTGGAGAAGCGACGGGCGAATCAAGCGTAGAACTTCCGATTGCATACGACGGCGAGCCGGCTGAATTGCGATTAGATTCGAGATTCTTAAACGAGTTCTTCCGCGAAGTTCCCGCTGAAGAGACCGTCGCGTTCTATTTTCAGCAAGATTATCGAACCCTCTTTGAAACGTCCGACGGGTACCGATACGTGCTCATGCAGTTGGCCTAAGGCTATTGTAAATAATTATCATTAAATATTTTAACGGATCGTTTGTTAAAGAACGGTTCGTTAATTTTTATAGAATTCTTGGTGCATAAGCGAGAAATTTAATGATCTTCTCAAGGAAACGTATCGCGCGAGCGTTGTTTATTTTAGCGCAGTTGAAGGCGCTTTTCGGGTGGTCCTCTTTTGTAAATTCTGAAGAATTACAACGTTACGAATTTTCGGCAGAAAAGATGGGCGTTCCGGTGAGCGTAACTTTTTATGCGAAAGACGACGCGCAAGCGGATGAAGCGATCGCCGCCGTTTGGCGACGTTTCGACGAATTGAACTCGATTCTTTCGGATTGGGATCCCGAGAGCGAGATTATTCGCGTATGTCGAGAAGTAGAGGAGACCGGCGATTTTGTTGAGACGAGCGACGAATTGTATCGCGCGTTTAGCGAATCAAGACGATATTGCGAATTAACTGAAGGCGCTTTTGACGCAACGGTTAGTCCGATCGTGAAATTGTGGAGAAGAAGTCGCTATTTCAAGGAATTGCCCCCGAAAAGCGTCCTCGACGTCGCTAAAACTAAAGTGGGATTAGACGTTTGGGAATTGAAAGAAAAAAGGGTTAAAACGCAGAAAGGGGTTCGTTTTGACGTCGGGGGGATCGCCAAGGGAATCGTGATGGACGAGGCGCTGGACGTTCTCAAGGAGTTCGGGATAGAGAGCGCGTTGCTCAATTCAAGCGGCGATTTACGCTTAGGAAATCCTCCTCCAGGGAAAAAAGGATGGACGGTCGGAATAGCGTCTCTCGGGGAGAAGCCCGCGTATTATCGCGAACTTTCCAACGTTGGCGTCGCGTCTTCAGGGGACGCTAATCGCTATGTGGAAATAGACGGAGTTCGTTATTCTCACATTATCGATCCTCGCACAGGAGAACCTCTTACGCGTCGATGCGTCGCAACAGTTGTCGCTCCGACGGGGACGACGGCGGACGCGTTGGCAAGCGCGTTATGCGTATTGGGACCGGAGGAATCCGCGCGAGTATTTGACAAGATCAAAAAAGAAGGTTTAGGGGATGGAAAACCTTTGGAGACATTGGAATATGTGTTGATTCTTGTAAAAGATCACGCGGAGGAACCCTACGACGACGTCGATTGCGAATTTTTCGCCTCTCCCTTGTTTCAGGGAGGAAGGTCAATCGACTAGTCGTTGAAAAGGGGGTGGCGTCGAGTTATAACGTCAGGTATAATAGGAACGGACTAAAATCACTTTTACCGATATGGGAAAGGATAACGAGAATGTGCGACACAATTAAGACCCCTGAGCTTTCGGTTCCCGATTTTCAGAGACTTATTCGCAATATGTACGTAGAAAAAGACAAAGAACGCGGAGTCGCGGGGACTTTTATGTGGCTTATGGAGGAAGTTGGCGAACTTTCGACGGCCCTTCGTAGCGGCACGAAAAAGGAGCAGGAAGAGGAATTTGCCGACGTGTTGGCATGGTTGACGACGATTGCGAACGTCGTCGGCGTCGATCTTAACAAGGCGTTGATCGACAAATACGGGACGGGGTGTCCAGGATGCGGCAAGCTTGTTTGCGTTTGTCCCGATTCTGAAAAACCGTAAGGTTCACAACACGTATCCTTTTAAGCGACAATAATTTGAGACTTTCTTGTGGTGAAAAGAGAAAGAATGGCTCCAGCTTTGTTAAGATCGCGCGCGACGACGGCTTTTATGACGCTCATCATGGCGTTGGGAATAACGCTTACGGTAAGCGCCGCCGAGAATCCTTACTCGTCAATCTTTGCGCCGACGAAGATAAGCGTCGGTATAGAAGGTGTTTACAAGAATGGATTTCAAACGCCCGTAAGATTGTCTTTTCAACCGATGCATTCGGAAGTCGCAGATGCAACGTATCGTTTGGAATTAGAGACTCGCGATACGGACGGGGCGGCTTTTTTTATAGGACAAACTCTTACGAAGGAAGAGCTTAGACTCGGTGAAATCGAACTTTCTTTCGTTTTTCCTAAGTCTCGCGGAAATCTTGTCGCGCGCGTTAAGGACTCCGATGGTAAAACGATATGGAGTAAAGAGTTATCGCCAGGGAAGAGCGAAGATAAGGAGCTGCAAGTAGTTTTTAACGAACCGGCGAATCCTTCAAAGCCAATTTATCTTGTTGTAGGCGACGACAAAATAGGCTTTGCCGACGCTTTTGGCGAGCTTAGACTGAAAGAAGAACGTCGTCCTCAAGTCGTTAAGGTTTCTAGTTTTAGAGAACTTCCAGAAAGCTTTCTTTCTTACGAATGCGTAGATCGTTTGTTCTTCACGACCTCGGATTTGGCCTTGTACGAAGGAATGACGCTTGAATCTAAGGAGATCAAAGCGATTGAAGAATGGACGCTTAACGGCGGAAACGTCGTCGTTCTCGCCGGTAAAAATTCAGCGCCGCTATTGACGGAAAACGGCGTATTGTCGGGACTTGCGCCAGGAGTCGCCGCTCCCCAGACGCATGAGTTTCGATCGGTAAACGCTTTTACGAACGATTTGCAAAACGTCAAGAATTTAGCAATGACGGGGACTCGCTCGAATCCTTTTTTGCAAGTGCCGGTTATCAAAGAACTTAAAGAAGGAACGATCGTAGAGATGCGCGAAGCGGAGACTCCGCTGCTAACGTCTCGCGCCGTCGGATTAGGCACGGTCGTTTTCTTCGCGGCGGACTTGGGGGAAGCTCCGATAGCGAACTGGTCCGGACGCGGAAGGCTTCTTCTGAAAATTTTAGGAATAGATCCTGACGTCATAGGGCCGAAAGACGCGTCCGCAAGTATGATAAAACGAGGATACGTCGACTTTTCCGGACAGATTCGCAGCGCTTTGGACGTCTTTGACGGCGTTAAAACGACGCCTTTCTCCGCGCTCGCCGTTCTGTTGCTTCTCTACGTTCTTGCAATCGCGCCGTTCGATTGGTTCCTGGTGAAGAAAGTCTTTAAAAGACCGATACTTACGTGGGTTACTTTCCCTTTAGAAATCGTTGCCTTCATTGTCGTCGGCGTCGCTTGGTATCGCCATACGACTCCGCAACATGAGATTCTAAACCAACTCGACGTTGTCGACGTCGACTTAGCGTCTGGCAGAGCGCGCGACGTGTCCTGGTTTGGATTCTATTCCCCCGTAGGGAATCGTTACGATTTAGAATTCTCCCCTAAAATTTCCGACTATCGGATAACGTCAGGATCTGAAACAGCGGCGATCTTTCCCCTAACCCTTTCAGGGGAAGGACTTGGCGGCGCTGAACAAAAGGCGTTTTCTCCCAAACTTTGGGATGAACAATACAGCGTTGAGAGGGACGCGCTGCGTCGTTTCCCCGCTGCGACGCGTTCTAGCAAAAGTTTTGTGGGACGGTGGTACGGAGCGCTTGAAAACTTACCTGAGTTTACGTCTCTGAGCGACGACGGATTAAGTCTGAAGGGATCTGTTATAAATCCTTTTAATTCGCCGATTTATAACGCGTGTTTGATCTATAAAGGCGGCGCATGCGAATTGGGGACGTTGCCTCCTGGAGAAACGGTAATCGAGCGAGGCGCGGCGCGTTTGGAACCGATGCGAATCCTAAACGAACAACGAAGTTCGGTTCCGACGGATCGACTCGCCAAGTGGGATTCGTCGTCGTATAACTCTGCGTCTAAACGACTTCCCTATATCGTTCGCGCGGCGAGCTTTTATGAATTTGCCGGCGGGGTCGATAATTTTGGAACCGAAAAACGTCTGCAACGCGACCTCGACTTGACGGCTCTTCTAAGATGCGGACGCGCCGTTATTTACGGAGTTGTCGTCGATCCTGAATGCGAGGAATACAGACCGTCGGAGGATACGGCGCGTCTCTCAGCGGACGCGCTTGAAATGGAGCGTTTAAACGAGAAGCTTGCGCGGCAAAAGGGGGAAGAATATCGCAATCGTCGGCTTGAAACGCTTGAAAAATACGGACGTTATGGAACGACGCCTGAATTTGTGTCAAGCATAGCGACGACGTCGCGTTCGAACGAGGAATCGGTCGATCCTCTTCCCGCGTCGAAAAGAACCATCGTCGTGCGAATCATAACGCCGATACGTTTGGGATCGCATCCAACTACCGAGACAAAATGAGCGCCGCAACGCGGCTGGCGTAGATTATTTGAGGCTGCAAATACTCTTAGGAAAAGCAACGGTATAAGCATGATTAAAACGGAAGAGCTCACGAAGCAATATGGCAAACTCTTTGCCTTGAAAAATCTTACGCTCGAATTGAAAGAAGGCGATCTGTTCGGCTTCATCGGTCCTAACGGCTCGGGTAAGACGACGACGATGAAAATGCTTGCCACGCTTCTTCAGCCAACGTGGGGAGAAGCTTACGTTTGCGGAATGTCGATCTATACGAAACCGAAGGAGATTCGCCGGATCATCGGGTTCATGCCAGACTTTTTCGGCGTGTACGACGACATGAAGGTTATCGAGTATCTCGAGTTCTTCGCCGCAGCGTATCGCGTGCGCGGCGAAGCTCGCCGGAAAGTCTGCAACGAGGTTTTGGAACTTGTCGACTTGGGATACAAACGCGAAGCCCTTGTCACCAGTTTGAGTCGCGGTATGACGCAGCGTCTTGGGCTTGCCCGAGTCCTTTTGCACGATCCTCAAGTTCTTCTACTCGACGAGCCCGCCAGCGGTTTGGATCCGCGCGCGCGTATCGAAATTCGCGAGCTCCTCAAACGTCTCGGCGGCAAAGGCAAGACAATCATGGTCTCAAGCCACATTCTTCCCGAATTGGCGGACGTCTGCAATAAAGTCGGTATTATCGAGCGAGGCGAACTTCTCGTCGACGCAAAGGTGGAAGACGTTATGCGTCGTGTGCGCGACCAAGTGGCGCTTCTTATCGAGTTGGCGGAACAGGACGACGAAAAGCGCAAAAAACAGACGGAAGAATGTATGAAATTCCTCTCCGACGACGAGATCGTCGATCGATTGGAACTGGATCGCAGCGGCGCGATTCGCGTCTTTATCAAAAAAGGACTAGGCCTTGACGAGTATTCCCAACTCTTAACGCGTTTGATCGAGCGTCGTTTTAGAATCAAGTCGTTCCGCGAGGAAGAAATTAACCTCGAAACGGCGTTCATGACGCTGACGCGCGGCGTAACTGCTTAACGAGAGAGGAGAATCGCGATGAGACGCGGCAATTGGGCTTTGTTTTTTGGAAAAAGTTGCGGCGTGTTAGCGTTTCTTGCTTGTTTAACGATTGCGGCGCAAGGAGGAGAGATCAAACTTCGAGCGCCGAAATCTTCGGAAAGCGTCGCGGTTCAATCGCAAGAGCCGACGCTTTCTGAAGACAATGCGGCGAAGGAATCGTCGGACGGGAAAAATGTGTCGGCGGCCAAACCTGAAACGGGAAAAAAGAGCAGGCAAGCGTCGTCCGCGCAGGGGGTAGAACGGCTTCCGATCGTCGAACAAGCGGCGTTAATGACGGTGGAAACGTTGATTCCGACGAAAGTTTTCGACAACGTCGAAGTTTTACGCGCGTTTTGTCGCGTTCCACGCGAAGATTTTTTACCGCGAAAACGACGAGACGTCGCCTATTCGAATGTCGAAGTTCAATTAGATTGCGGACTCGTCGCTCCAACGCCGTTTAGTTGCGCGTACGCAATTCAGTCGTTGAATCCCCAGCCGACGGATCGCGTTCTTGTTGTTGAGACGGGAAGCGGTTACCAGACGGCGACGCTCGGCTTATTGGTTTCAGAGGTCTTTTCCGTGAGCTCCGATCGGACGGCGACGAAAAACGCCGCTGCGGCGTTGAAAAAACTAAAGCTGGACAACGTCGTTTGTCAACAAGTATCCGACGTTTGCGACGGCTGGGCGGAAGAAGGCCCCTATGACAAAATACTCGTGACTCGCGCGGTTAGCGAGATACCCAAAGCGTTGACCGATTCCTTGAAAGACGGCGGTCGGATTGTCGCGCCCGTTGGAGACTACTACCGGCAAATTTGGACGTTCATCGATAAGAAGGATAATACGCTAACCGCGAACGCGCTGATTCCTACGCGATTAGAACCTCTCGTTAAAGGAACGCTCGAAAAAGACGCGCGAGAATTAAGTCTCGTCGGAGGAGATTTTGAAAAGCTCGACCCCGTTCCTGTCAAGGCAGGCTCTCCCCAAGGGGAAAACGCGCTGAGTCTCCCTGTGTTGAACCCAACTCCAGAAGGGTGGTACGACGCTTGGAACGTCCAGATTGCGGAACCTGACGTCCTATACGAGGGGAGTCGGGCGTGTCGTCTCTCGAACGAGGCAGTCGCTTTGGAGCATGAGAAGAAAGATCGCAACGAGGAGCGAACGCGAGCGGCGACGCTTCCCGAAAATCGCCGCGAAGCGACAAAAAAGGACGAAGCGATTCGACGAGGTCGAGAGACGGAACTTCGCGCGTCGCTGAAACAGAGTTTTGGAATAGACGCGTCTAAAGTGAAAAAATTTGAAATTTCCGGCGCGGTTCGCGCGTCCAATCTTTGTCTGCGGTCTTCAAATTCGTCGGCGGAAGTCGCTCGGATTGAGTATTTCGACAAAGATCGAAAGTCTTTAGGAGAAGAGGCGATTCTTGAGATTCCGCTTGGCGAAACGTCGTGGCAAGAGTTTAAAATAGACGCGAATCCCCCCGCGCGAGCGCGTGAAGCGCTCTTGACGATAGGCTTGTTTGACGCGATCGGAACAGTAGATTTCGACGCGCTTACTATAACTCGTTGAACGAGAGTTTCTAGATAAGACCAAGGAGTATCGAATGACGGGGAATGAACCGCGATATGGAGCGGGAGCGCTAAGCGCGAGATATGACTCCGCGCTTCTTTGGGCGTCGGAGCTTCATCGTCGACAAATGCGTAAAAATGGCGACGTGCCGTATTTGTCGCACCTTCTTCGCGTTTCGGGGTTGGCGTTAGACTACGGATGTTCGGAGAACGTAGCGATCGCCGCGCTTCTTCACGATGCGGTTGAAGATTGCGGAGGGCTCGAACGATTAAAAGAGATTCGCGAGCGTTTTGGGGATGAAGTGGCGACGATCGTTATGGAGACTTCCGATTCGACGACTGCGGATAGTTCGAAGAAAGCGCCGTGGAAGGAGCGAAAAGACGCATATATCGCGCGCCTCGAACGCGCGAGCGACTCGGGCGTTCTGGTTAGCGCTTGCGATAAGATTGACAATGTTGCGTCGTTGATTCGTACGTTGACCAACGCTTCGAATCGCGCGGCGATCCTTCAGAAATTCAAGGGGGGAACGGAAGGTTTGGCATGGTATTACGGAGCCGTGCTAGACGTTGTGCAAAGACGTTCGTCTCCTGTGGCGAGAGAATTAGAAGAATTGATTTTAAATTTAGCAAGACTTTTAGATAATCAATAAGAAGGAAATAATAAACGTCGTTGTAAGAAAGAGTGAATATTCAGAAAATTTTTTGAAATATTTGGACAAATTTCGATATAGCGCCTTGATTTTTTATGACGTCGTAACTAAAATTTAGCAAATACGGAATAGTTTGGACTTTGGGGTACAGCTTAGGTTCGACATTTCTCACGGAAGTGAGGTTCAAGAAAGGATTGGGTGTTGGCATGAGAATTTCACGTGTTCTCGCACTTTTGGCGGCTGTGGCGGTCGCGATATCATACGTGGCGGTAGCGAATGCTGGCGATATTACATTTTTCTATGTCGCTGAAAACGGTGGGACGAAGGCCGCGCAAGACGTGCACTATACTCTTACTGACGCTAGCGGCGCGAAAGTTTTAGACGAGACGGTTTCCGGCGTTGTTGAGGGCGTTAAAATTTCGAACATTGCGTCCGGTATTTACACGGTTGCCGCTGAACAACCGTCGACCGGATATTTCGGAATGAAAAAGGTTGTGGTTACCGAAGATTCTGAGGAGCCTATTATTTTAGGTCCTGACGGCATTGAGAACGTTCAAACGCCCGTTACGGGCGACGTTGCTTCCGCCACTCAGCAGGCGACGACTGTTCAGTCCCTTCCCGCCAACTATGCGACTCCTTCCTATGGCACGTCCTACGGAACTCGCGGTCTTTCTTCTTTGGGGGTGATCGGCGCGGTAGCTGGTATCGTTGGCGGAGTCTTGGGAATCACCCTTGGCGCCGACGACAAGAAGCCTGTCAGCCAGGTGGTCTTCTGATTGATTTCAGCGGTGTGCAGAGATTTGAGGAGAACGTGTTTACGTTCTCCTTTTTTTATTTTGGCGGAAATAACTAAGCAAAATTTTTTTATTTAGGAAAAATTTTTTGGATAAATTTTTACAAACTAAAACTTTTTTAATATCAGCCAAATTTTAGACCTCCATTTCTTTAAATAAAGACATTCCTATTTCAATTATTTTAACATTTATAGCAATCTTTGTAAACATTTATTTATATAAAAAACTAGATTTCTTAATTTTTATCATTACTAAATCAAAAATAATAAATACTGCAAGTATTATTGTTGGAATAATAAGCGTTGCATAAT
>CAKVCP010000038.1 GCA_934725735.1 uncultured Thermoguttaceae bacterium
TTCCCCAATCGGGGCTTCCGAGACGATTCTCTGGTTTGACGGAGACGTTTCAGGGAACCCCGTCGACGCCGCCGGTTACGTCGTTGCGGGCGATTTTGAATCGTCGCGCTCCCTCGCGCTTTCGGCGAAACTTTGCGGCGCGGCGACGCGCGTTTTCTTCTTCTCGACCCTTGGCGTTCTCCTCTTGGGAATTCTCCCCATAGCTCTCCCGCGACGGATTATCCGATGGACGTCCCCCTTCGGTTTGGCGGCGCCGCGTCTCGCGAGGCGTTTTTCTAGCGCGTTCGCGTTGCGCTTTGACGTCCTTTTCCGACTGGCGAATTTGTCGACGGTGCGACTCCTTAATTGATTCCTTGACGCGATTTCTTCTTTCTTGGGGCGCGTCTTTGCTTTTCTTACGACGCGCCATAGATTTCGTCGTTTTATGTGAAAGAATTTGATAATGATTGATATTAAAGGATTGGAGCGAAGGCGTCGCGATGGGTTCACTCTTGTCGAACTCTTGGTCGTAATCGCCATTATTGGGATTTTGATCGGTCTTCTGCTTCCGGCGGTTCAAGCGGCCAGAGAAGCCGCGCGAAGGATGCAATGTCTCAATAATGTGAAACAGTGGGGATTGGCTCTGACCAACTACGCCGACGTTTATCGAGGATTGCCGCAATTTACAAGCTGGGGGCGCAGCGCGGGCTCTTCCACCGTTTACAACACTGGTTTTTCGATTCAGGCGCGCGTTTTGCCCTTTATCGAGCAAGGTTCGTTTATGGTGGGGATCGACTTTGGCGACTACGACAAATATCGCCTTTGGGGAAACAAATCGTCGATCAACGACGCGTTGTTAGAGAAGTGCGATTTTCCGTGTCCGATGCTCTTCTGTCCGAGCGAGGATCAACCGCGTAAAGCGCTCCAGTCGCGCAATAACAACCTGTACGCGAATAACGTGAATTACATGTTCTGCACGGGGACAGGCACGGGGCGCGGCAACTCTCTCGATTCGTTGCGCAACGACGGAACGTTTCGTTTTACGCAGACGTCCTTTGCGACGCTGTTAGACGGAACGTCGAACACGATGGTGATTTCTGAAGCGCGGATGCGTTTTGAGACTGCCCCCGGCTCTCCTTCATTGGAGGATATGGATCGTATGAGCGCGTGGGCGGACGGTTCTCCGGAGGACTTTATGAACCTTGATTTAGAATCGTTTCGTTCGCAAGCTATCATCTCGCATCGAGGTTCTCCGTGGTTGGCGGGACGTCACTATAGCGCCGGCTATTCTGCGTATTCTTTGCCGAACGCGAAAGTTCCCGGAATATGGCTGCGCGGAGCGGAGTTAATCTATCAGGGCGCTTCGTCGAATCATCCTGGAGTGGTGATCGTAGGGATGGCGGACGGTTCGGCGCGTACTGTTTCGGATACAATCGATTTAAACGTCTGGCGCGCGGCGGCGACGGTCGCTGGGAGCGAGACTCTTTCCTTCAATAAATAAGCTTGATATTAAGGTGTTCCTACAATGAAAAAGACGAATATTATCGTAGCGACGACCTGTTGCGTCGCGCTAACCGTTTCTTCTTTAGTTTACGCGCAGCGTCCCGACGCGTCTGGACGTTTTGGACAAGGCGGGCGTCCCGAGTCGGCGCAAGGTCGCGGCGTCAACGGCGGTTTGGGCGGAGCGGGAGGCCCTGGAGGCGTCGGCGGTCCGGGGATGCAGAGCGCGGCGCAAGTCGTGAAGATGCGCAAGGAACTTACCGCCGAAGAACGCGCTGATCTGAACGCGTTGCGCCTCAAGATGAGCGACATGGGCGTCGACTATCTGCGTAAAATTCAGCTTCCCTCCGGTTCCTTTTCCTCGTCGCCGCGCGTCGGAATTGGCCCGACGATCGTCGACGCAATCGGCCTTCTTCGCGCGGGCGTGAAGCTTGACGAGCCCGTCTTGGCCAAGGCGCTGGCGTTTTTGGAAAAGTCGGTTCAGGAGGACGGGGGAATCTACACGACGAATTCTCACGTGGCGTCGTATGAATCGTGTCTAGGGCTCGTTTGCTTCCATTTGGCGAACGAAGCGGCGGGGGACGGTCGTTACGACGAGGTTTTGAAGAACGCGGAGCGCTTTGTTCGCGGCGTTCAGTATAACGAAGCGAATGGCGTCGATCCGTCGGACGAGCGATTCGGAGGCGTGGGATACGGCGCGGAGAAGTCGACGCGTCCCGACCTCTCGAACACGCAGTTTTTCGTCGAGGCACTGCGCGAAATCGGCGTGGAAGAGGAGGATCAGGCGATTCAAGACGCTTTAGTCTTCGTGAGCAGATGCCAAAACCTTGAGTCGGAAGCAAACCCTGCGGCTGGTCAGACGCGCGGCAACGACGGAGGGTTCTTCTATACCTTCATCAACGGAGAAGAGAATCCTGCGGGGCAGGAAGCCGACGGGGGGTTGAGAAGTTATGGGAGTATGACGTACGCGGGACTCAAAAGCTTGATCTATGCGGGGCTGACTCCGGACGATCCGCGCGTGGAAGCGGCGATCGGTTGGATTAAGGAGAACTATACGACGACGCAGAATCCCGGTCTCGGCAAACGCGGTCTCTATTATTATTACAATACCTTTTCCAAGTGTCTGAAAGTGATCGGAAGCGATTCCTTCGTCGACGCGGAGGGCGTCGCGCACGATTGGCGCGCCGAACTTCTCGAAACGTTGGCGCTTGCGCAGAATATCGACGGGTCGTGGGTGAACGACGATCGCATGTGGTATGAAACGGACGCTCCGTTGGTGACGGGCTATATTCTGACGGTCTTGTCATATTGCGCGGAGGATGAGAAATGACGACGAACGAGACGAAGATAATCGCGGTTGAAACCTTTGAGTTGACCAAAAGTTATCGTCGCGCGTCGGGCTCTTTCGACGCGCTGAGCGAACTGAATCTTCGCGTTGCCGAAGGCGAATTTGTCGCAATTATGGGCGCCTCGGGATCGGGGAAAAGCACCGCGCTCCACCTGATGGCGGGGTTGACGCGTCCGACGCGCGGAAGAGTCGAGATTGAAGGACAGGATCTCTCGAAAATGAGGGACGCGGCGTTGACGAAGTTTCGTCGGCGACGCGTCGGCGTGGTCTTTCAGAGTTACAATCTGATTCCTCACTTGACGGCGGAAGAGAATATTCTTTTTCCGCTGCGCGCGGACGGTCGGCGCGTTGACGCCGATCTTTTGAACCGCTTGCGCGAGTTCTGGAAGGAGCTTGGCGTCGAGGAACAACTCGGACAATATCCCGACGCGCTGAGCGGCGGTCAGCAGCAACGCGTGGCGATCGCGCGCGCGTTGGCGACCGATCCTGCGGTGATCCTCGCCGACGAACCGACCGGAAATCTCGACTGGACGAGCAGTCAAAACGTCTGCGAGATCTTTAACCGAGTAAATCGCGAAGGAGGACGCACGATTATTCTCGTTACGCATGAGCCGGCGGTCGCTATTTGGTCGGATCGCGTCGTGATCCTTCGCGACGGTAAAGCGTCGAACGAAGCGCCTACGAGAGACTTTAAAGACGCGGGAGAATTAGCGCGTTTTTATCAAAGCGTCGCTCATAACGCGCCAGGAGGAAGCGAATCATGAAATTCGTTTTGAATCTTGCGCTTTCAAGGATGAAGAGGCAGAAGAAAAGGCTCTTCTTCGTTCTGCTGGCGATTGCCGCGTCGTCGTGCCTCGTTGTTTGGACGATCGGCGGTTTTCAAGCGCTTTTCATCGACGAAACGACTCAGGAAGCAAATTTTCTCGGCGAATACGATCTCCGCGTCGCATCCAAGACGTTCGCCTCCCCAGAGGGAAAAAGACCCGATATGGGGGAGTACGTTAATCCGACGAAACGCGAAAACTTTGCGACTCGTCCGATGATTAGCGAACATCCTAGCGCAACCTCCAACGCGTCTTCCAATCCGGCTTCAAACCAAGCTGGCGCAGAAGGTCGTCCTTCCGAAGGACGACCCGTAGGAGGACGCGGCGCGAACGCTCAACCCGGAGAGGGAAGAACCCCCGGCGGTCGATCCGGCGGAGGCAACGGGGGAGCGAACGCGCTCAACCGTCTTGGCGGGCGCGCTTCAGTTCCGACATTGGACGAACGTCTCATTCAAGAGCTACGCCAAGACGACGCCGTCTCGCGATGCGACGAAGTCGCGATTTTGAGGATGTTTGTTTACGCGCCAGGCACGGAAAAATCGATCCTTGAAGACGCCGACGCCGTAGACGAAGGGGAGCGTAAGACCGTCAAACGTTCCCTCGACGTCGACGACTCCAAAATCGAAGAAGCGCCTGAGGGAATGGATCCAGAACTTCACCGCCGCGCGTTTGGCGCGTACCGTTCGACGATGGGAACCCCCATGGGAATGGGGTCCGCGTTCTGGTGCACGACGGCGACCGAATCCCCCTACGAACTCGAAGACGGAAGGTGGTTGTCCGCGCCAAAAGAGGGCGCCCCCGTAGCTAAAGAAGCGGTCATGACGGTCAAGGGCGCGAAGAAATACGGCGCGAAGGTCGGCGATCCGGTGGCGCTCCTCGCCGTTTCGACGCAATCGTCGCGCGCCGTTGAATTTCAGTTGAACGTCGTTGGAATCGTCGACGACCCCGACTGCGAAGGCTTTTATGTCTCGGAAGCGTTGGGACGCGAACTCGCTCAGGCGTCGGGCGCGGCGTACGGCGTCAACGCGGTCTTCCTAAAATTGCGATCCGACGTCGACGCGTTCCGTACGAAGTTGAACGAACGCTTGGCGTCGACGCCGGGGGAACTTGAAGCGGCGACGAAACAGGATTTGATCGACCGCCGCGTCGCCGCCTTCAAACAAGAACAATCCTTCAAATACCAGGCGGTTAGCGGGGCGCTTCTCGCGTCTCTTGCGGCGCTGCTGATCGTTTTTACGGCGCTCAATACGAGCGTCGACGACGAAAGGAGATTAATCGCGTTCTACCGCGTCGCGGGGCTTTCGAGAAGTCAGGTCGCGGCGTCGATTTTAGGAGAAGGGTTCGTTCTGGCGATACCTGGATGGATAGCCGGTATGGCGGCGGGCTGGGTTTTGGTCTTCTTAATATCGGGGAAGCCGACGGGAATAAATCTTCAAACGTCGGGTCTTTCGTTCCTTTGCACGGTCGTAGGCGCGGTCTTCGCGGCGCTTTACCCGATGTTTCGAGCGACGCGCGTGGCGCCTCTTGAAGCGCTTGGAGTTCGCGTTTCTTCCACGCCTTACGCGCAGACGCGACGAAAGACGCGTCGAATCGCGGCGATCTGCGCCGTCGTTGGCCTCGCGTTCCTATGCGGCGACGCCGCGCTTATCCGCGCGACGAGTTTCGACGCGCCGACTCGCGCCGCGATTCACTCGGGGCTTGGCGTCCTTGCCCTTGCGCTTGGGGTCATTCTTATGATCCCCTCGGCGATCTACGCGACGGAATGGCTCGTCGTTCCTATCGCGTCGCGTCTTATGCGCGTCGATTCGCGCTCGATTCGCCGCGAACTTTCCGGAAACGCGTCGCGCGTCTGCGCCGTCGCGGTCGCCCTGAGCGTCGGCGGCGGGCTCTTCGTGACGATGCAAATTTGGGGATACTCGATGCTCGATCCATTCCTGCCGGGACGCCGCGCTCCCGACGCGTTCGCCGCGTTTCTTCCCAATGGACTGAGCGACGAAGGCGTCGACGAATTGCGCCGCGCGCCGATGGTCGATCCGGAGCGTTTCCTTACCGTCGCCGTCGAACAGGCGGCGTTTGCGGCGGGATCGATCCCCGTCGAATCGCAAAAGAGCCAGTTCGCGAACGTTGTTTTTTTTGGAGTCGACGTCGCGAAAGCGTTCGAAGGAGAGGAACCGATGGTCGGCGTCCGCTTTCGTCAAGGAAATCCGGCGGAAGCGTTTGAGGAGATGAAAAGCGGCAGAGGCGTGATTGTCACCGATTCCCTTTCCGTCGATTACGCGTTGAATCTTGGCGACGTTCTGCGCGTCGTCGATCCGCGCGACGCCGAGCGCGTCCTCGACTATCCCATCGTCGGGGTCGTCTCCTTCCCTGGTTGGCAATGGCTCTCAAAGACGGGGGGAGTGCGGCGAAACTTCGGACGTTCCGGAGGGATTGTTTTCGCGCGCGAAGGGGTGATAGCGAACGATTATTCGATAACGCGCCGCTCATATTTCTGGTTTAACGCGCCTAGCGGGACGACGATCGATTATTCCGCGACGGAGGCCGCGTTGGATCAAATCGCGTTGTCGAGTCTCAAACGTGAATCCGCGGGGCAGACTCTCGAAGAGGGCGCTGGTTCTCGAACGGCGTACGTTAAATTGTCGACGCGGGAGTCTTTGACTGCGTCGATTTCCGGACGCGCGGATTCCGTGATTTGGGGGCTGAGCAAGACGCCTTTGACGACGCTTATCATCGCGGCGATCGCGGTCGTGGGCGCGGTGGCGAACTCCGTGCGCGCGCGGCGCTGGGAATACGGCGTCATGCGCGCGCTTGGAACGACGCGTTCGGCGATCGTGCGGATGATCCTCGTCGAGGCGGCGATGATCGGGATCGTCGCGTGCGTCACGAGTTTCGTCTTCGGGTTCCTGGCGGCTCAAGGCGCTTTAAAATTGGGGAGGAGCATGTTCGGAACGCAGGATCCGCCGCTGATCTTGCCCGTCGACGGGCTCCTACTCGGTTTGGGGCTGACGGTCGCTTTGTGCGTCGCAGCCGCGCTTTATCCCGCTATTAAGACGGGGCGAACCGACACGTTGCGTCTCCTTCAGAGCGGGAGAACGCCGGAATGACAAACGCTACGCAAGACGTTTAGCGCGTAAAAAAACGCGGGGATCCTGTGGGAACTCCGCGTTTTCTTTTAGTTAGGTGAATTGACTTTTAGTTTTGTTTTTCCATTTCGACGGTCGGGGTCGAATCTGAAGTCGCTTCGGACGCCGTCGTTTCCTGCGCCGAATTTGCGTCGGAAGCCGAACGATTTTGCCCCGCGATTTTGGCGAAGCTCTCGGGGAACTCGACGCCGCCGATTTCTTTCATGACTTCAAGCATGGGAGGAAGGGTTTTGGCCATATTGCGCAGCCAGTTTGACGTCGCCGTCGAGCCGCCTTCTCCGTTGGAGCCGCCGTTCGCGCCGTCCCAGACGACGACTTTGTCGAACTTGATGGAGGAGATAGCCTGAGCGGACGCGTTGACGAGTTCGTCGAAGTGATCGAGCATGAGCATTTGGAACGCTTTGTCGGCGCTGCCGCAAGCCGTGATGATCGCTTGGAGACCTTCTCCCTTTTTCTTGAGGATTTCGTACTGACCTCGGGCTTCCGCTTCGAGTTTGACGTAGATAGCCGCCGCCTCGCCTTCCGCCTCGATGCGCTTCTGTTCGGCGATCGCTTCCGCTTCGACGATCAACTTGGCTTTTTCTGCCTTCGCTGGGGCTTCAACAGCGGCTCGACGTTCCGCTTCAACGCGCGCGGCAAGCGCGGTCGCCGCCGAGGTTTGCGCCTTGTGTTCCTGTTCTTCAACCGCGGCGTTCGCCTGACGTTTGCGCGTTTCGGAGAGCTCGAAGGCTTCCGCCTTTTTGACGGCGAGTTCGGCGGTCGAGTTGACGATGACCGCTTGCGCGAGGTTCTCGCCCTTCACGGCGTCGGCGTTGGCGTCCGCCAACTTGATACGCATGTCGCGTTCCGCTTCTTTGACTTGCGCGTCTTTTTCGAAGGCCGCTCGTTGTTCGCCGACGATCTTGACGCGTTCGAGATCCGCAAGACGAACCGCTTGCTCCTGGTCGATTTCCGCCGTCTTAACGATCTGTTGACGATCCGCTTCGCGCGTTCCAATCGTTTGGTCTTTACGCGCGTTGGCGACTTGAATCGCTTTATCCTTTTCCGCGTCCGCAACGCGGATTTCACCCATTCGCTCGTTGTCGGCGACGTCGCCGCGCGCCTTCTGAATCGCTTCAGACGCCGCTTTTTGACCGATCGCTTCGATGTAGCCCGATTCGTCCGTGATGTCCGTGACGTTGACGTTGATCAAAATCAAACCGAGTTTGCGCAGTTCCGGCTCAAGGGATTCCTGAATCTTGGAGAGGAACGCTTCGCGGTCGCGGTTAATTTCGTCGATACGCATCGACGCGATGACTTGGCGAAGCTGCCCGAAGATGACGTCTTCCGCTTGCTTGGCGATCGCCTGCTTGGGCATTCCGAGGAGACGAATCGCCGCGTTTTGCATAAGCTCGGGCGTGGTTCCAATCGCGATCGAGAAGACGCTAGGAACGTTGACGCGGATGTTTTCCATCGAGAGAGCGCCGCGAAGGGGGATCTCGATTTGCATCGGCTCAAGACTCAAATACGCGTAGTCTTGTAAAAGCGGAACGATAAACTTGGCGCCGCCGTGGATGCATTGCGCGGAGGAATGACTCGACGAACGTCCAAAGATGACCATGATTTTATTACTGGGGCATCTCTTGTAACGCACGCTAAAGAGCAACACGACTCCGAAGAAAAGAATCGCCGCCACTACAGCCGCAATTGCCAAGATCCCTGCGAAACTGGAACTTACTCCAAAGAGCGCGCCGCAGCTCGTGATCGAGAGAAGAAGTGACATAGTTGACCTCTGTCTGAAGATGTTTGCTATTGCGCCTATGTAGACGCGAGCGATTAGTATGATATGTTTTTTATTTTATTTATTTTGCATATCTTTTTTGTTTTATCGACGCCTTGAAAAAATACTTTAGAAAATTTTTACGCTTTTGATTCAAGACTCTCTTAATTATTGCTTTTTCGCGTAAGAAGAATTAGAATATATTCGGCATGGCGTATTAGGCGCCGTAGCGCACCGAATTGAAAGGAGAAAGAGCATGACGTCAGTCTATTTATTCTGCGCCGTCTTAGGAACGACGATCGTGGTAATCAGTCTTTGCGTCGGATTTTTAGGACTCGGCGGGGACGGAATAGACGGCGGCGACGTAGTGGACGCGCCGAGCGACGGCGTTGACGCAGACGCGGTTCACGACGGCGGCGCGGGATTTTTGCGCGCTTTTTCTTTTAAATCGCTCTCGGCGGGAATCGCTTTTTTTGGTCTTGCGGGGCTTGCTGCGCTTGAACTTGGGGCGACGCAAGGGGTTGCCGCAGGCGTAGCGACGCTTTGCGGCGCGATAGCGATTTGGGGCGTCTATCGTTTAATGAAGCTTCTCGTTGCGTTTAACTACAGCGGTTCCCTTGTTCGCGGTTCGGAAATCGGCGCGGAGGGAACGGTGTACCTGCGAATTCCGGGCGGACGCGCGGGGGTGGGAAAAGCGACGATCGTGCAACAGGGAAGGACAATTGAATACGAAGCGTTGACCGATTCTCCGGATTCTTTGGCTCCCGGCGTTCCGATCGTTGTGGTCAAGGCTCTCTCAGGGAGTCAACTTCTGGTGGAGCCGAGGAAGTAATTCAGTATCGCGAGCCTTTCGCTTGTCGTTGGAATGTGGATTTTGAAGGACAATTACTTTGAACCAAAAAGAATTTAAACCAAGTCTTTTAAAGAATTACTGCGTGATTCTGAGTTCGATTATTGTTATCTTAGCGGGGGTGTATTCCGCGCGAAGCGTTCTAGGCCCTTTTTTACTCGCTTCCTTCTTTGCCGTTCTTTTGGTTATGCCGATGAATTGGCTCACGTCGAAGGGGGTTTGCCAATGGTTGGCGCTCACGGTAATCAGCATAGGCGTTCTTTTAGTCGGCGGCGGCGCGGCGACGATCGTCGGATCGCAAATCGCTCAATTTGCAAGCGATATTCCCGAGTATCGACATCGATTTATCACGACTCTTGAAGAGAATAACCTCCATATCGGGGACGCGATCCCCTTCTTCAAGGAGGATCCTGAGCCTGAGCCTGAGCCGCAAAAATCCACGTCCCAAGGCGCGGAATCGCCGCGTCAAGAAAAAGCGGCTCCCAAAGAGCCTGTCCAATCTAAGGAGATTTTGAATCTCAAAGAGGAAAAGACGGCTCGAGGCGTGGAGCAGTCCGCGTGGGAAGCGCCGATCGATCAGGAAAACGCCGAGGAGATCGTATTGGGCCCCTATTTAGAGAAGGCTCTGGACGAGGGAATTATCTCGTTGAATCCTCTCGACCTTTCTCAGGAAACCCCTGAACCGAATTTTGGGCTATTGCCCGAGACTCCGCGTCCGATCATCGACCCTGATCCTCTTACCGTCAAGGACAAAAGGGACGATACTTCCAGTATATCAGACGACATATCCTCTACCGCAGTGGCTTTGAGTTCTCAACAGCTCTTTAAATTCCTGGCCGGTTTGGCGACGGAGTTAAGTTATATCGCGAGCAACGCGCTGATTGTTACGCTTCTTGTCCTCTTCATGCTATTAGAAGCGGCGATGATTCCGAAAAAGCTAATCGCGGCGTTGGGAGAACGAAAATTTTTGAATTCGCGGATCATGGGGGTTGTCCACGATATTCGCCGTTATATGGCAATTAAAACGCTCATGAGCCTGGCTGTCGGCGCTCTCGTCATCATTTTGCTCTACGCTACGAACGTTCAGTATCCGCTCCTGTGGGGATTCGTCGCCTTCTTGCTCAACTACATTCCCAATATCGGTTCCGTCGTCGCGGCGATTCCCCCGATCGTCCTGGCTGTCGTCGATCACGGAATTGTTGTCGGCGCCGTCGATACGGTCTTCTTCGTCCTTATAAACTGCGTGATAGGATATGGTCTCGAGCCGCGGCTACTTGGAAAAGGTCTCGACCTGTCGCCGTTGATCGTTTTGATTGCCTTGATCTTTTTCGGCTGGCTCCTTGGCCCCGTTGGAATGTTCCTCTCCCCGCCCCTTGCCGTCGTAACAAAGATTATCTGTCTATCCTTCCCGGAGACGCGGTGGATAGCCGCGTTAATGGCAGGTAGCGTTCAGCCTCTGCCACCCCTGGACGACGAGGAGGAAGAAGATTTAGAAAAGGCAAAAGCATAAAAAAAGCGTCGGTGAGAGACCGACGCGCAAGGAAACGAGAGGGAAAGAGATCACCACTCAGGTCTCTTTTCCGTCATGACGTCGTCGATCGTTTTGGATTCCTTACGATCGTTGCTTGAACCGCTAAAAAGATCCTTCATCGTTTGACAGCCCGTCGCGGCGCAAAGCGTGGGAACCAAAATAGCAAGACAAGCGGCGCCTTTAAGAAGTTGGCGACGGTTGACGCCGTCAGGTCGCTTTGACGCGATAGATGAATTTTTCATAGTTAGCTTCCTTAAAATCGCTTATATGATAAAGGGTTCCTGATAATCAATAGTGTTATGTTAATTTTATCGATTATCCTAAAGCCTCTCTTTAATATATTAAGGCGAATCAACGTATTTAGTCAATAGTTTTATCCATCGTCGCTCGGTAGGGCGTGTAGATTTAATTTAGGAGTTATATTTCCATGAGTAATATTGAAAAAGCGTTTGCGTTAGCGAAAGAACGATATGCTGAGCTCGGAGTCGACGTTGACGCCGCTATCGAGCGCGTTAATAAGATCCAAATTTCTCTTCACTGCTGGCAAGGGGACGACGTCGCCGGTTTTGAAAGCGCCGGAGAATTGACGGGCGGTATTCTCTCTACGGGCAATTATCCCGGCAAAGCGCGAACGGCGGATGAATTGCGTTCCGACGCGGAGAAGGCGTTCTCTCTCATTCCTGGAACTCAGCGATTCAATCTCCACGCGATTTATCTCGAGAATAACGGCAAGAAAGTCGACCGCAACGAGATTGGCCCCGAGCATTTCCAAGGTTGGGTCGACTGGGCGAAGGCTCAGAAGATCGGGCTCGATTTCAATCCGACCTTCTTCTCTCATCCGAAGGCCGCCGACGGACTGACTCTTTCTCATCCCTGCAAGGAAATCCGCGATTTCTGGATCGAACACGACAAGTGTTGTCGCAAGATCGCGAACTATTTCGGCGAACAGCTCGGTTCTCCCTGCGTCGTCAACCACTGGACTCCCGACGGCATGAAGGACACGCCCGTCGATCGTCTCTCCCCGCGCAAGCGCTTGGCGGAATCCTACGACGAGATCTTCTCCGTCAAATATCCGAAGGAAACTATCCGCGACGGTATCGAATCGAAGCTCTTCGGTATCGGCGTCGAAAGCTACACCGTCGGCAGCCATGAATTCTGCATGGGCTACGCCGTCAAGAATAATCTTCTCCTGACCCTCGACGCCGGCCATTTCCACCCGACCGAATGTATCAGCGACAAGATTTCCTCCGCGTCGATGTTCGTCGACGAGATCCTTCTCCACGTCAGCCGCGGCGTTCGCTGGGACTCCGACCACGTCGTCACATGGAACGATCAAATGCGCGCGATCGCCGAAGAGCTCATTCGCAACAACCTCATCGAGCGCACCTATTTCGCGCTCGACTTCTTTGACGGCACGATCAACCGCGTCGCCGCGTGGACGATCGGAACGCGCAACGCGATCAAAGCGCTCCTCTGCGCCGCTCTCGAACCGATCGACGCTCTGCGCGATCTCGAGCTGAACATGAACTACACGAAGAGACTCGCTCTCCTCGAAGAACTCAAATCCGCTCCTTTCGGACCCGTTTGGGATTACTTCTGCGAAAAGAACGGCGTCCCCGTTGGAGAAAAGTGGATCGCCGAATGTGAAGCGTATGAGAAAAACGTCCTTTCGAAACGCGCGTAATTCTCGCGTTCTCATCGTAACGCGTTAAAATAAAGCCTTGCGTAACTCTTCGGTGCGCAAGGCTTTTCGCTTTTTATTTTGTTTTTCTTTCTTCTCTCTCAATTCTGCGCGCTGTTGAGAACCTCGGCGACGCAATCGGCGAGAGACGTCATCGTCGCTTCCCGCGCGATTCCTGCGGGACGAATTCCTTCTTTTTCAAGGGCGCTCCCCGTGAGAGGACTGAGCGCGATCCACCGCGCGTTCTTTGAGGCGTCGCCAAAGAGTCTCAAAAGCGACTTGACCGTCGCGGAACTTGTCGCCGTGACTGCGGCGATCTTACCTCCTTGGAGCGCTTCAAGAACGTCCGTCGACGCTTTTTCTACGTCGGCGCTATGATACGCTTCGACTTCCTCATACGTCGCGCCGCGTTTAACGAGTTCCTCTGAAAGAATTTGCCTACCGCGACTTGCGCGGAGCGAAAGAAAACTCGTCGACGCAAAATCGGAGACGATTGCGTCAAATGTTGCGACGAGATGTTCCGCGTCGAAAACTTCAGGCGTCGCGTCGGGGGACGAGATTCCGTAGGGGAACAGGGCCTTCGCCGTTCCCGAGCCGACGACGGCGACTTTGACTCCCCATTCGCGGAGCGCTTCACCGCACGCGTCTAAGGGCCGCGCGAAGAGTTCGGCGAGGCGCTCCATCGCAACGCGCGCGCCGTTGGCGCTGGAAATAACGAGCCAGTCGTACTCTTTGAGCGCTAAGGAGCGCAGCGCGGCGTTGAGTCGATCCGGTTCGCGCGACGGACGTATTTCTATCGCCGGTTGACGCATCGTCGCAAAATTTCGCGCGTGTAAAAGTGTTTCGAGTTCTTCTGCTTGATCGACGGGGCGCGTGACAAGGACGATTTTTCGAGCGGAATTTTCTGACATTGTTACGAATTCTGGAGGTGATAAGGGAGGACGTCGTTCTAGCGAATTTGCTATGAAAGAGCGTTGAGTTTTGGGCGATTAAAAATCGACTGGGAGTCGCACGGAAATATTTCCTATTTTAGTTGATTCTTTCTATCTTTTTCATCTTGCTTCAAGTTGGTAAAAAGATTACAAATTATCGTCTTTAACCTCAGTTCCCCGAAAGGAATCGGGGAGAGCTTAGCGAAATCAAAATGGAGTTTGATGATGAAACGAATCGTCTCGTTGAGCGTATCGCTTATGGCGGCGCTGACGTTGCTCGTGGGATGTGGATCCGGCGACGCAGGGACTGAAACGTCCAATGGAACGCCTTCAGAGCAGAGCGTTAGCTCATCGGTCGAGAAGGAAGAATTAACGCAAGACGAAACGCCCCTTGACGTGGAGACGGCGTCGACTCCCGAGGGGGTGGTGAACGCCTTCTTCCGCGCCTTCTTCCGCGGGGATAGCGAGGGCGCGTATATGCTTCTTTCGAAACGCGCGCGCGACGCTCAGAGCGAGAATTTCGTCGCCCAAGCGAGCGAATCGATTCGTTGGCGCGTCGTCGAAAAATCCAAGAGCAATAGCGAGGGGCGCGTCTTCGTTTGGGTTGAAGTGGAAGATTACGCGGAATCGGGTAAGGTTCAACGCGACACGCTTACCTTTGCGATGACGCGCGACGGCGACGATTGGCGCGTCGCGGGCTTCAACGTCGGGGACGTTGCGGTCGATTTCGAAGAGTCGGTCATCGTAGCTCAAGAAGCGCCGGAGCAACCGCGCGTTGAACGTACCGCCGTGCGACTTGAAGAAACAAGCGTCATCCGTTAGTTTTGCCTCGCAATAATACGTTTTCCGCCATACCGCGACAGTGAATCGCCGCGCATGGCGTTTTTTATTGGCTTGACGTCTTGTTTTAAAGGAGACGTTCCGTCTAGACCGTCTCGACAAAACGCGCGTTATCTACATACGCTATTCGCCCCCAATAAGGGGCGTTTTTCTTCTTCGCGTTCTCTTCTTTTGAGCCGTAATCCAGAGGAATAAAAAAAGGAATGCGCCGCGTAAAGCGCATTCCCATTGAACGATTGGGAGTTGAAAACTCAGTCCCACCACCACTGAGAGAGATCGGAGTTGGAAGAATTTTCGCGTTTCTTTTCAACGTCGCCCTTTTCGTCGTACTTGAGGTGATCGACGTCGAGAGCGATTTGGGGTTCGATACGAACGCCGCCGCCCGTCGGATAGGAGACGAGATTCGCGCTATGACGAATCGTGTTGACCGCTGTTTCCGCGAATTTGACTTCGTTGACCGTTTCAGTCTGGAACTGCTCTTCGCTGGCGAAGAAATCGGGCGTCCAGTTCGCTTTTTCGTAGACGTTCTCTTTCTGGAGATACGCGGCGACGATCGTCATGTCGATGAGGTTGCGGAGGCTCGCGTAAACGGGAGTTTCGTCCGCGATCTTCTCGAATTTCTGAGTGAAGCTCTTGGCGTAAGCGCGAGTCGCGGGGTTGCCGCGTCCGGTGTTGGCGGAGCGTTTTCCTTCAGAGCTGACGAGTTCGTCTTCGCCGACGAGGATGACGCCGTTGCCGACGAGTTGGAGCGCGTCGCCATTTTCGGTTTCAACAACGCAGTCGTAATTGGGCTGGAAGTACCAACGAACGAGGCCGTTAGAGGCGTTGAGGCGCGGATTGGATTTTTCGGCGTAAGTCACGACCTTGACGGGGGATTGTTCAAGTCCGATACCGATGAGTTTCATGCGATAGTCGGCGGCGACAAGAGTCGCGGCGAAATTCGTCTTGGGAGAGACGCCCCAAACCTTGACGTTTTGAAGTCCCAACGCGTTGCGAACGCCCGCGGCATAGACGCGGCATTCGTCGTCGCTAGCGACGTTCGGCTGAGGAGCGCTCTTGAGGAAAGACTGCATGTTGCGCAGACCTTCTTCGGTCGGATCGATGGAGCATCCGACGAAACTAGCCGCTTTACCGTCGGCGGGGTAGGCGCGCAAGGCGACGACAAGGTCTTGAAGCTGAAGGGTCGGACGACCGCTCTTCGCGCCGACGATCGAACCGTCGACTCCGCCTTTCCATCCTTCAGCGGGACCGGCGATGACGACGTCCCCCGTTTCAGGGTAGATGAAGACGTTTTCGATACGCGTCAAACCGGCGAGGTTAGCCATTTCGTCGGTGATGCCGCCGCCGTTTTCAACGATAGCGGCTTCGAGACGGTTGAGAGAAACTTTTCGCAACTTGCTCTGCGCGCGCATGTCGGAAGGAATAGCCTTGTAGGCTTCTTCGCGAGCGGCGGCTAAAAGGCCGTCGTCGACAACAACGCGCTGAAGAACGCCGTTCGCGTCGATCGCTACGCCGCCCATCGAGGAGCTGCTTCCGCCGCCTCGATTGCTGTTGTTGTTATTGTTGTTGTTATTATTATTGTTGTTGTTATTGTTGTTGTTGTTATTGTTGTTGTTATTGTTGTTATTGTTGTTATTGTTATTGTTGTTGTTCGCCGCGTAAGCCGTTGATACAGGAACGGTGAAGAGAACGATCAACGCCAGGATCGCGCTTAAACGAAGAACGAATTTACTTCGACTCATGAGAATCTCCTAAATCAACTTAGGCTTTAACGGTAAAACTCTATGATTGCCTGTCTCTGTCGAGCGGTCGCGATCCTTATAAATCACGAAATCCAAACCGCTAAAGAGCGACATAAAAAGGGCCGAACGCTCTGGCGCGTTTTGCCTTTTGATTAACAAAGTCTGTTCATAGAACACGACGCTTCTTTAGAATGATAATTTGCGCGATACTTTTAAGCAAGTATTAAGTTCATATTTTACTTTTTTTTATCCAAAAAACTGACGGTTTTATCGATAAAAGCGCCGATTTTAACGCTTTGGAATAACTCGATAAGATATAGCGAGTACGGCGGCTCTTTTTCTTTTGTGCTTCCTATTGTTTGAGTGTTTTAATTTTTTTGGATAGATTGAGCGTTCTTCCTTTTTTTTGTAATTTGCTTCTTTGAGGAAGGTTGTAGTAAAGACGCGTTTGGTTGCGTCTCTTTTTCTTTATAAATACGCCGTCTTGTGGGAAGTTGCGTTAAGATATTGGCAGAAAAAGACGAAAAAAGCAGAGTAGGTCTTGTTGTCGTTTGACCGCTATTTAGGGATGAACGCCTTAGAGGGAGCGACCGCAGAATCTTGTATGCATTTGTATATGCCTGAACGGCAAGCTCTTTCAGGTTGACCATTTATATAGGTAACGTCTATTAGACGTACGCGAGGCGTCGCGTTTTGACGACGCCTTGATTGATGAATAATGAGATATTTGAGTCATGTTGAGTAAGCGCTTTTATTGTTGCGCGCTGTTAAGCGTCGCGTTGGGAACGCTTTTGTCGTCGGGAGTCGCGCTCGCTGATTCCAACGTTAGGATTCGACCAAACGCGGCGACGGCGCAGTCCGATCTTCGCGAAGGAACGCCCGGAATCCTTCGTCCGCTTCTTAACGCGGTGAGTTCTGATTTTAAAGACTCTTCGAGGAACACAAGACGCGCGCGTCGCAATGAAACGTCGTTTAATGAATTGAGCGGCTCGAATTCAACCCTTTTGGAGTTGCAAAAAGCCGCTACGTCGATGAGCGCAGCGGAGAACGTCGAGCCTCTTGAAGACGTCGTTCTTGAAGACGTCGATTTTGAAGAAGACGGCGCCGAAGCGTTGGGCGAGGCTGTTTTCGGAAATAGCGCCGACGCTCCCTCTTCTGTTTCTGAACCTCAGGAAACCGAAC
>CAKVCP010000039.1 GCA_934725735.1 uncultured Thermoguttaceae bacterium
GTCGTCAGGACGTTGGTGCCCACTTTAACGACAAGAAGCTTCGTTTTCTCTATAATTTCTTTTCTATTAGACGTTTGCATAATGAAGACGAAATGCGCGACGCTGAAGCGCTCGAATAATAAAAATTAACGACAAGTCTCTGCGACAGAATAATCCCCCAAAAGAACGGTTCCGTTATTTTCTATTGATAAACTAAAACTGTCAATAGAAAAAGCTTTATTTCAAGAATGGAAACGGGTCGACCCTGACTTTACGTGAAGATTCTTCGCTTTGGCGTCGGCCTTCCATAATCTAAAAGGGACGTTATAATAAATAATCCAATCGCGCTAGTTTTAGAGACTGATTGCATCAAGTAAACGAGAGACGAGGTAGAAGCATGGAAATTTGGCCGGCGATCGATATTCGCGGCGGACAATGCGTTCGATTACGCCAAGGTGATTATGGTCAAGAGACGGTCTACGGCTCTTCCCCCGCGGCGATGGCGGAGCGGTGGCGTCAGAAGGGGGCCAAGCGACTTCATCTTGTCGACCTTGACGGCGCGAAAGAAGGTTCCAGCGTGAATTTTGAAGCGATTCGCGAGCTCGTTGAAAAGGTTGCTCCGCACGGAGTGAAGTGCGAACTTGGGGGCGGCGTGCGATCCCAGGAAACGATCGAAACGCTCCTTTCGCTCGGTTTGACGCGCCTCGTTGTCGGAACGCTAGCGCTCAAAGATCCCGACTGGTTTGCGCAGATGTGCGAGAAGTACCCGCATCGTCTCGTGCTTGGAATCGACGCGCGCGGCGGAATGGTCACGACCGACGGCTGGCTCGAGACGAGTCAGACTCCTGCGACGGAGCTGGCGAAGCGTTACGACGGTTTGCCGATAGCGGCTCTCGTTTACACGGACGTCGCGACGGACGGCATGATGCGCGGCCCCAATATCCCCGAGTGCGTTTCGATGATGCGCGCAACGTCGATCCCGGTCGTGGCTTCCGGGGGCGTGACGCGAATCGACGACGTTCGTCGTCTTGCCGAAGCCGGTATTCCCGCCTGTATCATAGGTCGCGCTTTGTACGAGAATACAATTGCCTTGGAAGACGCTCTTCAGTTTGAAGAGTGATCCGTCGTAAAGCCGGGTTATTCCATCCGTTTAGTCCAATTGGTTTTGGAGATATTTATGCAAGGTCGCGACGATTCGGAGCGTATTGTTATCACAGGCGTGGGGCTTGCCTCCCCCAACGGCGACAACCTCGCGGAATTCAGAAACGCGCTTCTTAACGGAGTGAGCGGGGTAGTCCCTTACGAGATTCGTTATTTCGGGAAGACCGTCGCGGGCGTTTGTCATTGCGATATAACCAAGTATCGTCCTAAAAGAGAAATTCGTCGCGGAACGCGCGCGGGAAGCCTTGCCGTGTATTGCGTCGGCGAGGCGATCGCGGACGCGGGCTTGAACTGGGATAGCGTCGATAAGAGCGCCGCGGGCGTCTATATCGGCGTGACGGAACACGGGAACGTCGAGACCGAAAATGAGATCTACGAAATCAAACAGTATGATTACGACTGCTCTTACTGGTCTCATCACCATAATCCGCGAACGGTCACGAATAATCCCGCAGGGGAAGTAACGCTGCGTTATGGGATCACGGGGCCTCATTATACGTTGGGCGCTGCGTGCGCGGCTGGAAACGCGGCGTTGATTCAAGGAGTGCAGCAGCTCCGATTGGGAGAAGTCGACCTGGCGTTTGCGGGGGGCGTTTCCGAGAGTATTCATACATTCGGTATTTTTGCGGCGTTTAACGCGCAAGGAGCGCTCGCGCATAACGAGGAACCGACGAAGGCGTCGCGCCCGTTCGACGCGGATCGCAACGGTATCGTCGTCTCGGAGGGGGGTTGCGTTTACGTCCTCGAACGTCTCAGCGACGCGAAGAAGCGCGGCGCGAAGATTTACGGCGAAATACTCGGCTACGGTATGAATTCCGACGCCACCGACTTCGTTCTTCCCAATGCGGAGCGCCAGGCGCAGTGCGTCCGCAAGGCGTTGAAGAACGCGGGACTTGGTCCCGAGGATATCGACGTCGTCAATACTCACGCAACGGCGACTCACGCGGGCGACTCCCTCGAGATTCAGGCGCTGCGCGAGGTTTTCGCGGATAGTCGTAAGACGTACGTCAACAACACGAAGAGCTTTATCGGACATGCGATGGGCGCCGCCGGCGCGTTGGAATTGGCGGGTAATCTTCCGTCGTTCGAGGACGGGATCGTGCATCCGACGATCAACGTCGAGAATCTCGATCCGGAGTGCGAGATTCGCAATCTCGTTTTGAATAAGCCGGTAGAGGTTGGCAAAGTTCGGACAATATTAAACAATTCGTTCGGCATGGTGGGTATCAACGCCGTGACGATCGTAGGGAAATACGAGGGCTGAGCCTTCGTTGACGCGCGTCGCGCAAGCGTCGCGTTTTCGAGCGCGTGGAACGTCCAGTTCCAAACGCGCAACAACATGAGTTTGCGTCGGCGTGAAAGATTGCGCGTCGCGGCGCCTGACTAGGAGTGAAAGATGGCCGTTTCGGTTGAAGACATTAGAAATACGATTATCGAAGTGCTCACGGAAATTGACGATACGATCGACGCCGACGTGTTGAAGGACGACGTTCCTTTCCGTGAACAGCTTGAACTTGACAGTATGGATATGCTCGACGTAGTTCTCGGTCTGCGTCGTCGTTATAAGCTGCCGATTCCCGAGTCCGATTATGTTCATCTTCAAACGATGAATTCGACGATCGAATATCTTCTTCCGCTTCTCAATAACTGAACGGATAGTCGAGGCCGTCGTCGCGAAACGTCGCGACGACGCGAATTTGAAATTCTATCGAAAATATTTTGATTTGATTATGGGACGCCTTTTCGATTTTGCATTTGGTTCGCGAGTTTGGCTCAACCTTACTTGCCGTCCAGGGGACGGCTGTTAATGGACAACCAAGCGTTAGTAATTTTGGCCTTGGTCGGGTTGGTAGTCGCTTTTTAGCGCCTAACGCAGAATTAAAATAAAACGGTCGACGCAGTCGGCCTAAAAATAGTGAGGTATGATAATGACGTCGCAATGTGAAACATCGAATCAGAACGCTCGTAAGATAATTATTTTTGACACGACGCTTCGCGACGGAGAGCAGTCTCCAGGCGCGAGCATGAATCTGAACGAAAAGGTTCAAGTAGCTCAGGCGCTCGTCGAGCTCGGCGTCGACGTGATCGAAGCAGGTTTTCCGATCGCGTCGCCCGGAGACTTCGACTCGGTTCGCGAAATCGCGAAAGTCGTGCGCGGCTCGTCCGTTTGCGGACTCGCGCGTTGCGTCGA
This sequence comes from uncultured Thermoguttaceae bacterium, assembly GCA_934725735.1. Taxonomy (GTDB): domain Bacteria; phylum Planctomycetota; class Planctomycetia; order Pirellulales; family Thermoguttaceae; genus RUG369. The sequence goes on from CAKVCP010000039.1 coordinate 3,332, forward strand.
TAAAGATATTGATCGCGCCTGGGAAGCCCTGAAGGAAGCGGAAGATCCGCGAATTCACGTCTTTCTGGCGACTAGCGCGATTCACCGCGAATTCAAACTGCGCATGACGCAGGAGGAAATCATCAGTCGCGCCGTCGAGGGCGTCAAACGCGCGCGCGGTTATTGCTCGAATATCGAGTTCTCCCCCGAAGACGCGTGCCGTACGGAAATCGATTTCCTGTGCAAAGTCGTCGAGGCCGTAATCGACGCGGGCGCGACGACCGTGAATATTCCCGACACCGTGGGATACACGACGCCCTTTGAAATGACCAAACGCATCGAAACGCTGATGAATCGCGTTCCCAACGTCGACAAAGCGGTGATCAGTATTCATTGCCACAACGACCTAGGTATGGCGGTCGCCAACTCCCTGGCGGCGGTAGCCGCCGGAGCGGGACAGATTGAGTGCGCGATTAACGGATTGGGGGAACGCGCGGGTAACTGCGCGTTGGAAGAGGTCGTGATGGCTCTTCGCACGCGTCGCGACGTCTTTGGTCTCGACACACGGATCGTTTCGCAGCGTCTCGTCCCGACGAGTCGTCTGGTCTCCAAAGTTACCGGTCTGAAGGTTCCGAGAAACAAGGCGATCGTCGGTCGCAACGCCTTCGCGCACGAATCTGGCGTTCACCAGGACGGCGTTCTGAAGGAACGTTCGACGTATGAAATCATGAGCGCCGAGAGCGTCGGTTTTGTGAAGAACGATCTCGTTTTGGGGAAGCATAGCGGTCGCGCCGCTCTGGCCGATCGTATCAAAGCGCTGGGTTTCGAGCTTTCCAAAGAACGTTTGGACGCGGCCTTCGAGGAGTTCAAACGTCTGGCGGATCTCAAGAAAGATATTTTTGACGCGGATATTATCGCGATCGTCGATCGTCAGAACGCGAGCCGCCTCTCCGGAAAAGCGGCGGATTGGCGCTACGTTTCGTATTCGCTCACCAGCGGATCTGAGAGCAAACCGTCCTTCAAGGCCGTGTTGTCTCAGAACGGAGTCGAGCATACGGCGACTTCCGAGGAAGGAGACGGTCCGATTCACGCGATGTTTTGGGCTGTTCAGCAGATTGTCGGTCTTCGCATTCTGTTAAAAGAATTCAAGATTGACGCGGTCACCTGCGGCTCTGACGCACAAGGCGAAGTGCGAGTTCGCGTGACCGACGTCGATACGAATATCGACTATCTAGGTCGCGCCACCTCGACCGACGTCTTCGAAGCGGCTCTTCAGGCGGTGATTGACGCGGTTAATCGAATTCAACATGCGCGCGACGATCAGCAAGCCTGAAACGTATAATCTTTAGTCTTGGCGCGTAACGCGAGATTTTAGCGGCGTCGTTTTGATTCCATAAGCGGCGCCGCTTTTCTTTTGGATTGTCGCGGACGCAATATATTTAGCAAGATGAGAGAAAAACGCGATATTTACGCGTTTTTTGTAGACGCGTTATAAAACTAAGCCGATTAGTATTGAAGGTTGTGTAGCGTTTTAGCCGTGTTGACGTTCGATCCGGCGTCGCGAGACAGAGACCGCGAGTCGTTCGTCGTGTTTTTGCGCGCGTACCATGACGCGCGAGTAGTGAAAGCATTTTTGATTATTTTTTATTGCATTGGAGACTTCCGTGCTTACAGACTATCCGAAGCAGTTCGATGCAGGACGGTCCAATCTTGTTGATTTGGTACGTTATCGTGCGTTTTATCAACCCAACGAAGTGGGCTTTACCTTCCTGACGAATAACGGGAAAGACGAGACCAGCTTGACTTACGGCGAATTGGATCGTCGCTGTCGACGTCTGGCAGCTACTCTCCAACGTAATGGAATGCGCGGCAAGCGCGCTCTCTTGCTCTACCGTCCCGGCCTCGAATTTATCGTCGCTTTTTACGGTTGCTTGTACGCCGGCGCGACGGCTATTCCCGCTTATCCGCCGACGAAGAACCGCTCGATGCTTCGTATTCAGTCGATTGTCGCCGACTCCGAAGCGAGCATGGCCTTGACGACGAAGGAAGTTGTGGAGCAGGTTAAGAGCACCGTCGACTCCACCCCTCTTTTACGCCAAATTCCGTGGCTGACCACGAACGACCTCCCCGTCGGCCCTGAAGACGATTGGGTCGATCCCCAGATTGGGCAGGAAGAGATCGCGTTCCTTCAATATACGTCGGGCTCTACCGGCAATCCTAAGGGCGTCATGTTGTCTCACGGCAACATGCTGAACAACTCGATGCTGATCGAACGCGGCTTCGAACACACGCGCTCGAGCAAGGGCGTTTTCTGGCTTCCGAGCTATCATGACATGGGGTTGATCGGAGGCGTGATCCAACCGCTCTATTGCGGTTGTCAAAATGTCATGATGGCGCCGCTGACCTTCCTGACGCGCCCCTTCCTCTGGCTGAAGATGATTTCGAAATACCGCGCGACGACAAGCGGCGGTCCGAACTTTGCGTACGACCTCTGCGTCAAGATGGTCAAAGACGAGCAAATTGACGAGCTGGACTTGAGCTCTTGGAAGGTCGCGTTTAACGGCGCCGAGCCTGTTCAGGCTGAAACTTTGGAACGTTTCGCTCAGAAATTCGAACGTTGCGGTTTCAAATACGAGGCGTTCTACCCCTGTTTCGGGCTCGCCGAAGGAACCCTTATCGTCACGGGGGGTATGCGCGATCGCGCCCCCGTGATTCTCAACGTCGACGTGGACGCGCTTGGCGAAGGCCGCGCCGTCAAAGTCCCCGAAGGCTCCCCGCGCGCCCGTAAGCTCGTTTCTAGCGGTCGCACGATCTTCGGACAACGTCTTGCGATCGTCGATCCCGAGACACGCGTCGAATGTCCGGACGGACGAGTCGGCGAGATTTGGACGTCGAGCCCGAGCGTTGCTCAAGGATATTGGCGCAACGAAGAAGAAACGAATCGTTGTTTCCGCGCGCGCATCGCCGGAACAAACGAAGGCCCGTTTCTTCGCACGGGGGATCTCGGTTTCGTCGAAGACGGCGAGCTCTTCGTGACGGGCCGAATCAAAGATATGATGATTATCCGCGGCGTGAACGTCTATCCGCAGGATATCGAAATAACTGCGCAGCACGTTTCCCCGATTTTGAGCATGAACAGCGGCGGCGCGTTCTTGATCGGGAATGAGAACGACGAGAAACTCGTTCTTGTTCAGGAAGTCGAACGTCGCTTTAAGCCAGAGGACGCTGCGGAACTTTTCGCCAAGATTCGCAAGAGCATCGCTCTGGAACACGAGCTTCCGATCTACGCGATCGTTCTTATCGCTAAGGGATCGCTTCCCAAGACGTCGAGCGGAAAAGTTCAGCGTCATGCGTGCCGCGCATACTACCTTTCCGGCGAACTCAAAGTTCTTGCCAAATGGTGCGTCGAAGACGAATCCCTCGCTGCCGAGCAGACGAAGTCTTCGAACGTGTCGGGCTTTGTCGGAGAAGAGAATCCGCTCTACGCCCCGGCGGAAGGGCAAAGCGTCGAGCATACGCCGCACGAAGACGATAGCTGGTCTGAAACCCAGCGCGAGGTGACGAGCGTCTTCACAGTCGTGGAAAAGAAGCCCGAAGCTAAAAAAGCGGAGCCCGTCGCGAAGCCTGTTGAAGCGGCGACTTCCAACGCCGCCTCGGTTATGAGTTACGAAGAGACTGCCCGCGCGGTTCTCGAAGAAGTCTATCGAGTGGCGAAGGAGCGCGCGCGCAACATTACTCTCGACACGGATATTCCGTCCCTTGGTCTCGACTCTCTCGAACGCATGGAGATTCTCGCGTCCCTCGAAGATCGTTTTGGCGGTCAGTTCCCCGAGGAAGTTCTGCCGACGATGTCGACCGCGCGCGAAGTCGTCGAAGGCGTCCGCAAATACCTCGGCGCGGGTCGCGCCTTTAGCGATCCTAACGCGAAACGTTTTGAGATCGACGAAAGCTGCTACGACTTCGGCAAGTTCCCCGAGTATATTTCGATCCATCAGAAGTTTGAGATGGCGAAGAGCTTGGGTATGAATCACTTCTTCGAACCGCACGAAGGCCCCGCAGGCGCTACGATCAAGATTGGCAGTAAAGAGTATATCAACTTCTCGACGTACAACTATATTGGCACGTCTGGCGAACCGTCGGTGACCGCAGCCGCGCAGGCCGCCGTCGCTCGGTACGGGACGACCGCGGGCGCGAGTCGTATCGTGGCGGGAGAAATCCCGCTCCATCGCGAGCTCGAAAATGAGATTACGCGCTTCCTTGGCACCGAAGACACCATCCTGCTCGTCGGCGGCCATCAGACGAACGAAAGCATTATCGGTCACCTCATGGGGTCGGAAGATCTCATCCTTCACGACTCTTTGGCGCATAACTCCATCGTCCAAGGATGCATCCTTTCGGGGGCGCGTCGTCGTCCGTTCCCGCACGGCGACTGGAACGCGGTGGATAAAATCCTCTCCCAGCATCGCAACAAGTATCGTCGCGTGTTAATCGTCCTCGAAGGCGTCTATAGTATGGACGGCGATTACCCGAATCTTCCTGAGTTCATCAAGGTTCGCAATCGCTACCGGACGCTCCTTATGGTCGACGAGGCGCACTCGATCGGCGTTCTCGGCAAGACGGGGCGCGGAATCGGCGAGCACTTCAACATCGATCGTCGAGACGTCGACGTGTGGATGTGCACGTTGAGCAAGACGTTCGCAAGTTGCGGCGGCTATATTTCCGGGAGCAAAGAACTCGTGGAATACCTCAAGTATACCGCGCCTTCGTTCATGTTCTCCGTGGGTATGCCCCCCGCGCAGACTGGCGCCGCGCTCGCCGCGCTCCGCGTTTTGGAACGCGAACCTCAACGCGCTCAGAAGCTTCGCGACAATAGCGCGTACTTCAAAGAATTAGCGCGCGGTTACGGCATGAACGTCGGACTTGCGCAGGATACCGGCGTAGTTCCGGTTATTATCGGGAATTCGATTAAGACGTTGGCGGCTTCGCATCAACTCTTCCTGCATGGAATTAACGCGCATCCAATTCTTCATCCCGCCGTTGAAGAACATCAGGCTAGAATTCGGTTCTTCCTCACGAGTCTTCATTCCTTCGAGCAGATCAAGACGACGGTCGACACGCTCGCCGCGATTCTCAAAGAACTTGAGTCGCACGACTGACGTAGTAGCGTAAAATGATGTTTTCCTGAAATTAACGCGCGCCTCTATTTAGTGGACGCGCGTTTTTTCGTCCTTTAACGTAGTCTTGATTTTTTCCACCCGCGCTACATAATGACGCTAACGCTTCGCGATATGCGCGCGTTATTTCCGTCTGAAAAATCCCCTAGTTAAGGTAAAGGGTTCGTTATGTATTATCCTTGGCTTGACGTTCCGCTCCTAACAGCGCCGATGATAATAGCGATTATCGCTTTATTCCACGTCTTTGTGTCGCATTACGCCGTAGGAGGCGGTTTGCTCTTGGCGCTCGAGAACGGAAGGGCGCTGCGTTCAGGCGACGCGGCGTATCGCGACTATCTCAAGAAACACGCGAAGTTTTTTATTCTTTTGACGGTTCCGTACGGCGGCGTCACCGGGGTCGGCGTCTGGTTCTCTATCGGATTGGCGTCTCCCCTTGCGACGAGCGAGTTAATACGGATTTTTGTCTTTGGATGGGCGATCGAATGGTGCTTTTTCCTTCTTGAAATCGTCTCGGCGTTTGTTTTTTACTACGCATGGGATCGACTCTCTCCTAAAGCGAGCTCCATTATCGGATGGATCTACGGGCTCTCCGCGTGGATTTCTCTGGTATTGATAACGGGCATAACCGCCTTTATGTTAAACGCCTCTGGAATCGTCGGCGATTGGGAGACGACCGGAAACTTTTGGCACGCGTTTTTAAACGTTCAGTTCCTTCCGCAAACGATCGCGCGAACAGGGGGCGCGTTGATTCTCGCCTCCCTTTATTTCCTCGCGCACGCGGCCTTTACCGTGAAAGACGCGTCGATTCGAGAAACGGTCGCCAAGCGTATGCGCGTTCCCTCTTTCGTCGGTCTCTTCCTCCTGATGGCGGGGGTGGTCGGATGGCTCTTCTTCTTGCCTGAAACGAGTCGATTGACCCTTGAACGCGCGGCGGCTACCAACATCTTCGCGGGCGCTTTTCTCGGAATCGTCGCGGGTATCGCGCTTCTTCTTTTCCTCGGTCCCTGCCTAAAGCCGCGCGAGGTTTCCGCAGGAATGGCCGTCGCCCTTCTAATGATGGGAATCGGCGGCGTCAGCGTCGCGGAATTTGTGCGTGAAGCGGTGCGTAAACCCTACGTCGTCGACCGTTTGGTTTACGGCGATCAAGTCTTCAGAACCGACGTTCCCGAGATGCGACAAATCGGCATGCTTTACAAAGGAACGTGGACTTCTTACGCGCTCGACGATCTCCAGGAAAAATATCCCGATTTGGCGATCTCGCCCCAGAAATACTTGGGCGTCGAGTCGATCCATCTCGTTCCTCCCGCCGCCGAAGAACCTAAGGTTGAGTCCACTCCTGAGGAAACGGCGCCGAGCGAAGATAACGATTCCTCGACGGCTAGCCGCGATTCGCGCGTCGCGTTCTATCAAGAAACCGTCGCGTTGACGCAGTCTTCCTTTACCCCCGTTGCGACCAGTTCTCCGACTCCGTCGCGTTTAACCGCGCCCAATGGCGGCGAGATGATTTTAGCTTCCCCCAATGCGCCTTTGATGGGAACGAACTCTCTTGCCGCCGAGGCGAACCGTCGCAGCGGCTCCCAGGGCAGCGTCGTCGTCGAACAGGGCGCTCAGTTTGCTCAGCCCGTCCCCCAAGCGAACGCCAACCTCTCGTCCGTAGCGCCGAGCATTCCCGTTGTTTCCGGCGTTTCGCAGACTCAAACAACGCCTATTGTTCCAGCGTCGACAAACGCCCGAAACGACGCGCTTCCCGCGCCTAGCGTTTCAAGTCTCCAATCTTCTTCCGTCGACGCGCCCGTCTCCCCCAATTTGCCGATCGCCGCGACCGCTCCGGAAGTTTCCGAGGCGTCGAAATCCATTCCCGAACTTCTCGCGACGAACGCCGCCGATTCTCTCGCGGACGCCGAATCTTCCGTAGAGCCTATGAGGACCCGATCCCCCGAGGAACTCGACCGAGAAGTCAACGGACCGATTGCGCGCGGAAACGAGGATCTGCTAAAAGTTGAGCGCGCCGATCGACTTTCCCTTGGCCGTATGATGTTTCTCCATCATTGCAACGCCTGTCATGCGGCTGAGCACGGTTATTCGGCGGTTGGACCTCTTGTTTCGGGACTCGACTCTAAGGAGATTAGCTCCTTTGCCATGCGTTTGAATCATTCGCATTTCTATATGCCGCCATGGGCGGGAACGGAAGTTGAAGCGGAACTTCTTGGCGAATATCTCGAATCGATCGCCGCCGACGTTCCGAACAACGCTTTTATGAAAGAGAAAGAACGAAAGACTCGTGAAGAAAAGTCGGACGTTCCCGACGCGGAGGCGCAAGAAGACGAGACGTTAGACCCCGACGCTTCGTCGACGCAGGGGGAAACTTCCTCCCTTTAAATGAAACGGCCCAGCGATCTTTGAGCTTCGCTGGGCTTTTTTTCTAATTGGAACCGTCGCCGGAAGCGAGGATCGTTCCGACAGGGTATCGATCGGGATAGTTGACCATGACGTAGGCGTTGCGATTTTTCGGAATATGGACAGTGCGACGACACGCTTCGCCTATTTTATTCCCCTGGCGATCGGTGGGGTAGACGACAATCTGCGTTTCGCCCGCTGGAAGTTCCGCGCTTAAAACTTGAATTTTCGCGGGTAGCAGTCCCCAGCAACGCGTGTCCGCCGTTTCCGTCGCTTCCCACACGACGCCGCCCAAGTCGGCGGCAAGACTTACCCAGGGATTGACCTGCGCCGCTTCTTTGGCTACGTAAACGGTTCCTTTTTTCGTTATGCGTCTGACGATGGCGCGCGCGAGAATGAGATCTTTGACCGCTTCGAACTCCTTGGCGGCCATTTCGTTGACGTCGACGATTGTTTCCGACAATCCGATTTTTTCGCCGTTCGCTTCGAGCGCGACGCTCGCGATGTTGGGCGAGTCGACGACGATTTCCGGTATCGGCACGGGGACTATCGTTGGGGGAACGGAGTATTTGCTTGTCGCGGAGAATATCTGATCGGCGACGAGTAGCGCGAATTGAGTCGCTTCCGCGTAGGTTTGTTCTTTGCGCGGCCCTTTGCCGACGAGAGCGAAAAGGTATAAGCGACCGTTGCCAGGCTGCGAGTGGACACCTTTCTCCGCGCGTTCGACGTCTTTTTTCCCTTGAGCGAAACTCGGACTCCACTCGACGACTTTTCGGTAACATCGCGCGGCCTCTCCTTGTTCGAGATACGTTTCCTCCGCGAGAATTCCTTCAAGATAGGGGCCGATTGGCAACCGAGGATATTGGACTTTGGGATTGATTTTTTTACCTTCGTTATTGGGATCGTCCATGAGGCCGCCGCGGACGATCGCATCCTGCTTTTCTTCAATCTGAAAAGCGTATGCGCGCGCGTCATGTCCGTTGACGAGGAGCTCTGTAAGCGCTAAATAGACGCGGATCATGACTATTTCATAGTCTTCGCCGTCAAAAGAAGACGCGTTTTCATCCATCCAGAGAGAGAGGAGCTTTTCGCCCGTCGCTTTGGCGCGCATAGCGTCGAGCGAATCGAGTTCGTCGCGTACGTCGCGCAACTTCGTTTGGGCGTCTTTGACCTTGCCTTGCGCAAGATCGAGACTAGCGCTCTCGAGCGTCAACGGAGTCTTTTCCTTCGCCGACGCGCGCTTTTGACAACGTTCAAGATTTTCCCGCGCTTTATCGAGGTCGACTGTTTCGTAGAAGTCAACGCGCCTTTCTTCGAGTTTTTGGGCGTAACGCGAGGCGCACCCCGCAAGCGTCGTCAAAAGTTGCAGAACGAGTAGGCACGACGCGATCTTCAACATTGGATTTTGAACGTCGTTTTCCCTTTGGTTTTCCTTCATCTCGTCGACTCCATCTTCGCTGACCGTTACGCTGCGGATTCAGCGCGCAATGGAGGAAGATTAATCTATAGAGGTAGCAATCGCAAGATCAAGGTTTCCTCGACGACGCTTCTTGATCGATCGTCTCCCATGGGAGCCAGACGAAACGCGGACGATACTCGGAGGGGTTCCGCGGAAGAGAGCCGAGACGATTCACGTTATAGGAAACGAGGATTCCTTTTTCGCTTGCAAAGATAGGGTGCGCCTTCGCGTTATAACAACGAAGCCCCGGCGTCTTGTCCGGTATCGACGAACGATAAAAGACGCGTTCTTCCGAGAATGGCCCAAGGGGCGTGTCGGCGATCCTGAACGCGATTTTATTAGAAATCGTTCCGGGCGTATACACGATTAACCATTTCCCTTCGGTTTTTCCGGCGGGTATGCGTGAAATTGAGAATTCGGCGGAAATATTCTTGAGAAGGATTGCGTCTTCGCTCAAGAGGGCGGAGAGTTCTCCTCGCCATTCTTCGCCGGAATAAAAACTCCAGCGCGTATAGTTCTGAAAATCGTTACGCGGAGCCCGTGCCACGACGAGATCTTTTCGACTCCCTTCTTTCGGATGGTCGACATAACCGAAAACGTAAATGAAGTCGTCCCCTGAATCATCGCACAGCGCTGGACCCAGGACCAGCGTCTTGTCCTGCGCGTCGTAATACAAAGGCGCCTGCTCTTGTAGCGTCGGACGAGAGAAATCCGGACGTTTCGTATCGGCGTCGATCGGGAAGACAAGAGCGTGAATCCCCTTGGGTTTCCATGCGTCTCCCACAAGAATCGCCGTGAGCCAAAGTTGATCCCCGTAGCGCATGCCGTCCTGGAGCCAATAATGCCCGTCGACAACGTTTTGAGACGATTCTTCTTTACCTCCAGGTTTACGCCATATGAAACTGAAATTCTCTCCACAGGGGACGTAATCTTTCGTCATGCCGAAGGAGTGGTTTGTCATAACGACGCGATCATACTCCGTGCCGTCATTCTTTGTCGTTCCCGCCATCGTGTCGCTAAAAATGAAGAGAACGTCCCCTTCGTTTGAAGGCGAGGGAAGACTCTTTCGAGCGTCTTTTCCTAAATCGACGGAGTAGATTCCGTCGGCGCCGAGCCATCCTTCTTGACGTTCAAATACGGCGTCCCATTCTCGGGCTTCCTTTTGCGCGCGCGCGGGCGGAGCTCCAGCGAGAAGGAATAGGGCGACGACGAAGGTTAAAAAGGAAGTTCCGCGTAGATTCATTGCTTTTGATCCATATTTTGAGCGTTGCGACGCGACAGGAAAATCCGAGTGGAACGACCGGGAAGTTCAAGAGGCTGTTCAACGTCGGGAATCGGGCCGTCATAACTGGGGTAGACGTCGTAAGGAGCCTCTGCGGCAGTGTCTACGAAGCTTCGCCAGAGGAAGATTGGAAGCTTGGAGACGGCGGGGAAGAAAAACGTTTGTTCATATGGCTTGGGATTGACCATGAATAGAATGTCGAATTTCGCCTCCGGCGAGGCTTCAAGCGCGGGGTTGAAGGGAGAAATATCGGTGATAAGAGACCCTGCTTTTGCAATTTCTTCGGCGAAGAACGGATCCTTTCGGGGATCCAAGACGCTGATAAGTCCAACGAGAGAAGATTGCTCGTTCGAATTCCAATCGACGGCGCCTCCCGTCGCGCCAAACCAGGAAATGTCGGGTATGTCTCCCGGCGCTTGAGGACGTCCGGAGAAAAAGTTGCGCCTTCTTAAAGACGCTTCTTCTCGACGCAAGCGAATGAGAGAGGCGACAAAGCGTCGCAAATCGTCGTTCTTTTCCGCGCGCAGCCAATCGAACCACGAAATGGGAGAATCTTGACAATAGGCGTTGTTGTTCCCCTTTTGCGTTCTTCGCACCTCGTCTCCTGCGACAATCATTGGCACGCCTTGACTTAGCAATAGCGAGCAGAATATATTGCGGATTTGCCGCGCGCGCAGACTCTTGACCTTTTCGTCCGAGGTTTCTCCTTCGAACCCAAAGTTGTAGCTGATATTGTTGTTTTCGCCGTCTCGGTTTTCTTCGCCGTTGGCGTAGTTATGCTTGTGATTGTACGAGACCAGGTCGTTGAGGGTGAAGCCGTCGTGCGCGGTTATGAAATTGACGCTGCACGACGGTGTGCGTCCTTGCGCTTGATATAAATCGCTAGATCCCGCAAGCCTTGTGGCGAACGCGCCGAGCGTCCAGTCGTCGCCGCGCCAAAAACGCCTTACGTCGTCGCGGAACCGACCGTTCCATTCCGCCCAACGCGCGTTCCCAAAGGAACCGACTTGATAGGCGCCCGCGGCGTCCCACGCTTCGGCGATAATTTTGACGTGAGAGAGAAGGGGATCTTCCGCGATCATCTCTAACACTGGCGGATTAGAAACGAGCTTGCCGTCGCGATTGCGGCTGAGAATTGACGCCAGATCGAAGCGGAAACCGTCGATATGATAATTTCCCGCCCAGGAGCGCAAACAACTGAAGATCAGATCGCGCATCCACGGATGATTGCCGTTGACCGTGTTGCCGCAGCCCGTATAATTGGCGTAACGCCCTTGATTCAAAAGCAGGTAATAATTCTTGTTCTCCAGCCCCTTAAGCGAGAAGGTTTCGCCGCGTTCGTTCCCTTCCGCCGTATGATTAAAGACGACGTCGAGAAAAACTTCAATTCCCGCCTTATGAAGTTCTCTGACCATTTCTTTGAATTCGCGAACTTGAGCGCCCGGTTCGTCGCTCCACGCATATCCGCGATGAGGCGCAAAAAAGGCGATCGGATCGTATCCCCAATAATTCTTGCGTTTCGGGGTCGTTCCATCCGGATCGTTTCGTGGAAATTCATGCACCGGCATGAGCTCGACCGCCGTGACGCCGAGAGATTTCAAATAAGGAATCTTTTCAATAAGTCCCAGATATGTTCCGGGCTTGGAGACAGCGCTTGTAGGGGAGTTCGTAAAACCGCGAACGTGGAGCTCATAAATCACTTCGTCTGCAAGAGAACGCGTGATGCGCGGCTCGTTTTCCCAATCGAAGGAATGGTCGACGACGACGCACTTTGGAGGGAGACAAACGCCGTTCTTTTGAGGAAGGAAATCGCCCGTCAAAGCGTCAGCGTAAGGGTCGACAAGTCTCGCCCTGCCGTCGAAACGATGACCGTTCATCGGATCAAATGGCCCGTCGACCTGAAAATGGTAAAGGGTTCCGGGGCCCGCGCCAGGGACAAAGATTCTCCAAACGTCGCCAAGACGATCCGTTCTATCGTCCAACGGAATAACCAAGGACGGTTCTTCATCCTCCGGAGCGTCGTATAACAACAGCCGCGCTCCCGTCGCGTTTCGACTCACGAAGGAAAACAGGACGCCGTCGTCCGTTAAACGCGCTCCATATGGGGAAAGATATTCTGGAATTCTTCGCGGTTGAATACTAGCTAAGGAGTTCATGAGTTTGTCTTTATCCATCGTTAAAGAGGTGGCGGGCGTCCGCTTGCCTTTTACCGGCCCCTCCGTTAAAATAATGGTATTACCCGGCTACTGAAGCCGTGATTTTAGGGGCTTTGCCGGACTTCCGTCGGCTCTATAAAATTTAACGCTTTTATCAGAAAATACAAGGACGAACTCTGTTGCAGCGTTCGTCAAGCGGTTCTTTGGAGTTCTGCTATGTCGGATTTAGCGTCGATCCCGCAGGAGTCGTCTCCTCTGCGCTTTCTTGGTCGTTTTACTCACGAGCAGGCGGCGTCTTGCGTCTTCTTCCTTTTTTTGTGGTATTTTTGGGGTGTGCGATATTCTGCTTTCCTCTATGTCGCGCAGGAAAATTCCATTTTTCTTTATACTCGCGAATACCTGACGCGTTGGCTTGAGACTCCCGACGGGGGATTGTGCTACCTCTCCTCTTTTTTGATGCAGTTTTTTTACTATCCCCTTTTTGGGGGCGGAATTTTTGCGCTTTTAGGAACGTTTGGGCAACTCCTTCTGGGACGCGTTTTAGGTCTTCGCGGATGCGGTTGGCTCCTTTCCTTTATTCCCGTGTCGCTCTTTACCGTGTCGACGACGTGGAATGGGATTTATATTTTCATCCCCTACAATATTGCGACGGCTTTCGCGGCGTATGCGGGCTATTGTATTTCGCTGCTGATATTGTCTCTCTACGTACGGTTCGAAGGGGGCGAAGGACGACATCCGATCCTTTGCGTCGTTTTCTTGTTGATCGCCTATCCCCTTTGTTCGGCGTGGGCGGCGTGGGGCGGACTTTTTTGCGCCGCATGGGCGCTGGGGCGACTCCTCGCGAAGAGAAAGGACAAAGAATCGCGCCGAACTGGCTGGCGGGAAGTTGTGATTTTAACGGTCGCTTCTATCGTCGTACCGCTTCTCTATTACTTCGCGTGTTACGACGTTAAGATGAAATTTTACAATATTTATCTTCAGGGATTTTGGGAAGAAGCGCGCTACGATACGGGGGCTTTTGTCGGACGGCTGTACTACACGCTGTCGGCGACGGCGATCGTTTTTACGTTGGCAGCGCTTTTGCTAAGGGGCGTTCCGTCGCGTTTTGCGGAACGGACGGCCAAGCGTCGAGAGATTCGCGAGAAAGAAAATCAAAAGTCGAAAAAGGAGAAAAACGCGCTTCCTTCGAACGCGTCTGAGGACGCGGAGCAGAAACGCCGCAACAAGGAGCGCGCGCGCGTTCGTTTGATGTGGGAACTTCTTTTCGTCCTAGCGGCGTGCGTCTATTTTGGCTCTTATCACGTCAAATCGTTCTTCACGT
>CAKVCP010000040.1 GCA_934725735.1 uncultured Thermoguttaceae bacterium
TGAGAAAGACCTTAGTTAAATGGAAGACCAAAGATTAGAGAGAAATCTCTAAATTGCCCTTCCCCTCAACGTCGTATCCTTTGTATACTTGGATGGTTCGGTTTTTGTCGGTCTTCGATCTTTGACGATCGATTCACAAAGCCGTCCAGCCTCCTAGCAGGTTAAAATGAACGCCCTATTTGATACAGTCCTCCGTTTTGAGAATCCTGAAGAATTGTCGGATAGCGAACTCATGGTCGCGTGCCAGAGAGAGGAAAACTCCAGATGCTTCGATGAGATTGTTCGTCGTTTTCGACCGTGTCTTGCGCTCCACCTGCGCAAGCGTCTGTCTCTCGACGCCGATCAGCTTGAGGACGTGTTGCAAGCGACTTTTTATCGAGTGTGGACGCGACGACTTCAATATGACGCTACGCGTCCTTTTCGTCCTTGGATTTACAGGATTGCGACGTCTCAGGCGGTCGATTTGTTGCGCTCGACGAGTCGCCATAGCGGCGGCGTTTCCCTCGACGCTCCTCGCGGAGCGTCTGAAGACGCCCCCGCGCTCGCGAATGAGCTTGAAAGCGATTTCGGCGATCCCGCTCGTATGATCGAAGATCTGGATTACGCGAAGGCCGTCCGACACGTGGCGCGTTCTTTGCCTGCCCGTTACCGCGACGTTATCGAAATGGTTTATTACCAGGGGATGACGTGCCAGAGCGTTGCGAAGACCTTAAATCTTGCCGCCGCGACTGTTTCGCGCCGCGTTTGCCGCGCGTTGGAGTTGATGAGAACTTCTTTGCTTTCCTGAGGGTTGGACTCGGCTTGTTGAGGAAGTGTTCCGTTTGAGTCGCCTCGTTGCGGCGTGAACGGTTCGACTGTGCCGAACCTTTATCGTGCAAACGGGCGCGACGACGCTTGGTTTACGGAAAGTGCATGGAAGACGACGCGGAAGGGTTAGGCGTGAAGAATTTCGACCGTGAAAAAAAGGGTGATCGCTCCGACGAGCTCTTAAATAGTGAAGGACGTGACAGTCTCGAAACGCGTCGGGCTTCTGATCTTGATACTCGCGATCAGCATGAGAATCTCCCCAGTGAAGATTTGGAGGAGAATCGTTCGGTCGGGTTTGACTCTTCGAATTCGGACGACGCGCGGGGAGCGAAAAGTCTGGCGAAAAGAACGTTACGTTTTATTCCTAAGTTTGTCCGAGCGCCTCGAAGTCGAGTCGACGAGGGGTTGATTCTCAAACGCGCGGTCTCTCGCGAGAAGGATGGGGACTCGAGCGCGACCTCGAAATCTTTGGAAACGGTCGGACTGCGATCCCTTATCGCAACGCCTGGCGTCGTCTATCAGTTCCTTGATTCCTTCCCTCAGCTTGTATCTGTTCTATCGTCTACCTCTCCCAATATCAAAGACGCCGTCGCGTGTTGTTCCGCGACGGAGCAGGACGAGTGGGATGCGGATTTTTATCAGGAATTGTCTCACTTTCCCGAGTTAGTCGACGTGAGAGAGGTATGCGATTTATCGTTCGACGCTCCTTCTTTCCAGGTGCAAGAGACGAAGTCCAACCTTCTTTCTCTAACGAAAGGAAGGCTTGAGGCGCTTTGTTTAGACGTGTCGACCGGCGCGAAAGAAATTCTTTTGTCCCTCTCTCTCTGCAATTTCGTTGAAAACGCCTCGCCCGTCGGAACTTCCGGTCTATCCCTTCGTCCGTACGAATATTATTGCGGCGCGTCCAGAACCGTTGCCCCGTATCCCTTCGCCGAACTTGGCGAAAATGAGAACGCCGGGATTCTCCCGACTGCGGTACCTGACGCGACGAACGCTTCTCGCGTGTTGACGCGAGACGAGGTTCTAGAGGAAATCTCTGCGGTCTATGGTCAGAACGAACGAATTCTCCTTCTTGTTTCCAACACGTATCTTGCCGTCGACGGTTCGGCTGACGAAGAAGACTCGCCCGCTCTTTCGGCGGAGGATCAGCGCCTTGCCGAACTCTTGGGACGACTCCCCAACGCGTTCGAACTAAGCGAATACTACTGGGAGCCCGTGAGCGAGTCGGAAGAAGACGCGACGTCTTCCAGCGCCCCCACGATTCTTTCCCGCGTCTTCTACGCCATGAGCGCGCCGCCCGTGCTTGTCGGACGATTGGCGATTCGCGCGTTCCAAAAGTTTTTTTTGTTCGACGTGTCCAGATCGGATTCGCTTAAAGGGACGCGCGGTTCAAGCGAAGTGAAAACGCAGCACAAGGTAATCGACGTCGCCGTCCCGATGGTCGCTGGGATCGCTCTTGCCGTGTGCGTTGTGTTTCCGGCGCTCAAGTACGTCGTTGAAGAAATCTTTACAACAGTAATCGAAAGCAAGGTTCGTAAAATAGACGGAAATGTGACTTTCTCCGCCGTCGATTCAGAGCTCGACGTCATCCCTCTTATTTCGGAGCAAATTCTTTTTCCACGATACGAAGCGGTAGAATTTGACGTGGGAGCAGAAGGGACGACGTCGATGGAAAACGACGGTTATCCCGTTATTATGCAGGAACGTTGAAACGATCAATTCCCAAAGTTTTTACATCCTTCCCCAAGCTACTATATCCTAATTTTGCGTTAGAAGCTCTTCTATTTCTTGCACGAGCGCTCTGATATTCATCCCTTCGAGCATAAGCGGAGCTTTTTCGGGTTTGGGGACGTCAATGTTGTTGAACGAGTTAGAGCCGCGCAGCAGGGTTATTTTTGCTCCATTGGAGAATTCGTAGCGTTCCTTTTTATAGCTGAGAGGCTGTTCGTTATCCTCAATAAGTTCCACGCCTTCGTCTTTTAACTTCTGAAGCAGAGTCGGAAGTTCGTTTTGCGCGTTTTTCCAGACGTCGACGGGGGGATCGAGGACAAGAATTGCGCGTCCCTCTTTTAACTGACGGAGCGCGTAAGCGAATCCTTCTTCCGTGTACCTTTCCCCATGGAGAAGGAGAAGAAGTTGGCTTGTTAAGTCTTGATCGTCATGCGCGATGCAAAAGGCGTTGTACCGACGGCATAATTGCGTGTAGATATGGTAATAGCCTTTAGAGTCGGGATTGCCGAAACGATCAAATCCTTTGGCCAGGTCTTCCCAGCAGACGATGATAGAAGAGGGAGATTCCGTATGACAATACGCTTTAAAGTCGGCGATCTCGGGGGTGTTGAGTAGCCAAGCAAAAGCGTTTAACCATAGACGGTAGACGTCGAGATACTGAAAAAAGAAGGGGGAAAAGAGATTCTGATCGCCGACAATTACGATTTTCCCCTTTCCAATATCTTTGGCGAGAACGACGCCGGATTTTCCTTGTTTTTCATCAGGATCGGGGGTGAAGTTTCCAAAATAAGCGACGTCCGCCTCGCCATAAATGGGTATTCCTGGCGCGTCTTGCCAAGAGTTCGGCCCCGACCATGCGACTGCGTATCGCGGATCGACGCCCCCTCCGGTCTGAAAGGCGATTTCCCGAAGTCCTTGAACGACGGGGTGATCCTTATCGAAGTTGTCGATAAAAATCCATCCTTCTCCTTGACCTAAGATTTGATCTTTATCGCAGACTCCATATTTTTGGGGAAGAATATCAAGTTCATGGAACAACGGCGTTAAACAAGTCTGATGAAAATAGCAGTTCGTATGATCTGTGATAAAGAACGCGGATCCGCCTTCATGCAGAAAATCGCGAATTGCGACGATTTCTTCGCTCAAAAAAGGTTCTTTGTCCGCAGAGGGAAGATTTAGGAAGAGAACTTTGACGTTAGAGAGAATTTCAGAGGTCAACGGTCGTTCCGAGTCCGATTTTTCGACGTTCAATCCCAATGATTTTAGAGATTCAAAGGCTCTATGGAATGAGTATAACCGGTGATAAAAGACGTCGTCGAGAGTTAGGGGATAATCGGAAAAATCATGAGCGTGTCTCATGTCGATGAGGACGTCGACGGACTTAGACGTTCTTTCCGCAGCGCCGGATTTGTTCTTTGAGGCTTGGGGCGCGTCTTTTTTGAGCGGAATGGAGCGTTTACTCGAAGCCTCGACTTTCATCTCGCGAGAATTCTTTGCGTAACCCGGCGGGGAGAGGCTTTCTTGAGCGTTGAGTTTTGCGAAGAGGCATGTCGCCGCAAAAGAGGCGAGAAGCAGCGTAACGACATTGAAATGCGAACGTCGGGATAATCGACCTTTCATATTCGAACTCCAAATTGCGATTGTGGGCAGGGTAGCTCGATTGAGGAACGAATTCATGGCGTCATAGACGTCGAGTCAACTTATTATAAGAGGTTTGGAACCGTTTTACAATCGTTGAGTCACCTTGACGGGGCAGGGGAAGAAAGTATATTGAGACGATGGATTTAACCGAGCGACTGCGCGTCAACATTATCCTATCCATTTCCTTAGTATGTAAAAATGTCCAAGATTTTGATAACCTCAGGTCCAACAAGACAGTATCTTGACCCCATTCGTTATTTGACGAATGCGTCTAGCGGACGAATGGGAGCGGCGTTGGCGCAAGCATGCGTGGAAGCGGGGTACGAGGTAGTGGTCGTGTCCGGCCCGGTTGACGTGAAATATCCTCGCGAGGCGGAGGTCGTGCATGTGGTATCGACCGACGAAATGCATATTGCGGCGATGCAGGCGTATGAAGAGTGCGAAGGAGCGATCGGGGCGGCGGCCCCCTGCGATTACAAGCCGTTGCATATCTTTAAGAATAAAATGTCCAAAGCCGATTTTACGCGCGTTCCTGAAGCGCGCGGCGAGTTGCTCCTGCGCCTACAGGAAACTCCCGACGTCATGGCGGCTTTGGGGGCGATGAAGAGGGAAAAGAACGATCCCCGCGGAGGGCAATGGTTGGTCGCTTTTGCGCTTGAAACTTCCGATCACCATGTCCGCGCTCTCCAGAAGTTGCATCAGAAGAAGTGCGACTTGATTGTGGTCAACGACCCTACGTCGATTAACGGAGCGTCGTCGAACGTCGAAATCCTCGATCCTCTCGGGACGTCGTTAGCTAAAATCAACGGCGAGAAACTGACGGTTGCGCGTCGACTTATTGAAGAAATTCAGCGTTTCGCTGCGACTCGTTAAACTTTTGTCGTGTATCGAAGCGTTTATTTTTGATAAATACTTATCGAACGGAAGGATACATATGGGTGAGTGTTCGCATAATTGTAGTTCCTGCGGAGAGAATTGCTCTTCGCGTCAGGCTCCTGAATCCTTGCTTGAAAAACCTCATGAGATGAGTCGCATTGACAACGTCATCGGAGTTGTGAGCGGAAAAGGAGGCGTTGGAAAATCTCTCGTTTCCGCTCTTCTGTCATGCGCGGCGCGCCGTCGAGGCTTCGAGGTCGCTGCTCTTGACGCCGATATTACCGGTCCGTCCATCCCCAAGGCCTTCGGGTTGAACGATCGCATGCAGGGAAGCGAGTTCGGCATTGTTCCCGTGAAGACGAAGACCGGAATTTCCGCCGCGTCGATCAACCTGCTAATGGACGATCCTTCTCAGCCTGTCATTTGGCGCGGCCCCGTTATCGCAGGCGCCGTGAAACAATTCTGGAAAGACGTCATTTGGAGCGACGTTGATTTCATGTTCGTCGACATGCCTCCAGGGACCGGCGACGTTCCGCTTACCGTCTTCCAGTCGATTCCTATTAAGGGGATCGTCGTTGTCGCGACGCCGCAAGACTTGGTGTCGATGATCGTCGTCAAAGCGATCCGCATGGCGGAGATGATGAACGTTCCCGTTCTCGCACTCGTTGAAAATATGTCGTACTACAAGTGCCCGCATTGCGGCGAGGAACTCTCTGTTTTTGGTAAGAGCAATCTCGACGCGATCGCTAAAGAACACGGAATCGAACGCGTTTTTCGTCTTCCAATCGATCCTCAGGTCGCCGCCGCGTGCGACTCCGGGGATATTGAGTCTATCGAGTCTCCCCAGATGGACGAAGCGTTCGACTACTTGGCGAAAAAATGCGCGGAACTTAAGGAATCTGACAAGGCTGAATGAACGAAGTCTAAGCGAAACCTTGAATCGAAAAAAAAGGCGCTCTCTGTCTGAGGGCGCCTTTTGTCGTTTAAAAGAGTTTTATTTCTGTTCTAAGAGCAGGTTTTCTAGAAGTTGAGCCGAGTAGGCGCACATTTCGGAACAAGGACGCTTCTTATAGTATTCCGGAGTTCGATCCGCCGGAGTGGGAGCTGATTTTTTCTCAGTAAGATTAAGTAAGTCGCGGCAGATATAAGAACCGTTGTCTTGGGCGAATTGACGCGCCATTTCTTGTATTTTGGCGTACAATTGCGTCTTCGATTCCTTCTCGTTGGGATCCGCGCTCCCCGAAATTAGATCAAGCGCCATGCATGCGCCCGTAAAGGTTCCGCATACCTCGCGCAGACGTCCAATTCCCCCTCCGAACCCCGACGCCAATTTCGTCGCCGTTTCATGATCGAGCCCCGTCATGTCGTCAAAAGCCAACAATACGGCCTGGCAGCAATTGTACCCCTGTTCAAAGAACGCTTTTGCGCGTAACGCTCGCGCCGAGTATTCTGTTTCCATCGTCATTTCAATCCTTTCTTCATTAGCGACGCGCGGCGTCGTCGCCTCTACTTAACGCCAATACGTCTCGCTAACCTTTAAAAATAAAATATACCGCCCCTGTGATGCATAGTCCAGCCCAGAGATAATTCCATCCTAAATGTTCCTTGGCGACAAAAATCGCGAAAGGAACAAAGATTGAAAGAGAGATCGCCTCTTGCATTATTTTGAGCTGAGGCAGCGACAGAACCGTCGAGCCAAGGCGATTTGCGGGAACCATGAGCATGTACTCAAAAAACGCGATTCCCCAACTCGCAAGGACGGCCAGTATCCACGCCTTATTTTTCATCGGACCGAGAAGGCCGTACCATGCGAAGGTCATAAAGGTGTTGGAGCAGATTAAACCCAGAACGGTGAGTAAAACTTTCATTTTTGTTCTATTATCTGATGAACGATCATTGTCGTTTCAAACAGAAGGAGGAAATGGGACAAGATTCGCAGCGCGGGCGACGCGCGACGCAATGTTCTCTCCCCAAGTAGATGAGGCGGTGACTCATGTCGATCCACTCGTCCTTGGGGAAAAGAAGAATCAGCTCCTTCTCGACTTGTTCGGGCGTCGTTTCGTCAGTGAAGCCGATTTTTCGACTGAGTCTCAACACATGCGTGTCGACGACGAATCCCGACGCAATACGGAACGCGTTTCCAAGGATACAGTTCGCGGTTTTTCTCCCGACGCCAGGAAGCTTTACCAACTCTTCCATCGTATTTGGAACTTCGCCGTCGTATTTTTCGACGAGTATTTTGGCGGTCTTTGAAAGATTTTCGGCCTTGGTGCGATAGAATCCGCAAGACTTAACGAGTTCTTCGATTTCCTCGAGAGGCGCTTGCGCGAATTCCTTTGGCGTGGGAAATTTTGCGAAGAGAGTCGGCGTCGTGAGATTAACGCGCACGTCGGTGCACTGCGCCGATAAGACAACGGCGACGAGCAACTGAAAAGGCGTGTCGTAATGCAACGCGCAGGCGGGGGAAGGATACGCCTCTTTTAAAGCTTCGAGCGTTAAAGAGGCAAGCTTTTTTCGCGACGCCATAGAAACTCTTTTCGTTTTTTCTTTGGCGCAAGAAGTCGCGCTTTTCCGACAACCGGTCTGGGCGCTTTTCGTCTTTCTTTCAGTAGTCATCGTTATCTTACGTTAAGGTTGATTGTCAGCGCTTAGCGTTGGCTGCGTCTTTGGAGTCTTCTGCTCTCTGAAGGGATTCCCTTAGGCCTGCGCTCGAACGCGGGATAATGCGGAACGTTTCGACGATCTCGTTACCTGAATCGTCGTAAGAGTCGAGCATTTCCGCGCGTAATTCGAACATGATGGTCGCCTGATTGCCGTCGGGATCCGTAACGAGGTAGTAGATCCATCTAAAAGGAAGTTCTTCGTAATATCCGTCGGCGACAACGTAGTAGATGGAAACGTCGCCGGGCCCGTCGTAAGCGGCTTCTTGTTTAAACTCGACAAAACGGTCGCCAAGACTCTTTTTAATTTCGTTTTTGTACCCGTCCAGAGAAGGTTTCGTCGAGAGATCAATCTTTCCGTTGTAAAGAAGGTTGCACTGAGCGATCGCCTCTCCGCCCTGTAGATAGCACAACGAGGTGATTTTGTCTCCGTCTTCGATCAGCTTCCACTTGCGAGAGTGTTGGAATCGCCAAGGCCCCTTTTGAGCGTTGTAGTAGAGGGAGAGTAGTTCGGGAGTCGGCTCGGTTTTGAGGGACGCGACAACGTCGTCGACGAGTTTTTCGGGTTTTTCTAGCGGCGCAATATTGATCTTTAACGTCGCCGACCATTCCAGGCCAGGCGTCGCGACGCTTTCTGTTCGTCGTTCGTCGATGCGCAGTCCAAACCACGTGATGCGTCGCGTTTTAATATCAAACTGGAACTTGCCTTCGAGGTCGAGTCCGATGCTGGCGCCTTCCGACGCGCAGACGAGCGTGCTCGGCGCTTCTTCGTTCTTCGCGTTTTTCGAGCCGATTTGGTATAACTCTACTTCGGCGAAATTATCGGCGATCGACGTTAACGTCAAATGAATCGTGTTGTTCTCAATCGCATCGACTCCAAGGAGCGCGACGACGACTTCTTTGGGAAGTTGCCAATCTTCGCCTAACTTCACTTCGCGGTTGGGGAGAAGACGATCCAACAACGTCGTATTGAACGGCAATTCGTTGATAAGGGCGTATTGCTCGTCTTTCATCGGGCCGCCCGCTGAAAAGACGCGCGTTGATTTGCCGTCGAATTCCGAAATAATGAATTTCCTGGAACTGTCAAGAAGAGGTCGAACGACGTTGGCGCCAAGCTTACGTTTCATGCCGGCTTGCTCGTAACGTCGGATCGATCGGATCGCCCCGTTCGTCGAATAGGAGTCGTACCGCTCTTCGTATTTGAACCCCGCCACAACTTCCATTAACGAACGCTCTTCCTTACCGGTGGAGGTTGTCTGCACGACTTCTCCAGACGCCTCAAGAGAAACTTCGACGACGTCGGCGGAACCGCTCCGATGCGAGGACGCCAAGAGGCAGGATTCTTGTTGAGGGGAGCCGGGGGCCGCTTTCTTTACGGTGGGCGTTTTAGTTCCTTGACGCAACTGAGGCGCGGAGTTGTTGCCCTTCACGCTCATACGATTCCCAAGCGAGGTTGGGGCTTGTTGTCCTTGCGTCGCTACGGGAAAGATTAAAAGCGCTAGAGTAAGCCAGGCCGATAGAGCCGACGCGTTATGGCGTGTGAGCAAAGAAGAGATTTTCATTGTTTTCCTCTGACCCTAAATGTAAAGAGCGCGTAGGCGCCCGACGTTTCCCTGTATATTTTCTTTGAAATACAAGAACGATAGAAATTTATTTCTAGTAAATCAAGACGTAATCGCGACCTTGTTCCACAAAATCGCGACGCGTCTTTGACTAGGGGAATAACGGGGAGGAGAACGCCTGAGATCACTCCTTTTCCGGATAGTCCGAGAGAGGAGGAAGGCGGAAGAGATTTATGGCGTTTTGACGCGTTGCGCGCGCGATTTCGACGGTGGAGAGGTCACGTAGTTCGGCGATTCTCCGGGCGACAAAAGCCGTTAGCAGCGGTTCGTTCCGGTCGATCTTTCCCCTGAGAGGATGAGGCGTTAGGAATGGAGAATCTGTTTCGAGGAGGATTCGATCAAGGGGGATTGCCTTAGCGACCTCCCCAAGATCGGCGAATTTCTTGTTCGTATAAGTGACAAATCCGCCGAATCCCAGGTAAAATCCGAGGTCTATCATGCGTTGAGCTTGTTCCAGCGTTCCGCTAAAGGAGTGGACGACTCCAACGGGCCAATCGCGCGCGCAATTTCCGTAATAATCTTGAAGAATCGAATCGAGATCTTCGTTCGCTTCGCGAGAATGGATTATTACGGGGAGCTTTTTCTCTTTGCCGAGCTCGAGAGTTTTTAAGAAATATTGGAGTTGGAGCTCGAAAGGCGCGTCGTCCCAGTAACGGTCAAGGCCTGTTTCTCCCAGCGCTACGACGATCGGTTTTGACTGGTTGACGGATCGGGGTTCTTCGTCGACGAGCCTTACGATTTCATCCCATTCGCCCTCTTGTAGTTGAGGCGTATGATTGGGATGAACGCCAATGGCTGCGAAAATGAACGAGTAACGACGCGCCAACTCTACCGCGCGTTTCGACGTTTGCAAATCGACCGCAGGGCAAATCAGTCCCGACATAAAAGGGTTGATCGTTCCATTCGCAACTTGTTTGCCCCGGACTGGAGGAAAGACTCCTTGTCGCGAGCGCGTTATCAGATTGCTGAGATCGTCTTGAAATTCGTCAAGGTTGACGTGCGCGTGCGTGTCGACCAGCGGACAGTATGCGTGGTTGGAACTTAGGCTTGGTTCTTTATTTTCATTCTCCGGAGAAGCGTTCATTTCAGCGGCCTTCCTATTATGCGGATTGTTGTGCGATCCCTTCTTTTATGATAACGCAATATGCGGCGCCGAAAAGCCTGACGCAACGGCGATCTTTTTTTAAATCCTTACTCCGCGTCGACTCGCCTTATCCGCCCGCTTCTAAAAGATATTTTTACAAAATTATTAAATTTTTAAAATATAGCGGTCTCGCCCTCTTGACGCCCCCCGTAGATAGCGTGTGTAATAAACAGGGAGGTTCCTAATATTTTTGTACCGATTCTACATGGATTTTTCAGGAGGAAATCTCATGTTGATCCTCTCACGAAGGAAGAATGAGAGTATCGTTGTCAACGGCAACATACGTATTGTCGTCGTCGATATTCGAGGCGATAAAGTCCAATTGGGCGTCGAAGCCCCTAAAGACGTGCCCGTGTTTCGAAGCGAGGTTTGGAAGAAATCTCTCTGGGATTTACGCGCTCCTAGTTCCGAAGAGACGTCCGACTTCGTCGCGATTTCAAGCGAGGAGAACGCCCCCGAGGAATCTTGAACCTCATTTTAAGCTCCGCTTGGCTTTCCCCTTGGCTAATAGACTTTTCTCTTTTCTCGCTCGCCTTTTTATCGTACCGCGATATGATAAAAGGAATCTCATAGGACGCCTAATAGAGCGATTGAATGACGAACCGGGGAAAAAATGACTAGATGGTTGGCAACGTTATCGACGAGCGCCGAATCTGACGATTCAACGCAATTGCGCATGAAAAGAATGAATTTTATCTCTCGAACAACGCTATTTTTACTCTTGTTTCTTTCGCTCGTCTTCATCGCCGCTCCTTGCGCAACAGGAAAGCTATACGCTCAAAGCGACCCCGACGAAGACCGCGAAGCCGGAACCGAGCTTACTCCCGAGGCCGTGCGCGATTCTATCGAAGGAGGGGTCGAGTTTCTTCGCAAACAACAATCGACGCGCGGCTCCTGGAAGGAATACCCCGGTTATGAACCCGGTACGACCGCTCTTTGCGCGTTGGCCTTATTAACCGCAGGTTTAGACAAAGAGGATCCGACGGTTGCAAAGGCGCTAGAATATCTTCGCGGTTTCTCGCCGATGAAGCAGAATCTGACGTATCCAATTTCCCTTCAAACGATGGTCTTTTGTCTCGCCGATCCTGACGAATACCGGTCGGAAATAGAGGCTAACGTAGCGTGGCTCGTAGAACGCCAGATGAAAACGAGTAACGAACATCGCGGTGGCTGGTCTTATATTGGCTCAAATCAATCGGCGGAGCGGGCGGATAATTCGAATTCGCAATTTGCGCTTCTGGCGCTTTTTGAAGCGGAACTCGCGGGGGTGACCGTCGACGAATCAGTATGGCTCAGCGCGGAAGATTATTGGTTGAGAATGCAAAATGACGACGGGTCATGGGGGTATCGTTCCTCGGCGCTTAACGCCGAAGGCTTTCCTAGCGGTTACGGCACGGGAAGCATGACGTGCGCGGGAATTTCCGCGTTGGCGATCTGTTCGGGGGTGCGCGAGGCGGCGCGCGCTCGGATTGAAGGAGAGCGCGCGTTCTGCTGCCAAGACGTCGACGACGAAATTGCGACGCGTATCTCGCGCGGTTTGAATTGGTTGGGAAAACATTTTAGCGCGCGAACGAATCCTGGTCGCGCGGCGGGAAGC
Source organism: uncultured Thermoguttaceae bacterium (assembly GCA_934725735.1). GTDB lineage: Bacteria > Planctomycetota > Planctomycetia > Pirellulales > Thermoguttaceae > RUG369. The sequence goes on from CAKVCP010000040.1 coordinate 12,079, forward strand.
GAATCGTATTTTTATTACTACCTCTATGGGCTTGAACGCGTGGGGCGATTGACCGCCAACCGTTTTGTAGGACAGAGCGACTGGTACCGCGAAGGCGCCGAAGCCCTTTTACGACGCAAAGGCGTCTTGTCGAACTTCTGGAGCGCGCAGAAAGATTTCGACAATAACAGCAGCGTTTCGACTTCCTTTGCGCTTTTATTTTTGTCCAAGGGGCGATGGCCGACTTTGGCTTCTAAGCTGCGATATGGGGAAGAGAATTATTGGAACGAGCATCCGAATGATTTGGCTCATCTAACGGAACGCGTCGAGGAGGCGTGGAAGCAAAAGATGGTGTGGCAGACGATTGACGCGGCGAAAGCCACGCCGGACGATCTTTTGCAGTCCCCAATTCTGCTCGTCAACGGAACGTTGGATCCAACTCCTAAGGAGCCGAAGGCAAAACAGGCTTTTGTAGCGAATTTACGCGCCTATTTGGAGCAAGGGGGCTTTATCTTGGCGGAGGCTCTCGACGGGGACTTGTCCTTTGAAACAGGATTCCGATCGTTGATCGAGGAAGTGTTGCAGGGAGAGAACGCGGAATTTACGCTCCTTGATTCAAAGCATCCGATTTGGTTTGCCGAATCCCTTGTTCCGGCGGAATTTCTTCGTCCGGTGTACGGGGTCGATTTTGGATGCCGCACTAGCGTCATTCTTGTTCCAGCGTATAAGCCCGAACGGGGGGCCGACGGGGCGCCGCCTAGCGTCTTTGGGGACAGACCTTCGTTGTCGTGCTTGTGGGAGGCGGCGGTTAAGCGTCAGCGGACGAGTTCGGGTCAGAATTTGCCGTCGACTCGCGCGTTGCAGGAACAAGAGGCGGCTTTCACGCTAGGGTTGAATATTTGCGCGTACGCGACGAATCGTCAAGTCAAATTTAAAGACGAGATACCGGCGGACGTCGCGAATGAGTTGGAGAAGCATAAAGAAGAGCGCAATAGTCTTTTTGCGGGGATTTTGGATTGCGGAGCGGGGGCGTCTTGCGCTCCTCGCGCCATACCTAATCTGATGAGACAAATTCGCGCGAAACTAGGCGCGCCGACGCAGCTTTACGTACCTCATACGTCGTTAAAAAACGACGATGTTTTTGATTATCCGACGCTCTTTATGCACGGGCGCAACGAGTTTTCGTTCACTGACGACGAACGGGAGCGACTGCGTCTTTTTATCGAACGGGGGGGATTTCTGTTTGTTAATGCGATTTGCGCGTCGCAGAAGTTTGAGACGTCCTTCTTTTCAGAGATTCGCGAGACGTTTCCCGACGAGGAGTTGACGGACGTGCCGGCGGACGATCCCCTTTTCACGGGCAAGTATGGCGGGTTTAAAATCGAAAAACTTCAGTATCGTACGAGATCGGACGCCAAGACTCCCGACGCGCAGGTAGTAGCGCGGGCGCCTCTATTAAAGGGGATTATGCGCGACGGTCGGTGGGTTATTCTCTATTCTCCGTACGACGTGAGCTGCGCATTGGAAGACGCCGCCGCGTCGAATTGCGAAGGATTGACGACGAAGAGCGCGTTCAGTCTGGCGACGAATATTCTATTCTACGCGATGGAATCGCTCGCTTCCGAAAAGTGAAACAGGTTCGCGTTGATTCTGTCCGAAAAAACTTGCCCAACGCCTTGCGTCTAACAATCTTTATTATATAATCAGTAAAATTTTGGTACTGTTTTTGCGTTTCGAGAACGTTCCTTTTCTGGAATTCATCGAGACGACGGGTTGGTAGTATTAACCGAGTGGTAGAGACGAGTTAGGTCCATGTTTGAATCGCTTACCTCTAAGCTTAGCGACGCGTTTCGTTCTATTTCGGGACGAGGACGTCTTACGGAATCGAATGTTCGTGAAGGGCTCGAGATGGTGCGGCAGGCGCTTCTCGAAGCGGACGCGAGCGTCGAGGTCGCTCGGCAATTTGTCGAGACCGTGGAGCAGAAGTTTCTTGGAACGGAAGTTTCGAAGGCCCTCAATCCTACCCAACAGATTTTACAGATCGTCAACGAAGAGTTGATTAATTTGATGGGGCCCGTCGATTCGACGATTCCCGAAGGGACTCCCTTCACGACGATCATGCTTTGCGGTCTGCAAGGCTCCGGTAAGACCACGACGTGCGGTAAGCTGGGTAAGAAATTGCTCGACGCGGGACGCAAACCGATGTTTGTCGCCGCCGACCTTCAAAGACCAGCGGCTATCGATCAGCTGGAAATCCTCGGAAAACAGCTCGACGTTCCGGTCTTTGTCGATCGCGAATGTAAGGATCCGGTCGACGTCTGCAAACGCGCGCTGAAACAAGCGAAGGATTTAGACGTTAGCGTCGTCATTCTCGACACCGCCGGTCGTCTTCATGTCGACGACGACCTGATGAAACAGCTCGTTGAGATTGAGCGCAAGGTCAGTCCCGACCAAGTGTACTTTGTCGTTGACTCGATGGTAGGTCAAGACGCCGTGAATAGCGCCAAGGCGTTTAACGACGCGCTTGAACTCGACGGCGTCGTTTTGACGAAACTCGACGGCGACGCGCGCGGCGGCGTGGCTCTTTCCGTTAAGGCGATTACCGGCGTTCCGATTAAGTTCATCGGCGTCGGCGAAGGTCTTGAGGCTTTGGAGGAGTTTCATCCCGACCGAATGGCGAGCCGTATGCTCGGCATGGGCGACGTTTTAACTCTCATCGAGTCTGTCCAGGCCAAGTTTGACGAGAAAGAACTTGAACGACAGCAACAGCAACTCGAGAAGGGCGTTTTTACGCTCGACGATTTCCGCAAGCAGATGTCTCAAGCGTCTCGCCTTGGATCCATGAGTAAAATCATGAGTTTCATCCCTGGTATGGGGCGATTGAGCGGAATCCTCGGCGAGATGAACGTCGATCCTGATCGCGAATTGCGTCGCATCGGCGGACTTATCGATTCCATGACGCCTGAAGAACGACGTCATCCGGAGATTATTGATTCGCGACGTAAGAAGAGAATTGCCGCAGGCGCGGGCGTCGAGGTTTCTCGCGTCAACGAGTTGCTTCAGATGCACCAGCGCATGGCGGGAATGGTCAAGAGCTTCTCGTCTCTTGGAATGGGAGATCGAATGCGCGCGCTCAACCAATTGACAAATCAAGCGTCGGCGAATCCCTTCGGCATGTTTGGTCCCGCGAAGAAGGGTTCGACCGGCAAACGGTTGACTCCAAAGGAACGCGAAGCCCAGCGTAAGCGCTTGGAAAAAGCGCGTCGGGATAAGAAACGCAAGAAGTGATCCCGTTGGCGTCTCTTGCGTAGACGCGTCAATAAACCGATCAAATATACTTAAAAGAGAACATTGGGAAACGCCCATAAATAGAACGACGTCGATAGACTCGGCGTGATCGAGAGTCTTCTCGAAAACGCGTCCCCCTTTTGGAGTTTGACGCCGTTCGAATTTGGTCCGACGCTAGTCGGAAAACATCATTGTTATTAGGAGTAATATCGTGTCTGTAAGAATTCGTATGAAGAAATTTGGTCGTAAGCATCGACCGTTTTTCCGCGTTGTTGCCGTTGACGCTCGTCGTCCCCGCGACGGTCGCGTCCTTGAAGAACTTGGCACCTATGATCCGCTCGTTCCTGAAACGGACGCGCGCGCGATCCTCAATGGCGAACGCATCCAGTATTGGCTTGGCGTTGGCGCTCAGCCGAGCGACAAGGTTGCCGTCTTGATTAAGAAGTATGGCGCCAATGGTAAGAAGCTCGAAGAACAGAAAGCCGCTCTCGAACGTCTTGCCGCTCTTCGTCGTCGTCCCGCGGTTCCCGCCGCCGAGGCCGCTCCTGTCGCCGAGTGATAAACTTGGTTGTCGCTACAAATTTTTAACCTTTTAAATTAGGCGTCGAACCCAGACGCGAAAGTAAAACAGATGCGCTTTGACGTTCTCACGCTCTTTCCAGGCATTTTTGAAGGGTATCTTGCTGAAAGCCTTTTGAAGGACGCCATGGAACGTGGGTTGCTTGAAGTGAATCTTTACAACATGCGCGATTGGGCTAACGACAAACACAACACGATGGACGACCGTCCCTTTGGCGGCGGGCCGGGCATGGTGTTAAAAGTCGACAGGGTCGTGCCATGCGTTGAGGCTGTTCAAAGTTTCGCGTCTCGACCGGGAAGGGTTCTTATGATGACCCCTCAAGGTCGTCCGCTAACTCAACGCGTCGTTGAGGAGCTTGCTCAGGAAGAACGTTTGCTTCTTCTTTGCGGTCGATACGAAGGTTTTGATCAGCGAGTCGTAGATATTCTTCAACCTGACGAGATATCAATCGGGGACTATGTCTTGAATGGCGGAGAAGTTGCGGCTGCGGTCATCATCGATTCTGTAATGCGTTTGATCCCTGGCGTGCTGGGGGATGAGAATTCAGCGGTGGTTGATTCTTTTTCTTCAGGCAATCGCCTTTTGGAAGAGGACCAGTATACGCGACCTCGCGAGTATCGAGGTTTAGCGGTTCCTGAGATTTTACTCAGCGGCGATCATGGTCTGATCGAAAAATGGCGGGAAGCGAATCGCCTAGATAAAACGTTTTTGCGTCGTCCTGATTTGTTAGACGACGAACCGTCAGATTATTAACGCGTTGACGTCGCGCCTTGATCGTATGGCGAGGTCAAGCGTCTGACGGAGAAGGAGACGGGTCGGTGGAAAGAAACGGCGAAAACCTTCGTCGCGAGAGTTAAACGAATCTTTCGACCTTCTTTTTAGTCCGATTTGTGACGTCGGAAGTTTTTAACGCCTCCTTACAATAGAACATTTAAAAAAATAAGGAATATATCCGTGAGTCAAGAACTTATTCGTCTGGTGGAAGCTCGCGCCAAAAAAGAGAACGTTTCCCAATTTGAAATCGGCGATCGCGTCAACGTGCATTGCAAGATTCTTGAAGGCGACAAAGAGCGCATCCAGGTATTTAACGGCGACGTCATTGCCCGTAGTG
>CAKVCP010000041.1 GCA_934725735.1 uncultured Thermoguttaceae bacterium
CAGATCGTTCCGTTGCCAATCGAGGGGGCCGTATAGGTCAAACACAGATTTCCAAAGAACAATTTCCCATTCCGGTAGGCTAAGTATTTCCGTCAACGATTTCTTGAGGACAAACGCCAAACGGAACAGGAAAGCAAAATTGGGGTCGTCAATCAGTTTTTTTTAGTCGTTTCAAATTCGACGCCACCCTCGGGCTTGCCGGAGAAGGTCGCGTTGAACATCCGGAAGAAGGGAATAATCGACGCCTCCTTAACAAGTTCCTCGTCCTCGGCGGTCAAAAGGGGCGCCCCGTCTTCGCCGACTAACGCCATCTTCGCCGCGTTGAACCCCGCCTTGTAACGCTCTTCGTAGCTCTTTTGGTCAGAAAAGAACGTAATGAAGTAATCGTTAAAGGCGAGTTGCTCGAATCCGTTCAACGGGCGAATATACGCCTTTACCTCGTCGTTCCATTCTTTAATATCGATTTCCCTTCTCTCTTGTGACTGCTTTTTTATATACATGGTTAAACCTCGCTATTAACGGTTATAAAAGATAGTTCAGAGGACGTCAAGCCGACGTCGCGCTCCAGGTCACGCCCTCCGGCGCCCATGTCAAAGACGCTCCGTTTTTTTCGATAGTTTCGACGGGAATACCCGACGGCTGAAAAGCCAAATTTCCTGTAAAATTTGCGCCCGCTTCCGCCGTCGCGCTACCGTCTTCCGTCAAAATCCCAGCCGTGCTGTAAAAGACGTCATACGTGACGCTCGCGCCAACGTCGCCGTTTTTGTACACGCCGACCATCAAGAGGCAAAGAAAAGGGTCTTCGGCGTCGATCGCGCGAAGCTTCGCGATGATGCTCTCAGTGTCGGCGGTAAGAACGCTTGCAAATGTGATATTGCCCGGCGTCACCTTCCCGCTCGCGTACTTCGTGACCTTCGCCAAGTCGGTAATGAAAGCGCGTTCGACCGTTTCTACCGTCGTCCCCGCCCTGTTGACGTTGGTGAAGTCGTAACTTTGCGGAATAACGGATTGGTTAGACCACAAAAGCTTTTTATAGCTCGCGTCGGAAAGTTTTGTAAAAGATTGCCCGCTTTTCGACTGCGGGAAAAGTCCGATCATTAACTTATTAGCCTGTTGTACCGCCATGCGTTTACTCCTTCTTCTCTAAAATCTTAAAATCCATGTACCAATAAAAGGATTCTCCCAACGTGACGCCGCGAGCGTCGGGGACGACTCCCTCGTCGCTCTCAATCCATCCGTCGAGAGATCGTCCAACTAAGTCCTCAATCAGCGCCTCCACGATCGAGCGGACGCGCTGACCGATTTTAAACGCCTTCGTCTGATCCGCAGCCCGCGCCGCCATGCTGAGAGATATTTCTTTTCGTTTGCTCCCTGTAATAAAGCGAATCGTCTCACTAGAAACTTCGCTAAACTCTATGGTAGGATTGCCGACAAATTCGCGCGTCGGGTCAATGTTCGAGTAGACTTCAAAGGATGGGAAAATCTTCTTGAGTTCATCCGCGAAATACTCGCAATAGTTCATTTGACGATAACCCCCACTCTAAAGACGATCGCCGCGCCCGTCTTCGGGTAGACGATAAAATCCGCGAAGTAGTAGCCGACTTTGTCAAATGGAAAGACGGCTCGACTTTCCGGAGTCCATTGGAAATTGTAATTAAGCCCGTCGGCCTGAACCGTCTCCGACTCTAGAAACGCGCTCGAATCAATCGCGAGCGAATCAAACCCCGCGACGATCTCCGCGTTCTCAATATCCGACTCGTAGGGCGTCAGCGATTCGGTAGAACGGTATATTGTCACGGCGATCGGAGCGGCGGCGATCCCTTCGGCGGTCAACTCGTCCGTCGTCGCCAAGTCTGTATTGACGTCGAAGAGGCGCCCCGCGTCGTCTTTAATCATCGCTCTAAAGGTCGGCGTCTGTTTCTGCGTTATGCTTATCGTTGCCATTTTCCCCCTCCTTTAATTCGTTGTCTGAGGGTCGACCGCCCACGCGCCGACCTTCCACGCCTTCCCTCCGGCGGCTTCTCCCCCGCCGCGATTCTCCGCCCATGCCGTCGTTATCCATACCGGCAACGGAACGACCGCGACGTCTTCCATGAATTTTATCCCGTCGCAAGCGCGGTAAACGACAAGGCCAGGATAGGACGCTTGCGCCGTCGTTTCGCTCGTTCCCTCGGTTGTGATCGTCGCCCATCCGCGCGGCGTCAACTCCTCTATCAAGACGGGCGCGTCAGTATTTAACGCCGCAACGGTGAAGATTACCCTCCCCGTTACGTCCGAATAGGCCTTAAAGTCGGTTAGACGCGCGGAGCGCTCGACTATAACGATATTCTCGAATGTCGCCGCGTCGACGGGCTCGTCTTTCGGGACGCCTAGGTAGGCGCGAGCGTTCGCGCGAATCGTTCCGCCGTTGACGCTCATGTTTTCGGCGCCGACAAGAACGCCGTCGGCTAGTTCGACCGTCGCGGCCTCGTCTATAGTTAGGCGGTTGAATTGGGTAGATTGGTCTATCGTTATCGAGCCGTTAGTCTTGATCCGCGCGGCGTCAACCTTCATCCAGTCGCCGGAGTACGCGGCGCCTTCGGCACATTCTAGGCAATAGATATCCGCCGCGCTGTTTATCAACTCTCCGCCCTCGTCAAGGTAGGTTTGTTGAATAGCTCCGCCCGCGCCGTTGAGAGATACCGACGCGTTGGCTATTCTTAGCGACGTAATACTCGGCGCGTCAGAGAAGGCGACGCGCTTATTGACGACAATACGCTTGTCGGGGGGCGCGTCGAGATTCCCCTTGGTCGCGTTCCTGTAATAGCTCCACCCCTCCGCGCTGTTAAATCGCGGTTCGTCGACGGGGTTTCCTTCTGAGTCGGCGCCCGCCCAAAACGCCGCGTCTATATATTCGTACGCGCCTAACGCGTAGACGGTCGAGCCGTCTTCTAAGACGCGCCCGCGCTCGACTCCGTCCAGATCGTACCCCTTCGCCGCCGTCGTCGCCCCCTCGGCGTACCCGGATTCTAGGGTCGGCGTAAAATCCCATTCGTTATAGGGGATAGGGTTCTCTTGGCTGTACTCGTCTAACGACGTGGGGACGTTGCGAAATGGCGACGCGGCAAGATCGGGATCGATTACACAGTCCGTAAAGGTTCCCGTCGCCGCTATCTTGTTTTTATTCGCCGCGATTGTGCACCGGTTTAGTATTAGCGCGTTACCGTCTCCCGTCGTGTATATGCCTCTATTAAGGGATCCGATAAATGCGGAGTCTTCCGCTATAACCTCGCTATATCCGTTGAGTTGTAGCGATATATAGGTTTTCCCGGCGCACGTGAAGGTACATCGAGAGAATACGCACGCTATTTTATCATCGCCCCCCGCGCCTTGTAACACGACACGACCGTTAAAGGTCACTCCACGCGCGTTAAATCCGACTGCGTATCCTGTTCCCGGGCGAGTGTCTACTAGAAGATAAGACGCTCTATTTATTACGATCCTCGTAGCGCCCGCGTCGATTCTTACAGGAACTTTAATGGGTAGAAAATTCGCTAGAGTAATCTCGACAACGCTTCCCGGTGGGAAGACCTCCGGGTCGGGGGTTATCAAATCCCATTCTTCCGCGTCTAAAATAGCTTGATATAACGACCCCGTCCCCGTCGCGGCGTTGTTGGTAAAATATCTTATGCTCATTCCGCGCCCTCTTCTTTATGCTGGTCGTTCTGATCGGCGGCGGGCGTCTCCTCGTTAGCCGCCGATCCGTCGGAGTCAGACGACGCGGGGGCGGCTTCGGGCGTTTCGACGGTTGGCGTTAAAGTCAAGATAGAACTTGTTCCGCTCGCTGGGACGTTGACGATAGAGGCGGTGGAGTCGATGATCGCGCCGGTCGTCTCCAGGGTCGCGGCTGCGGCGTTCCTCGCCGCTTCGATTTGGCCAATTGTCAACTCGGCGCTTGCCGCGCCATCCGGGTTCCGCGCCTGAATCGAGAAGACGTAAACGGTAGAGTTCGGGATAATGCTAATGGTGACTTCGGGGTATTGTTTCGTCATTGCGAGGCTCCTTTCATTCGCTGGTTATCTTCGTATAGAAAAGTAATCTAACGCCGGGTTTTATATATTTCCAATTCCACATTCGCGACGAGACGGCGTCGCGAATCAATTTATATTTTCGTTCGACGCCTTCGTCGTCGCGGAGGACGAGAAGGTCGCCTTGACGCGGGTACTTTTCGAGAAATTGCGCCGCGCCCGCGCTCCACGTCCTGACCTCGATCGCCGCCGGATGCTCCGGCGTGATCTCTTCCGCTTGCGCCGTTTCCGGCTTAACGACGATCTCGATCTTCTCGCCGCCCTCTCGCCAAAGCGTCGCTTTCATTCCGCGGAAGTCTGTTAGCTTAGATAGGGTGTTGTACATACTTTTACTAGCTACTGCTTACGTCAATTGTGAGTATCTTTTTAGTCGTGCCGTCCGTTATTTTGATACCTGTTATTACGCTTATTTTATTCGGTGTCGCTTGCATAGTGGCCTCGTTAAACATCATCACGTTATACACTGTTTTCGTATATGTTATAGTTGGCGGACTATCAGGTACATATTCGGTTTTTGTTTTAATAGCAATCTCTTTTTTGTGTGCAATGTCGAGAGACGACGGAATCCATTTAAAAAATTTAGGGGAAAAATAAAGAGTCTTGTTTTCTTGTGTCGATTCTCCAGCTATTTGAACGTTAGTCACTCCCATATTTACAATAGGAATGCCTCTAAGATTAGAATCGTATATTCCAATAGATATCCCGTCGCCTGCTATGTAAGAATATACTATAGGACGTACTTCTAGGGCTTCCCATCTCCCGCGCCATATTGCATATAATGTTCTAGACGAAAAGCTTTCAGGCTGTTTAGTGTTCGGGCTTGATGCGTTCCCTAGCTGAGGCGCGTAAACCTTATACTTCTCGTCTGAAAGCTTTTCGTCTCCCTCGTATAGTTTCATCATAGCATAAAAAAGACTCCCTTCTTTATACCAAGGCGTAACTACGAACGCCGGCCTAATCTCATGGAATAGGTTCTTAACGCGGCGCATATTCTCGCCGCCTTCGGTTTTGAAGACGTTGTCGTTGACCTTCTTGAGCCAACTATAGCTTGGCGTCATCGGTTCGTTTTGGTTCATCTGTCGACCCTTTCTTTTTCTTCCATAGAGAGGACGCGATTAACACCGCCGCCGCGCCGAAGAAGAGATTGCGGACGAATCGCCAAACGGCTTTAATCTTCTCTTCGATCATGCGAAGGATCGCGTCCCTAATTCCTTCGTTTATCTCGTTCGCCTTACCGCTGATCGCGCCCTTAACGTCCTCTTCAATTTTCGAGGCGTACCCGTCGAACTTCTTTTCTAAAACGCCCCCTAATTTTTGCGCCTCGCTCTCAATCTTCGAGCCCATCGCCTCCGCGAGTCGTTCCGCTATCCTGTCGCCTAAGCGGTTCGCCGTCTCCGCGTCGGTCGTCCCTTCCGACGGATCGGACGGGGACGTCTCCGGCGGGTCGCTACGCGGACGCGCTCCCCAACGGCTTTCACTGTCTTCTAAAAGTCCCTTAATGGTCGCCTCGTCTCTCACGGGGGGACGCGCTCGAAAATCTTCCGCTTCGGCGGACGACGCCGCGCCGTACTCCCTCGCCTTCGCGGGGAACCGCTCGCGGAAGGTTTTATAAAGTCCGTTGTAGACGATCGCGTCCGCCTCGATCGTCGTCTTCTCGCCGCCTTCGTAAACGATCGCGCACGGAATGAGTTTCACCCCTTCGGACTTCGCGAACTCTAGCCCGCTGCTCGTCGACGTCTCGACCTCGACCACGTTCTCCCCGTCCTCTTTGAGTTTGGCGACGTCGGGCGCGGCGTTCTTACACGCGTTGCATCCTGTCGATTTAAAGAAGAAGGTTTTCCTCGGCGTCTCTTTACACTCCGTCGCGCCTGGAGGGATCGGGCTCGCCAACTTATCAAGAGCGGTCGGCGCCAACTTCCCCCGCTTCGCCGCGATATAGATATTGCTAACGGGGATCGCTCCGCCTTTGCTTTCGTCGCGTCCCTTCTCGCCGATGAGCCACGTTAAGACGCCGGTCAAAAATAATTCGTCCCCTTTATACTCTAAGATGCCGCTTCCCGACTGTCCCGGCACAGGCGGCGGAGAAAAAAGAACGGTCGAGCCGTTGAAGTAATCGAGCACCTTCCCCTTCCACGCCTGAGTAAATCGACCGTCTGGAGCGCCGGAACTCACGATAAACCCGTTTATCGACGGTTTCGCGTCTTTTCCGCCTAATGCGACAAAAGGCGGGTTTATCAAATTTTTTAAAGTTTTCGCGCTTAACTCAATAATCGCAAAATCCGCCGGTAAGTCGGCGTCGTAGTATCGCCACACAACCTTACCGTCGAGCGTCTCGCGTTCGCTGTTCGTCCAGAAGTCGACGGAGACTTTGCTCGACGTCGTGACGACGTGGTAGTTGGTCAATATATAAGCGCTCTCCCCTACCGACCCGATGAAGGTTCCCGTCCCCCTCGCCCCCGACGCGTTAACCCGACAGCTTGCCGCGTGAGCGTCTTCGAACGTGACAGCGCGGCGGAATTCCTCCGAAAACGCGCGTATTGGAACGAAACAAAACAAAAGCGCCAAAACGACGGTTTTCTTTCTTTTCTTCAAAAATCCAAACATCTTATTAAATCCCCCTTTCTCTTCTTTCTTCTCGTTTTTGGCTATTTGTCAAAGAAAACAGGATAAACAAACAAATCAGAAAAACGGCGGTTTTCTTCATTCCTCCGGCTTTCTCTTGTTTTGGCATGTTTCACAAAGAAAACGAAGAACAAACGAAAAGAGGCAAAAAGGTTAAAATGGAGCTAAAACAACCTTTTCGCCTCTTTTCTAATATGTCCCAATAATGGACGATATTGGGACAATCAAAAAAATCGACTAACTCGCGGAATTAACGGGTATTCTGATACCGTCGAACAAGACCCTAATAACTCCGTCCAACGTCGTCGTCTCTTCCAAGGCGATTCCGACCGTTACCTCCGCCGGGGCTCCCGCTAAGGTGACGGCGGGCGCCTTGACCAGCTCGCCGATCTTGTAGGAAGTCCCCGGCGTAATCTCAACGTCTAAGGTAGCCGTCGTCATGGCAAAGCCGAAGGTTCCCGCCTTGATCGGCGCGTTGGTCACGACGATTAGGTTGTCGCTGATCTTCACGATCGCCCCCGCGGGCAAGTCTGCCGTCGGTTTGATGTTGATAAACGCATTGCTTCTATAAATCGCGCCCATTCTTTTTTATCTCCTTCCTTACGCGTTTGACGTCGGAGCCTGCGGCCCCAAAAGAATAACCCGCGCCGTCGTGTCCTCGGCGGTCACAGGCGCTACGGCGAGGCCAATCTTCACGGCGACGCCCGTACCCGAAAGAGTAATCGCGGGCGCCGTCACCATGTCGCCGATCGCGTACGATTTCCCCGGCGCGATTTCTACGTCGAAGACTCCGTATAAAGTGATTTGCGCCGGTTGATTCGCCGGGTTTTCCCATTCTGTTATACCGATAAGATTCTCAGACAAGGCGACGACCGTACCGACGGGGATCCGTTTCGGCGGGTAGATCGTGACGCGTTGACCTGTGCCTCTATAAATTGCGTTCAAGATTGATCTCCACATATTACGACGGGACCGAAACAACCGCCCCGCGAGTCTCAGCGACAGAGACGCCAAAGCCCCAATAACAAACAAAACGAAGCCCTTCAATATCGACGTCACCGTAGACCGTTTTAAGCGCGGGCGCTTTCTGGTTCTGGTAGTAGCTCAAAATCATGAGGGGCACGTCCGCCGGATCGGCTAAGAGCATATACTTCTTATCGCCCCACAGGGAGCTAAACGCGCCGCCAGTTCCAAGGTATTCGGACGTGACGACCTGAAGACGCGCCGCGTATCGCCCCGTTTGCGGGACGATAGTAAGCCCGGTGTTGTCGCCGGTCGCCCCCTGGATGATGTTCGCCGCCGCCGTCAAGTTATAAGCGGTCTGTTCGAGCGCCGGAGGAACGACCAAAAACTTCGGCTTCGCGCCGATCGGGTCGCCGTCTCCGTCCTTGAGCGCTCGAAACGCCGCGCTCGCTTTATCGAGGCCCGTCAGAGTCAACGCGGGGTTCCCCGTCACGCTCGCGATCCCCGTCGCGCCCGCCATCGCTTCAAAGAAGATTCTTTGCTTGCGAAGAGCGGCCTTCCGTCCCATGATCTTAGGGATCTCCTGGAGCGCGTTCATGTCGTCGTTTGCGATCGCTTCGTAGCCGATGCGCAGCTCGAAGCCGCGCATCTTCGCGCGGTTCGTGTAGCTTTCGTCGGAGAGTTTCAGGTTCTCAAGGTCGCCGTTGTCTTTCACGTCGGCAAACTCTCCCGACGTTAGAAGATTGACGAAGCTCTGATCGCGGAAGTCGCGCGCGTTGACGACCCGCGCGATGGAGTCCGTGGGGTCTTCCACCGTCTGGAGCCCGTTAAGAAGACTTTTATACATGACGTTGGCAAGGACTCCGGGGATGTCGATCGTGGAAAGTTGCCCCGCCGCCGACGCGCTCCGATACCCAGCTTCTCCGCGCAAGCGCGCGCGAGTCGCGGCGACCGATAGCTTTTCGCCTATGTTAATCGCGTCGTCCATCCCTGGAGCGGCGGCGCCGGTCCTGTAGAGTAACCCCTTCAAGGATAGATTCCGATTCTCCCGTCGCGTCGCTTCGTCGATCTCGGCGGCGCTGTAGCCTAATCGTTTAAGAGTCTCTTCGCTCGTTCCGTTGGCTGTCATTAACGCCGCCTCCGCCACGCGCGCGGCGTTGGGGGCGCCCTTAGCGTATCCGCGACCGGCGTATCGGTCGAATCGTCCTAGAAGACGGGCGGGGTACTTCGTTTGACTCCACGCCGCCGCGCCCGTCTTCAATCCTTTCGTCTCTTCCTCCTCGTCGTCCTTCTCGGCGTTGGGGTCGGCGGCGGGGGGCGCGTCTTCACATTCGCCGGTTTGCGGCTCTTCCTTTTTGGTCGCGCATCCCCCGCCGTCTTCCGCGCAATATTGCTTATAAGCCGCTTCGAGGATCTCTTTTTCTTTTTCGCTTAGCTCTTCATCCGGATCGAGCTCAACTTCGAGGACGTCGGCGGCGAACGCCGCGAGGGCGGCTTCGTGTTCCTTAATCGCCTCTTCGTTCTTAGCCGCTTCCTTAACCGCTTCCTCGACGCTGTTTAAAACCTCTTCCTCCGTCGCGGAGGCCGCCATCCCAATCCTTTGTTTCAGTTTCGTTAAAAAGCTGTCTTTCTTCTTCATCGTTCCCCCTCTTCTGAGTCGCGGAGCAATCACTCTTTCGCGGCGAGCCGCCGCGATGATAACCTTCGTCCCTTCGTCGTCGGCTCCCACCGTGACAATACTTATTTCTTTCAACTTCCATTTCCTAACGACTTCGATCGGCCCGGTAAACGTCCGCCCGTTTACCTCGACGTCGCGCCCTTCTTCGATAAATTCGACGTTTTCCGGGGGGATGATCCCCGTGGCGACGGACGCTTGAAGCTTCGCGCCGCGCTTCGCCAACTCCGCGACCTTATTCGCCGCGTCGTCAATTCCGAAATTCAAAAGCTCCCCTTCCGCCGCGATTTTTCCGTCGTCGTAATAGATAGCGGTGGTTTGCCCGCACTTCTTCCCCTGGTCGTGGTCGCGAATAATCGGGATGACTTGCGGGCGCTCCTCGACCCCGGCTACGTCAAAAACGACCGGGTAGGGCCACGCCTTCGGGTCAAGATGCAAGAGCCCCCCGGAATAGGCGGGATCTATGCTAATCTTCGGCAATTCCATTTACATCCTCCTCCATTGTTTGAATAGCTCCTTGTTCTTTCTCTTCTTTCGTTTTAAGCCCCGCGTCCTCTAAGATCTTCGCCTCGCGGGCGCGTTCAATTAAGAGTTCCTCCAGGTCGAGGCCGCGACGCGCCGCGATCTCCTCTAACGTGATCGTGTTGTTTTCAAGTTCGATAGAATCCGCTTGCGCGTCCTTTAGTCTGTCGATGGAACGAGGGGAAGGGAAGAGCCACCGCCGCGCGATTTGCTCCGGCGCCCCGGCGACGTCGAGGAACTCTTCCGCCACCTCGTCGCGCGTCGCGAACTCTGTAAGCCAATCGTTAAAGACGACGTTGAGGAAAGAGTTGGCAATCTTCTTTTGACGAACGGCGACAATAACCGCGTCATGCTGTTCGTCCATCTTCGCGGAACTAAAATTGTAGTCCGCGTGATTGTTGTTGATTTTTCCGCTCCCGACGCCTAGCGCGGCGCCGACGTCCGCCGCCAACGTCTTCTTGAACTCGTTAAACCCCGTCGCCGGGTGCTTGCTTTCGCCAAAGGTCGGCGTGTATCCAGGGCGGGCGATAAAGACGCCGTCGGGTAACTCGGAGCCCGTCGCGCCGGGAGCGGGGACGGCGATCTCTTCGCCGGAGTAGGCGGCGTCGATGATCGGCTCCGCGTCGGTCGTCAAGATCACGCTCGTCTTCGCCGCGTTCTTCACCGCCTGGATTTCGAGGCCTCTTAAAAGTTTGATTTCCCGGATGATGTTTAGCGCGGTTTGCACCTCGGGGATCCCCCGGCGCTGTTGCGGGAGGATCGCGTTAAAGACGTGGATGATTTCCCCGGAGGGAACTAGATCGTATTCAATCCCTAGTTCCGTCAACGGGTTGATCTTCTCGCGCTGGACGTAGTACGCGACCGGCTCGGCGCCGTCTCCAGTCGAGTTGTAGAGGATTCCGTCGTTTACTAATTCGTCCGTTCCTAGGCCCGGCGGGTTCTGAACGCGCTGCGGGCGTATGAACGCGTAACTATACCCCTCGATCGTCGTCTCGTGCTTGACCTTGCGGATGAACGCCTCGCCATTGTAGAGCAACGACGATTGAAGAAGACGAATCAGGGAAAGTAAATCGATAGCGTCGGCGAAGCGCTTAAACGCTTTCTCCAAATATTGGCTCTTCGCTCCCTGGTCCGGAACGTCATCCGCTCCAAACGTCTTAATGGGGCCCTCGATCTTTAAGGCCACGTTCGACCCGCACACGAGCGACGCGATCTTCTGACACGCGCCAAAGAAGAGGGGATCGTTTAAATATTCGTGCATCCCTCGGTTTTGGGCTATTTCGCGCGTCGATTGGTCGAAAAGCTGATTTGCGGATTGGTCGATCGCGTCGGCGTAATAGTCCGCCGTCTTCATGTTCCAGGCGGTGGAGTCAAGGGCCGCGTTCCCTACTCTTCGGCGGCCTTTAAAGAAGGGGAATATCCTTCTTAATATATTCCTCTCCCTCTTCATCGGCGCGGGCTCCTATCTCGACCGTTCCACATCTTCAACGGATTGAAGGCGGCGCGGCGTTCTAATAACTTAGCCTCCAACTCCTCTTTCTTCCCTTGCGCCGCTTGGCTCGTGCTTTCAACCGAATAGGATTCGCCCCCTGCGCTGAAAGAAATGATTTTGCGCCCATCCGGCGCGGTCAAGTCGTCTTTGTCGTTCATTACCTACCCCTTCGCGTTTAAATCCACTTTATCTTTTTTCGTTTAGCCTTTCCGATATCAGGCTCCACCCCGACGTAATGCGCTAGAGCGCGCGCCCCCGTGTCCGTGTCTAAAAACTCATTGTCCGAAACGCGCGGCTTCTTCATTTGCCAAACCTTGTAAAGCTGACCGTCGAGGGTTCGCTCCCGCGCGACCTCTTCCGCCGCCTGATGCTCGGCGTACATTCCGACAAGCTCGGCGTCGGGATCGTCGAAGATCGACGTCGCCCCGTCGCGATCGAGAGGCGTCAACCACGCTTCCAAACGCCGCGTCTTGTAGCTGTTCGCGTCGAACAACAGCGCGGCGGGTACGATCCCCTTGTATTTGTCCAGCTCGGGGCGTCGGCTGTTAGGGTTCTCGATCCAATCGCAAATAGACGCCGCGCCCTTTCCTCCGCGTCGATATTCGCCAAGCTTTAACGGATAGTATCGAATGAGCCGCCCGCGCGCCGTCGTTCCGTAGGTCGGGATCGCGCGGCCAAAGAAGAGCCCCTCGTCGACGCGGTGGAACTGCGCGACCGCGTCCCATACTGCGGGCGCCGTCTCGCCGTCCCCCGCGTCGACGCCGATCACGGACAAAAAGCGGAAGACGCGGCGAGCGTTGTCGACTCGCGCGTTTTGTATGAATTCCGTAGGCCTGTGAACGTCGACCGCCCCGCCCCTTTCGTTTATATAGGTCTGCTTCGCGATATGCTCCAGACAATCAACGATAGCGTATTTGACGCGCTCGAATTTGTCGCCAAGCTTGTAATATTCTTGAAGGTCGACGGTGTAGTTATGCTTAGAGGTCGCGCTCACCTTCTGAGGGGGCCAAACGCCAAAGTCGACGACGTGGGAGCGCTTCGCGTCGCGCTGGAAGGCGACGACCGAATAGTTGAGGTAATGCTCGCCGACGTCGACGAAGCCGGTCATGACGTCCGCCCACTTCGGAACCTGGAGGCGCCTCAAGAGCTCTCCAGGCTTGCCGACAATCTCGCGGCGTTTTCGGAAGACGGTAACCGGCGCTAATCCTCCGCCGTCTTCCTGCGCGGCTCGCGTCGCGTCGTTCTGAAGTTCGCACCAAAACGAACGTTCCGAAACGCACCACTTTTCAAGCGCGTATTGAATCGCGCTCAGCTGATCCGGCTCATAGATGCGCGCGTCGTCCGCGACGCAATCGCGTTCTAGTTCGTCGCGATTCGCGATATAGTAGTCGTTTATTTTCTTGCGCGCCCGCTCCGGCTTGTCGGCGTGTTTAAGATAGACGTCGCGGCGTTTCTCCTTGTAGTTCTTCCACGCGGAGAAGTCCGTCGGCGTCGACCTTAAAAATGGGATCGTGACGGTGTTAAGCTCCGGGATATCGTTCCTAATCTTCTCGGCGACGTCGCCGGGGCGGTTCTGCGTAATTGCGGAAAGAATTATTAAGGGCTCTTTCCGCCCTTCCTTCGTCTTTCCTGACAGAAACCCAACCGCGCTTTTGATAGTCGAGACGATGCTCTCGATTTCCTTCTCGCTCGTCGCGTTCGCGTCCGTCTGGACGTCGTCGAAGAGGACGGCGCCGACGCGGAACGAACCGACCCCGCGTATCTGATGCGAGGCGCCGCGAACGGGGGAACGGATCGACGCGAAGGTTAAGAGACTCCCGGAGGAAGGGGAGCCGGGAATTGTAGGGAGTTGCAAGCGGTCGGGACTAACGACTATGTCTACAGGTTCCCCGCGATACCTCAACGGCTTATTTGCGACCCCGCGCCGACGCTGGAGCGGATAGCACACTTCGGGATAGTCCGCGACTATCGCCCGCGCTTCCGCGATAGGACGATCGTAATCTTCATAAAGCGCCGTATTGAAAAAGCCGCTCGCCTGCTTTGTCATCCGCCCACCTTCGGCGACTAAGTAGATGGCGTGTCGGATGCGCCCCGTTAAAAGGCACATCAACAATAAGCCGCTCAAGATCGACGTCTTCCCGAAGCCTCGATACGCTTCGATGTTCTTCGAGCTGTTCGACGCGATCGCCTCCCAGCACTCGCGGATAAAGCGCTTTTGCGAGTCGGAAAAGTCAGAAAAAAAGACGCCCGGTAAATAGGTCTTAAGCCATCTTTCCGGGTCTCTCTCACAATCGACGCGTCGGCGCAAGTCGAATATCGGAGGAATTGGGTAGATTTCGTTCTCCGATTCTTGCGCCCTTAGCTTACGCGCTCTTTCCTGCTGTCGGCGTTTCTCTCCAACGCTTGGCACTGTTCCTTTTTATCTCCTGTTGGATTAGCTTATAAACTAGCGCCTTGGCTAGTTCGTCTAACGTCAATGTACCCTTCGGCGTTCCTTCAAGGGCGCTTTCCAGGATTTCCCGCGCCGCGTCCTTTTCTCGGTCGACCGTTTCCTCCGCCTTATCCTCGAACTTGTTGTAAAGGCTTTGGGTCTTAGTAAGCTCCTTTTGAACGGCGAGGGCGGTCTTCGCGTCCATCGACTTTATCGCCGTCGCGTATATCTCGTTTAATCGGGCTAACGTCTCCCCAAGTCTCGCGCGGCTGTCCCCCGTCGAACTCTCCGTTATCTCACGGCGGATATCCTTAATTAACAGGTCGCTACATTGACGGTCCAAGTTATATTTCTTTTGAACAAGCCACGAGGCGAGCGCGTCGTCGTTGACGGTCAAGATTACCTTCTTAATCGCCGCCTTGCGCTCCAGTTCTTCCCCGCTCTCCTTCGCGCGTTCCGCGTCCTCGTTCTTTACCTTCGCTTTCTTAGCCATTAGAGCCCCTTCGCTTCGTCTAGGACGATCTTATAAAATTCGTATACCTCGCGGTCGTTCGTTAGTTGGCTTCCTTCCAATCTCTTATTCTCCGACATGTTCGCCGACCCCGTAACGGTCAAATAATATGGCGGCGAGTCAATCAAGATTAGCTTAATATGCGTCTCCATCGCTTTGACCCAACCGCGCTTTTTCTCTTCGAGCTTCAGAAGTTCGCGGTATATCTCGGGGTCTCTGCTTTTAAGGTAAGCGCCGACGACCCACCGCGATTCTCTGACGACCCCCGCGTCCATAAGTTGGAATAGTTCCTTGACGCACTGAGCGCCAACCATCCACGAAGCGCAGTAAAGGACGTCAATAGGTTGGTTGATTAGTTCGTTTATGACCGACACGTACGTCCAGAAGTTGAACTTCCCGCTTGAAACTACGTGGAGCGTTTCCCCCTCCCCTGGAATCGCTTTAATAAGGTCGCGCAAAGATTCGCGGCGTCCCATTTTTAGAAGGTCTTGCTTTGCGCGTTTACGCAAGGCTCGCGGCGTGATCGTCGGCGCGGCGTCGTCTTCGTACGCCGCGAGCCACTCGTCCGCGCTATTGGATTCAAGACCGTAGAAAAGAGCCTCTTCGTCGTCGTCCATGAACTCGTTAAAAAAATCGAACTCGTCGCCCACTCTCTTAATCTCCTCCAGTTCCAATCTAAACCTTTCGCGAAACGCGTCCCTTAGCGCGTTCGCTCGCGCCGCCGTAACGCCTTGTAAGTCGCGCAACTTTTCGCCAATAATTACGCGGCGCTCGATGATAACGCGCTCATCAGCGCCGAAGTAACTCAGCGCTTTTTTAAGAGCCGCTAAGAAAAGCTTTCTCTCCTTCTCCTCTTCGAGCGTTTGCGCCGCATCTCGGCCCCCTTCAATGCGCCATTCGTCAAGCGCGACGCCTCGGCGGAGCCGCTCCTTTCGAAAGGCGTCGATAAGCCCGCATTTGACGCGCTGCGCGACGTGGTTCGCCGGGACGGTCGGATCGGCGCGGATCTCTTTCATTGCGATTAAATAAGCTTCTTGTCTGACCTCGTCCCGATCCTTGACTCCGTGCTTGTTGCAATGACGTTCCGCCGTCTTTTCGGCGGCGGCAAGAGCTTCTTTGATTCGGTCCGACATGCTTAATAAATCTCGGGGGGGGGTGGGATAGACGCCGGGGTATAATCGCGTGTTCGGCGCCTCAAAAGTCCGACCGCCTCCGGGAGAACCTAAGCGGCGGCCCCCCTCGCCGTCGCGGGCGCCCCCGTCCCTCCCCCGGCGATGATCTCGCAAGTCGAGGCGACGAGACGGCGCAATTGGTCGCGAATGGAAAACGCTTTAATGCGCGTCTCCATCACGCTCTTCGTCTTGCATCGACGAGCGACGACGCGCTCGAATTCCTCAAGGGACGCGTTCAGCGCTTCGGCGGCTGTGAATCCTTCGACGGTTGCGTTACAGTCGGAAGGCGCCGGAGTCGAGATCGTCGCCGCTTTCGGCTCCTCGCTCTTCTTCTCTTTCGTTTTGGCCGTCGAAAGAGCGGCGGCAAATGCTGGAATGATCGCTTGACGCTTCGGCGCGGGCTCGTTCTCGATCTTCGTCGAGGTCCATTCATAGCCTTCGGCGTCATAGAACCTTTTAACGGCATATCCCAAAGACTGCCAAATCCTCTTTTTCCCGACGCGTCCGTCGGTCTTCTCATAGAGTGTTTTCGCGGCGGCGGCTTCTCGGCAAAGCTTGAACGCGCCCTTGTCGTTCAATCCGCCTATCCCTAGAACGGCGGCGGCTGTTAATCGGTCGATGAGTTCGCGGTTTAAATCGGGCTCCCAAACGATATCGACAAGCTTAGCGCGAAACGCCGCGATCTTCTCCTCGGAAAAGTCGACGCGCTTAACTGCGTCGTCTATCGAGCGAGGATTATCTGAACGAACTTCGAAGTTGTTTTTTCCTTCACAGCCTTGGTTATTTATTTGTTTATTTTTATATATATTTATTTCTTCTATACGCGCGCGCGCGTTGACGCTTTCCGTTTCGGTTTCCGTTCCCGTTCCCGTTC
>CAKVCP010000042.1 GCA_934725735.1 uncultured Thermoguttaceae bacterium
GCCGCAGGAGATTATCATTATGTCGGCTAAAGTTTTAGAGAAAACGTCTACTGACGACTTGGACGTTAAAAAGACGCGCTTCGAGGAGAACAAGGGATTCCTCTACGCGGTTATTTCCGCTCTGTGCTACACCGTTTCCCTCTCTTCTCTCAGAGGCTTGACCAATTATCCCGACGTGAGTTCGGACTGGTCGATCGCCGTGAAAGAACTCTCTACGGTATTCTGCGTCGCTCCCGTCATCCTCGTACAATACTGTCGAGGAAAATTTCGCTTTCCGACTTGGAAAGTTCTCTTTCTCATCACTTTCGCCGGCGTCGCTTGTCAGTTAGTCGGCGCGCGCAATCACTTGATCGCTTACGCGGCGCTAGGTCTCGCGCTCGCCACGCCCTTGATTCAGGCGGTGCAACTCATCGTCACCTCCCTCTTCGGCGCCCTATGGCTGAAGGAACGCGTTACGAAATCGCGCCTATGCGCCCTCGTCTTGCTCATTGTCGCCGTTTGGCTTTTAAGCGGCGGTAACGTTTCCCTTGACGCGACGATCGCGGGAAAACCGATCCGTATCGGACTTGGCCTCTTTTGCGTTTTTCTCACGGCCCTTGGATACGCCACGCAGCTTTCCGTTACGCGCAAGTTGCTCGGAGCCCCCAAAACGACGCCGGAAGACGAAGCGCGTTCGGGTCGCGCCAACGAATATCTTCCAACGTCGCTCAACATGGTGGCGATCACCGGCGTCGGCGCCGTTATTTGCGGCGCGTGCTTAACCTTTGAGCGCGGCCCCGCCGCTTGGCTCGCTCCCCCCGCTCCGTGCTGGGGATTCGTTCTCACCGCCGGCGTCGCCAACATGATCGGTTTTTATTTCCAGACGGAGAGTCTCCGTCGTCTCTTCGTTCTTAAACAAACGATGGTCGCCAACGCGCAGACTATTACGCTCACCTTGGCGGGACTCCTCTTCTTCCATGAAAAATTCACGTGGACGATCGCCGTCGGCGCAATTCTGGTCGCCGTTGGCGTCGCCGTCGCGGGAATGGAACACGACAATAAGTCGGTCGCGGGGACGGAGTCCGACTCCGGTTGCGCATGACATGGGGGATGGGGTGCGAACGCTCGATCCTCGAACTCGTCGTGAGTTGCGCGGCGTTCCTCTTAGCGTTCGTCATCCTCGCGGCGTCCTTCAAGTCGCGCCTCCAACGCGCTGAAAAGCCTGGCAAAACGCGCGCGTTTATTGCCTTTGCGCTTCGCTTCCTTTGGCTCGCGACCCTGCTCCTTCTCTACCTTGAACCGACGGCGACGCGGCGAATTGAACGCCCCCGCGCTATCGCAGCGCTACTCGACGACTCCGCCAGCATGACGCGACTCGGAAAAGAAGGCGTCGTTCCTCTTAACCTAGCCGAAGAACTCGAAGAGAACGCGGCCCTCTTCGCGCAGGCTTCTCGCGTCCCCTATGCCGCGACGCGTCTTTCGGAACGCGATCCTTTCGCAGGAAAAAACGCCTCTCCGCTCTTAGACGCGCTTCGCGACGTCCCTGAGCGCGTCTTTCTCTTCTCCGACGGAGTCGTCAATCCGGACGTCAAATACGCTGATGACGACGGCGAACGCGCGGCAAAGGTCGACGTCGTCATCCTAGGCGACGCTCAGGAGTCTTTCAATTGGCGCTTAGAGAACCTGCAAGTCGCGCGCCCCGTTGAAAAAGGAGACGCCGCGTCCCTCGACGCGCGAATTACCCTCGAAGGCGCCGACCGTTCGCGCGACGCTCGCGTCGAATTATGGAGCCGCGTCGTCGATCGGCTCTCCACGTTAATTGACGCGCAAACCCTTACTCTCGACCCGGAATCGACCGTCGATTATCGCGCTTCCTGGAATCCCCAAAAGGAAAAGACGCGCGGAGACTACCTCCTTGTCGTGCGCGATCAGTCCGACCCCGCGCAAGGGGACTTTGAATCGATACGTCGCTCGCCTCCTCTCCTGTCCGACGAGTTTTGCACGGAAGACAACGCGGAAAGCTTCACTCTCACCCCTAACGAAAAAAAGACGCGCGTCCTACTCGTCGACGAATTTCCCCGTTTTGAATATCGTTATCTGCGCGAAACTCTCCGACGGCTCGAAAATATCGATCTGAAAACGACGCTCCTCAAAGCCGACCCTGAAAGCTTAAACGTCGATCCGCACAACCTCCCGGTCGACAGGCTCGACCGAAACGCGCTTTCGCGTTTTGACCTTATCCTCCTCGGCGATCTTTCCCCCGAGGCCCTTCAAGGAAACCTCGAAAGGATCGTCGACGTCGTGGAGAAAAAGGGCTCGAAGACGTCGCTATGGTTCGTCGGCCCCAACCGCCTCGCGCGCGACCCTCGCTGGACGCTCTCCCCTTTCGCGCGACTCGCCCCAGGTCCCCCGATAACGCCGCCGCAACCCGATCCGCGCGACTCGCTATGTCTGGACGAATTCGCCGTCGAACCAACCCTCTTCGCCATGCGCCTCTATCCCTTCCTTGATTTGAGAGAGCCCGCGATTCTCAACTACTGCTTCTCCGCAATCCAAGAAAGCGGCGCCGCGCAAGTCCTGCTCCAAGCGCGCCCTCTGACCAACGGCGTGGAACCGATCCCCCTTCTCGCCGTCTCCTCGCTGGGAACGAACGCCGTCGCCTGGCAAGGAACGGACGAGCTTTGGCGCTTGCAAACCCTTGAAGATAAGACCGTTTATCGCCGCTTCCTCCTCGCCACGATCGATTATCTTTGCGATCCAGAGCGTCGAGAGGGAGCGACTGACGCTTCGTCAACAGAATCGACGGGGAGCGACTTAACGGATCCTTACGCCTACTACGCCCCCGAAGCGTCTGATCGAATCCTTGCCGCCAAAGAAAAGAGAAGGACCGCCGCGACGCGGAGCCCTCTCGAAAAATACGCGGCGGCGTCGGGGGGACGCGTCCTCGATTTGCGCAATTTGGAGAAGGAACGCGCTCTCCAAGAAGGCAAGGATTTCCTTCGGGAACGAATTCGCGCGCTGGAACCGGAAGAGATCGTCGAGAAGGCGCCCCTTCTTCCTCGCGACGCGCTCTATCCTCTCGTATTCGCGCTTTTTATCCTCCTTTTCTTTCTATAAAAAAAGCCGTCTTCACTCGCGGTGAAAACGACTCGCGTCGATTCGTTAATCGCGGCAATTACAGGCGCCAGTACGCGCAACCGGCGTTTTCAAATTCATCGCGATTGAAGACGCCCTTGATATCGAGGAGCGGTTTCTGCGCTGGAGCAAAGAAGGCGTCGGGTCGGTTCCCGATTTGTAGAGCGCGATTTTCTCCGCGTTGAGGTCAAAGCCAATAACGTTTATTTTTTTTCGCAAACGCGACGGCGATCGGCATACCGACGTCCCCTAATCCGACGAGGCCAACGATTCCTGGCGATTCACAAGGTCTTCGTAAAGAGACGACACTTCGATTCCTATTCTTAAGTCGTATACCCCCAAGGCCTTAACTTTGCCGTCGCGGATATCGGACGCTTGTGAAAACGCGCCCGTCCCTTGCGGTAGCGCTCTATAATAAAAATCTTATTCCGACGCGCGAAGGCGACGGCCTTTCATTTTATTCTTAATCATCACGGGCAAACGCGCGATTGTTCGACGCTCCCAGAAGAGGATCAACAATAGCTGCGCCGCGCCGATTAGAGCGCTCGCCGCAAAGAGTTCCATCGTCCCGACGACCACCTGCGCGACGTAGAGAATCGAGAGCGCGACGATCGGAAGCGCGTCGCAGGTTATGCGTACAAAACGGCGCCGAGTGTCCACGACGCGCATCGCCGCCATTACGGAAAAGCCGACGATCCCTCCTAGCGCGACGCCGACGGGCCCCCATGCAATATTCAGGAGATAACCGCCAAAAACGGCAAAGATCGACGCCGTGAAGGACGACGCGGTAATCATCATATTTTGTTTAAAGACGTTGTAAAAGGTTCCAAAAAAAGTACTGATTCCATTCAACATGCCAATCGTCAAAAGAAGCGGAAGAATATATCCCATCTTCCGGAATTCATTCTTCAAAAGAATATCGGCGAGGAACGGACATATCGCCACGGCAAACGCCGAACATGCAAGTATAAAATAAAAGTAGTGAACGAATATTGTCGAGTAGAATGAATCCCGCGATTCGCTGTCGATTTCGCGCGTTGAGGAGATCTGCCACGCCTGTTGAAAAATCGTGACCGCCATATTAATCACCGCCGGAAGCTTGCTTGCCGCAATGTAACATCCCGCCAAATCCTCGCCCCCGTTCCACAAGATGATGAAACGCCCCGACATATTGATAAACCAGAAAATCGCCGTATTGAAAACCATCGGGACGCTGAATCTCAGGAGCGCCTTAATCATGCCGAAGTCGACTCCGTCGACGCCAAGGTAGCGCCATAGGCCGCCCGCGAGAAAATAGTAAACTGAGGTCAGGTAATTCGCAAGAACCAGCGCCATCAGATATCCGGTGACGCCATAGTGAAAGAAACCGATAAATACTATATTGAAGAGCGCCAAGAGGAGCGCGTCTATCGGGCCCCCCATCGCAAAACGTTTCGAATAGCCAAAGCCGCGAATAATGCTCGAAAAATCAGACTTTAACGCCTCTCCAAGGAGAAGAATACAGAAGAAGGTCGCGTATTCGAACGGCTTGACCAACGTCGTCAAACATGCGCCGATCGTTACGATAATCTCGCCTATCAATACGACGAAAAGACTCGACGAAAGAAGCGTCTTACGATCGATTCTATCCATCGCATAACGGAAAACGCCATTGGCCACGCTTAACGTCGCCAGGGGCATAAGGAGCTGCGAAAGATTAAAGACAATCTCCGCAACGCCGAACTCGCCGGGCGACATCCAACCCGTGTAAAGCGGAAGAAGCAAGAACTGAACGATCTTGCTCAGCAGACTTCCAAAGGCGAAGATCCCCACGTCGAGCAGAAGTCGCGCCACGCGTCCGGCTTTATTACCCGTCATATATTTTTCCTCTCCCCGATCTAAAACTCAAATCCGCGACTTGAGCTTCGACCAGTAGAGTTGATATGGCAAATCAGGAAGCTTTACGGTCGATCCCTCTTGCGAAAGACGCAGACGGATCTGTTCCGCCAACTCTTCCTCATTCTCGGGAATTGTCAGAAAGTCGGGAAAAAATTCGCGAAGTTGCGCCGCTCCGGACGACACTTTATGATCCGCCGTCTTAACGACGATCGTCGGCGTGTTCGAGATTAACGAGAAGATCATGCCGTGATATCGGTCGGTAACGACGCATTTATAGGTCGAGAAATCCCGTATAAGGGCCATAAACGCCTCCTCGTACATCTCAAGAGGAAGACGCCAATCCATCCCTACGTTCGTATCGATCACGTTATAGCGAACGTCGCGGAATTTACCGAGGAGCGCTTGCAACTTCTCCTCGGCAAAGACGCGTTCTTCGTCGTTGCGCATGCAGAAGAGGACGCCTTCGCGCTGCGCGCGCGGAAGATCGACGCGACCAATCAGAGACGTCACGATATCGGGATAGAGGAGCGTTTTGAGACGCGGAAAGATCTCCTGCGCCGTCGCGTAAGATTCTTTATCGCGCGCGATGAGCGTCACGTTACGATCCTCGTAACGCTTGCGAATGCGATCTTTGATCTTATTCGAACGAAATTTGATCGTCACCGGAAGAAAAACGCTTTTGTTGTTTGGGAAGGTTTTAGTAAACCAGTCGTAGACGGGCTCAGGGCGCGATTCGCCTGTAAAGTGGTATCCGCTTTGAAAGAAGATGAGATCGTCTTTTCCCATGAGTTCGACGATTCGACGCTTCGCCCACTCTCGTGCGCCTAAGAACCCGATAATGTAGACTTCGACGAGTTCTCGAGCAGGATAATTATCCCGCAACCACTTTTGAATGCAGACCGCCTGAGCGCGATCCCCGAGATTTCCGTGATGAGGAAGACACACGTGCCAAACGCGCGGTTTTGAAGAAGGTTGCAACGCGCTAAAGACGCGACGAAACTCAGAAGCGCGATACGCGTATTCATGCCGCAAACGAAAGTCGCCGTAGGCTTTATGCAACGGCTTGACCATACTACGCAGAAAATTCACGCGTCTAATAAACGCCGCGACGCCCATCGTAAGCTCCTTTCTTGTGGTAAAAATTTCTACTATATGAGCTCCGTCATGAACCTAAACGGCGACTCGTCCCGTCTTCAAGATATTCGCGAATCGGAGACGCGGGAACGCCGGCCACGACCGTATATGGAGGAACGTCCCTCGACACGACGGCTCCAGCCGCGACAAATCCGCCCTCCCCCACCGTTACGCCCGGCATGAGAAGCGCCCCTAGTCCGATGAGACAATTGTCGCAAAGCTTCACGGGCTTGACGACATGGGGAACTTCATAGTACTTCATGCCGCGTTTATAGACGCTCAAATCCCGCTTATGCGTTAATATCTGAACGTTGGGCGCGATTAAAACGTCGTTTCCAATCTCAATCGCTTCGGGGTGGGCGTCAAAAAAAACGCCCTGACCAATGAAGACGTTCTTGCCGACTTTAACGCCGCACATGCGCAGCGCTGCTGGCGCTATTTTTGTCGAAATCGAAGGGAGAAAAGTGAAATATCGAATGAAATGATTCATTATATAGATATTTCTCAACGAAGCCAGGCGACAAATTATGGACGACATACGAGCAACTTCCCCAAGACGCGTTCAAGTAATCAGGCGCTCCGGCGCCTCAAACATTCCATAGCCTTCCTAAGAAACGACACGCCCCGCAATTCTACCAAACGGCGAAAACTTGACAAGGGGAGTCGTTTTTAACGCTAGACTGTATCTTAAGATACGAAAGAGCGCTCCCCTTCGCAGTTCGATGAGGAGCGCTCTTTAAAGAAGCGAATCAACGCCTCTTATTTCTCAACGGGGCCGTCGCAAACTACGCGGAAACCGACGTTGAAGACGCGTTGCCACGATTCGTACTCGCTACGAACTCCGGCGCGCGCCCACTTGGGACGATCTCGCCACGAACCGCCGCGCGCGACTTTCTTCGCTTCGAGAGAATTCGCGTTGCGTCCGTCCGCCGGGTCGTAAGGATACGCCTTATAATCGGACGCAGTCCATTCGGCGACGTTTCCGAGCATATCGTAGAGGCCCCAAGGATTCGCTTCGTAGCTTCCGACGTTGGTCGCGATCATATTGCCGTCGTCAACTTCGTCCACGCGCGGAATAAACGCCCGCCATGCCGGAGGATTCGCAATCGGCTGAGGATTGACGCCTTGGACGACAAATTTCACCGTCTGCTTATCGGAGAGATTCTCATACGCGCCAAAGTCGGCGTCAAGACCGCCAAACCACATCGGCGTGGAAGAACCGGCGCGCGCCGCCCATTCCCATTCGGCTTCCGTCGGAAGGCGGAACTTCATGCCCGTCTTCTCGGTAAGCCATTCGCAGAATTCCGTCGCTTCTTGCCAGTTCACGCGAATCACAGGCTGATTCGGAAGATTTGCGGGATAGCCCGGAAGAACGTGATCTTTCCACTGCTGATCGATGAAACGGCTGTCGTGAGTCGAGTCGAAAAGCTTGTACATCGCGTTGGTGACTTCCGTCGTCATCATCCAGAAGGGATTTTCGATCGTCGCGACGCAGCGCGGAAGTTCGTCTTCAAAACCGTTCTCGTCCCCCATGACGAATTGTCCGGCGGGAATACGGACAAGCTCGATGGAGAGTTCGTCGTTAAGCGCGACTCTCGCCTTGGACTCGGACTCGACGGAGAACTTGAAGAGGCCGTTCTCAGGCGTGGCGCCGTTGACGGACGCGCTTTCAACTTGCATAGAGCGCGCCGTCTTGGCGTCGAACGGCCAATTCGAAACGGAAGGCGCGGAATAGTCGAGCGTCTTCTTCTCGGGCTTGACGAATTCCGGACGCTTCACGTGTTCCCAACCATACGAATCGGATTCGAAGTTCAAGGTGTTGTCGGCGTAAAGCGTTTTAAGTTCGACATGGCGATCCGAAATGTTATTCAGACCGGCGTTGACGCGATCGCTTTGACCGGCGTTGGCGACTTCTGACCACGTGCCGAAATAAGGAGCGTTGACGTCAATCCAGCTAAAGAGACGTTCCCACGCTTCTTTATCAAGCTGAACGTTGTAATGTCCCTTGCGAAGGAGTTTGACGAGCTCGGAGGTGGAGACGTGATATTCCATCGGTTGGAAAGGACGAGCGTCGCTTTCCGGTCCTGGACGACGAACGTAACGCGCGAGCGCGTGGTAGGAGTTCGAGAAGTTATGAGGACCGGGAGTCGTGTCTTGGAAATTGGGACGATCGGGCTTCTCGCCGTTGTGGCAACCGACGCAATATTTATCGAGTATCGGCTGAACTTCGGCAAGGAAGGTAAAGGGGCGTTCAGGGCCGTAGAAGGGTTGCAAATCCACGGGGGGCAACGTGCGCGCGATCGTGTCGACGGTCGGGGAAACGTCGTTTTGGGTTTCATGGCAACCGATGCAGCTCTGGTTTTCGCCGGGCATACCGACAAGCCACGAGCGCATCAACTGAACCGCCGCGCCATTCTCGTCGAGAGGCTGGATGAAGACGGGGGTGTTCGCGGGAATCTTGAAGGACGCGCTTCCATCCTCGTAAACCGGCGCGTCGCCGAGGAGGCGGCGACCGTCCCAGCAGCTTTCGAGACCGAAGACGTCGTGACCGCCAATCCCGCGGTAGCCGTAGCTGACGGCGTAGACGCGCAATTTCTTGACGGTTCCGCGCGGAACTTTCGGCAAACCTTGACCGAAGTAAACGTCCGTGATAAAGATGTTGGACGTTTTCTCACCCTCGACCGTACGATCAGGAAGTTCCGTCGGCTCGTCGCGTTCGACAAGCGCGAAGGGTTCGAGCAGGTGATAGTTGGGCTCGGTGCGAAGAAGCGTCATGTTGTCGTAGACGTCGACGAGGTACAGAGACCAAAGGGAATCGGCGCGCGACATGCGGCAACTGACGAGGAAATGTTCGTCGTCGAGCGGATAGGGGAAGAGGAATTTCGGATAGACGGCGTCGACAAGTTGGTCGATCGTCACGTTCTCGGGGGGATTATTGCGACCGGGAATGCGTTGAACGACGCCGGAGGTTTCGCGACGCCCCTTCGACGGATCAAAAATGACCAATTCCCCTTCGCGCGCGACGCCATGGTGACCCGAGACGATACCGACAAACTTCGACGACTGGCCGGGGAGCGCCTTCGCATAGAACGTGCTGTTCGGCCAGTAGCCGCCGCTGCCGTAATGTTCGACTTGGTTGGTGCCGTCCGGATTCATCGTGAAGACATAGCGCGAATAGTAGTGCGTGATGTCGACGTATTCCCAGCGCAGATACATGATGCGGCCGTTGGGAAGAATCGTCGGATTCCAGTCTTGGTCTTGTTCGAAGGTAAGCTGACGAACAGTCTTACCGTCCTCTTCGACGCGATAGAGGTTGCCGACGACGTCGCTGCCCCCGATGCAGGGCACGCCCATCATCGACGCGGAAGAAACGAAGATCGTCGATCCGTCGGGAACATAGCATCCCTCGACGTTGTTGACGTCGTCTCCCATTTCGGGAGTGACTTGACGGAGAGACCCGTCTTCAAGGTTGCACTCAAATACCTGCCAAGTCTTCGCGTCGGAGAGAGCGGTGACGAGGCACCGGTCGGCGTCCCAGTGGAGGGAGATATCGCCGATGAACGAATCGTTGCGACCGCGCGTAATTTCATGAAGGGGCGCCGCGAGGTCGCGGAGGTTCAGCGTCACGAGAGAGTCGTCGTACTTTCCCTTGTGACGCGACGCGTTGGAAATCCAGTTCGCCATAAGCGCCGGATTCGTCGTCTTGCGCATCAGGATTTCGTCAAATTCGTGCAGAACAGGATGGCTCAGCAACACTTCGCAACGGAAGGCGTCGTACTCTTTGACGAGCGCAAGATAGTCCTCCTGAGACAGAGAATCGTCGGCGAAACGTTTTTCGAAATCCGCGAAACGTTCTTCCCAATCGACGTCGCCGAGTTCGTCCTCCCATTCGTCGAGCATCGCTTCAATCGCCAACTGGAGCGAGTCGCGATGTTCGATCGAGTAGGCGACGTCCGGACCGAGTTTGTCGATTTCCGCGCGAAGACGACGCGCCTTCGCCTTCGCTATCCACTCGGCGCGTTCCTCTTCGGAGTTGAAGAGCGTCGGATCGTTGGCGTCGCCGAGAACTTGCACTTCGATCATCGATCCCCAGCTGCTCGCTTGCGACGCGCTTTTACCAGGAGCGCCGGCGCCGACCTTATACGTCTTCCAGAAGCGGAATTCGACCCAGTCGTACTCGCCGTCAAAAAGGAACGTTCCCGCCTCGGGAGAGAAGCTCGAAAGGAACGCGCCACCGTTCGTGCCGAGAACTTTGTCCCCGGACGTCAACGTCGCTTCCTCGGGAAATTTCGGTTCAACCCCCGGATTCGACGCGTTGTTCGCAAGACGAATTTCAAAGTCCTGGTTTCCGCGTTCGTCGATATTTCCGGAGAAAACGTTGATCGCCGCGATCTTACGCGCTTTGCCAAGATAGTAAACCGCGCGCGAAGGAGAACCGTTCACCGCAACGCGTCCGGAGCCGCCGTAAACGCCACCTTGACCGTCCGTCAGCATACCCGGTCCGTCAAGCTCCGTCGCGCTAACAAGCTTCGCGCCGGGAAATGTCAATAGGTTGATATCGCTATTCTCTGAAATATATTGCGAAGCCTCCGCAAACGCCGCGCTATCATGAGCCCAGCTCTTCGTCTCGTGCTTTACCCCCGCTCCATGAACGAACGTAGCGCATGACAAAGAAACAAGAGCGCATAAAGCCGCGCCAAGCACCTTGTGTCGCATCGTTTCTCCTAACTAAAATTCGGGATCGCCCCTGTTATACCTAATATAACGCGCAATATCGCTACCGCGCTTATCGTTATGTAATCCAATTTTCCGTTAATCTTCAACCCAAACGCCCTGCTCCGACAAATACGACTTCAGGTCGTCGATATCAAAATCGTTTAACACCCCGTGAATCGCGTTCGTCAGAGGAATCGGCCCATACTCTCGGTCAAGAAGTTCGCGCCATGTGGGAAGTTCGCCGACAAGCTTTAAGCTCGAGATCGCCTCGGGCTGCGCTACCGCCGCGACAAGCGCGACCGTCCCCGCGTAACCTTCGGCGACCAGACGTATCCTCTTAACGCCGAAACGTTCGCGGTAATAGCAAATCATCGCGAGAAGATCGTCGGCGCGAAGTCCCACGTAATTCTTCCCCAGAATATACGCATAGCACGCGTCGACTCCGTCGGGCCCAAAATGCGCGTGGCGATAATACTCGTCGCAGACATTCTGAGTGTCGCCGTATCCTCTAAGTTCGACGGCGACGATTCGCTCCTCCTTAGCGGAGGAAAAGATCTCGTTGACCAATGGACTTTTTCGCCCAACGTCGCTAACGACGAGCGTCAAGGAATCAAATTGCGCGATGGAAGCCGTCGGAGAGTTGGAATCAAAATTCTCTCGCGTCGTCAGCCAAATTCCCCGATCGGTCTCAAAAGCGGACTCGCTTTCACCGTCGAGCGTCCTTCCTCCGCGGCATACGGCGCGCGGCGCCTCTTCCCCCGAGCGAATACCGACGCGTTCGGAAACGAGTCGCGCCGCGTCCGAGGCCTGGATTCCCGCCCATTTTGCGCGTCTAGCCTCCGCCAGTTGATCGGCAAGTTCGACGTTCAATTCGCGCGCCGTCTTCGCGCCGGGAAGATAAATAACGCTCGATCGATCCTTTAACGAGCGAATCTCTTCTTTCGTGAGGCGCGTCGCGTCGCGTTCGAGCGTCTCGACGTCGCGTCCGGCTAGCCAACGCAACGCCCAGCGAATCGTCGCGACCCGCGCCTCTTCCGTATACGCGTGCCCGCTGTCCGATTCGACGATTGAAAGTCGATTCTGCATCCCCATGCGCGAATAGAGACGAAGCGCGTAACGGTAAGAAACCCACGCGTCGTCGACATTGAAGAAGTCGTCCGTGCACGCGCAAAGGAGCGCGGGAGTCGGCGCGCGCATCATGAGATAATCCGCGTGATCGATTCCCGCCTGAATTTGGCCCCAAATATTTTGTTCGCCGTCCTGAACCCCAAGCTCGTGCGTTAAATTTCCAAAGAAACCGCAGATATAGCACGAAGGCGCGCCCATCGCGAGTCTATCGTCTAGCGCCAGCAAATACGCCGACTGCGTTCCTCCTCCGGAAGTTCCGCACACGCCGATCTTCGAGCTGACGATATCGTCGCGACTTTCCAGATAATCGATCGCGCGCATGCCGTCCCATATCTCAAACGTCGCGACGTTGCGCCCCACTAAGATGGAACCCGCTTGAACCAAATTATGCGCGGCTACCGTCGTCGCCGTCGGCTTGCCTGACTCGTTCAAATATTGAAATCTTTCCCCTTGATCGATCGGATCCATGACAAACGCCGCGAGCCCGTTGACGGCGGCAAGTACGCCGAGGCCCTGATAAGGATCATACTCTTTGCCATTTTCCGCGTGCCCTTCCGTTATAAGGAGCGCCGGATAAGGGCCTGGAAAACGATCCTCCTTGGGAAGGAAAAGAACGCCGGTGACATAAAAGCCGGGAACGCTCTCAAAAAGGATATTCTCGTAGCGAAAATTCTCTTTTTCGCCTCGCCCCGTTATTTTCGCGTTGAGGGGCGTTCGTTCCCACATCGGACCCAACGCGCTAAGAAAGTAGTCGCGTTGACGTTTCTGACGCGCTTCGATATCCGCGTAGGTCTTCACCCCCTCGTATTCCTCTTTCCATCGACGACTCGCCGCGTCGATTTCTTCGAGGAACGCGACGCGCTGCGCCATTCTTACGTCGACGCCGCTATCGAGAAATTCTTCTACAAAGGGTCGAGGAACGGTATTCTCCTCCTGGCTCATAGCGCCTGAGGGAACGGTAAGCGCCAAGACAAGCGCGCACAAGATTTGCCGCCCAAAACTTCGATGTATCGTCACTATTCCCCCCTTCAACGCGCTTTATAGAACGCCGTACTTCTTTATTTTACCATATTACCGTACAAAAACAAGAACGTCTCAAACTCTGTCGACAATCCTTCGCCTAGGCGCCGTACCGCTCGCCCACTTTCGACCTCTTCATATCGCTTGTCTCTCGAAGCCGACCGGTCCTAATCAACTCGGAAACCCGCCAGAAATAGGCGCTTTTGACAAAATCGTTAAATTCCGACATAAAAATTGGCCTGACTTGCGTCGTCGGTCGATGAATAACGAAGCGTCGACTAGTGGAAAGCGCTCGCTGCACGGCTAGCTCAGTTTAACAGAATTGTCGAGAGACTTCAAGAATTAGAGACTTCGGAATTTGCAAGACGACAAAAAATATTACGTTAGCGGTTTAAAAGCGGGATTCTATTGAGGAAAGCATAATGGAAATTATTTGCGTCGTAAGCGCGCGCCATAATCTCATGAAAATCGCGACTCTTATGGAAGCTTTTAAAGCGCAATCAAACGTTCAAACCCTTCTCCTGCGCACCGGTCAACATTACGACGACAATATGAGCGGGGGCTTTTTTCGCAAAATGAGTCTTCCTGAGCCCGATTTTTTCCTGGAATGTTCGAGGAAGAGCATGCCGCCGAACGTATAGTGAAAACGATTATTCAACGATGGAAACCTTGACGAATCCCGCCGCGACAACCCCTTAAAAATGCGAAACATCGAACGAGTAGAAATCCTGAACGAATCCGTCGACCTCCTCGACTTCGACACGGCGCTTGAATCAGCGTGCAAGTTGGCGCTCGATCGCCAAAAGGTGAGTTACGTCGTCGCCGTCAACCCAGAAAAAGTCATGACGGCGCGGCGTTCCAAGATCATTCATGATTTTATCTGTCGCGCCGACCTCGCGATACCCGACGGAATAGGAATCGTCGCGGCGGTTCGTATCCTCTTGGGGAAGAGGATTGAACGCGTTGCGGGCGCGGATCTCATGCAGAAGATCTGCGAGGAGTCGGGGAAAAAGGGGATTAAAATTTTCCTTTACGGAGCGAAGGAAGACGTCAACGCGGGCGCGGTGGACGTCCTTAGAAAACGATATCCGGATATTCAAATCGTCGGGCGGCAAAACGGATACCTTCCCGAAGAGGAAAGCGAAGACCTCGTCTCGCGCGTCAACGCCAGCGACGCCGACGTTCTCTTCCTCGCGTTGGGGTCGCCGCGTCAAGAAAAGTGGATGAACCAATATGGCGCCAAGCTTCGCGTCGGGATGTGCATGGGCGTTGGCGGAACGCTCGATACGATCGTCGGCAGGGTCAAGCGCGCGCCGATGGCTTGGCAGCGCGCAAAGTTGGAATGGCTCTACCGCCTCATCCGCCAACCGTCGAGATTTTGGCGACAACGTAGAATTTTTTATTTCGCGGCGCGCGTCCTTTTGGAAAAAGCGCTACGTCCAGATATTTCAAAATAACGTGCGAAGACAGGACGAATTCCCATGAAACAACTGGCGCAAAAACTCGCGGACGGACGTCCCGTCGTCGTCGACGTCCCCGCTCCTCTCTTGGGCGAGGGAATGATTCTCGTTCAAAACTACTATTCCGTCGTCAGCGCGGGAACGGAAGGCGCTACGGTTCGTTCCGCGAGAAAAAATCTGATCGCCAAAGCGCTCGATCGTCCAAAAGACGTGAAAGCGACCCTTGAACTCATGAAGCGTCAGGGGCCGGTTCAAGCGTATCGCGCCGTTATGAAAAAACTCGACGCCTACTCTCCCCTGGGATATTCCTCCGCGGGAAGGGTAATCGACGTCGCGCCGGGCGTCTCCGGATTCGCCGTCGGCGATTACGTCGCGTGCGCGGGGGTGGGCTACGCTTCTCATGCGGAAATCGTCGCGGTTCCCGTCAATCTTTGCGTTAAGCTGCGTCCCGACGCGGATTTGCGCGCCGCCGCATACAACGCCTTAGGCGCGATCGCGCTGCAAGGCGTCAGGCAAGCCGACCTGAAACTCGGAGAAAAGTGCGCAGTCGTCGGACTGGGAATCGTCGGGGCGCTCGCCTGTCAGTTGCTCGAAGCAAGCGGCGTCGAAACGTTTGGAATCGATCTCGACCCTCGCGCGGTTCAAAAGGCGCGAGAGCTCGGATTTAACGCTCAATTGCGGCAAACGCCCGGACTCGAAAACGAAGCGCTCAACGTCGCCAACGGTATCGGATTCGACGCGGTGATTATCGCGGCGGCAACCTCCTCCCTCGATCCGATCAATCTCGCGGGAAAACTCCTCAGGAAAAAGGGGCGCGTCGTCGTTCTAGGGAACGTCCCGACCGGCTTTGAACGAAACCCGGATTTCTATCCGAAAGAACTTGAACTGCGAATCTCCTGCTCTTACGGGCCAGGTCGCTACGATCTCAATTACGAAGAAAAAGGGATCGACTATCCGGTCGGATACGTCCGATGGACGGAAAACAGAAATATGCAAGCGTTTCAGGAGCTTGCATACAAAGGGAAAATTGCCGTCGATTCTCTCACGACGCACGTTTTCTCCTTGGACGACGCCCCTCAAGCGTACGACATGATTCTAAAACGCGCGGAACATTTTCTCGGCGTTCTCCTCAAGTACGACGAAAGCAAGGAACCGAAACGCGTCGACGTCAACTTGCGCGATTCCTCCCCCGGCGACGCGCCTAACGGAAAAATCGGCTACGCGTTCGTCGGCGCGGGGAGCTACGCGCAGGGTTCGCTCCTCCCCAACATGCCCAAGGGGGATCTTTGCGAACCGATCGCGATCCTCACGAAAAGCGGCGTCTCCGCCCTTCGCGTCGCCGAAAAATTCCACTTCCAACGCGTCGCCAAAGATATCGACGACGTCTTGGACGATCCAAACGTCGACCTCGTTATGATCGCCACGCGCCACGATCTGCACGCCAAATTGCTCATGCGCGCGCTGAAAAAAAAGAAGCGCGTCTTCGTCGAAAAACCACTATGCCTTACCCTAGACGAGTTCCTCGAAATCCGCGCCCTCTTCGCGTCCCTTGGCGCGGAAACCGCTCCGAAAATCATGCTCGGGTTTAACCGACGCTTTTCCCCCTATTCCAGATATTTGAAAGAGGAGCTCAACCCCAATCTTCCCATGGCGATCTCTTATCGCGTCAACGCGGGCGCAATTCCCGTCAGTTCGTGGATTCAGGATCCCGTTCTCGGGGGAGGAAGAATTTTGGGAGAGGCGTGTCATTTCGTCGATTACGTCTCATGGCTCGCCGGCTCAGCTCCGGCGTCGGTCTACGCTGTCGCGATTCCTGATCCCAACGCCTTGAACGACGTCGTCTCAATTCAGATAAAAATGGCG
>CAKVCP010000043.1 GCA_934725735.1 uncultured Thermoguttaceae bacterium
GCCGAGCGCTCTATGCGTTAAAGTATAACGCGATAGAAGAACGACCGACGCGCCGTCCCGTGTACGTGTCGACTAAGTCTGAAGATCGAGAGTTGCCGACGGAACAGCGCCGCCGCCTCATTAGCGAAGCGCGCGACCAACAGCGCAACTTCTCTTTGGCGGGTTTCGCGCTAAGAAAGCATCTTCAGTTCGTGAGTTATTACCGCTTTTCTGCGGGGACGCCCGATCGAGAGTTTAACAAGCGTTTAGAACGCCTTGTCGCGCTCTGGAAGGCGCCGCAGAATTGCGACGCGTCGCGGCGTAGAGGATTTGACGAACTTATGACGATCCTAGAGAGCCACCGCGCGATCGACGGGGACGTGGGGGTGTTGAAACGCGCGGACGGTCGGATTCAACTAATCGAATCGGACCGAATCGCGACGCCTTCCGACTTCGGCGCCGACCCTTCGTGGGTCAACGGCGTCAAGATCGATTCCGACGGCGCGGCGCGTTATTACTCGATATGCAAGCGCAAGGAATACGGCGGTTTTGAGTTCGAACGCGTCGTGGACGCTCGAAACTTCGACCTTCCCGCATACCTAACCCGCGCGGATCAGATTCGCGGCGTGTCGTTGTTCGCGCCCGCCGTCGAGATGGTCTCTTACCTTTACGACGGGTTGTCCTATGCTTTGGCGAAACTCAAACTTGAACAGATTCTAGGCCTGAAGACGACGTTGTCAGACGGCGAATCAATCGTGGCGCAATACGACGACCAAACGACGGACGACGCGGAAAGCATTGAACGCAAGGCCGCCGAAACGTTTGGGTCTGACGTGATGCATTTGGCATTGAAGGTTGGAGAGGACGCGCAGTTCATGGAATCGTCCAACCCTTCGCAAAACTTCCAAAGCTTTTGCGAATCGATTATCCGGATGATCTTCGCGGCTCTTGACGTTCCCTTCTCATTTTACGACGGATCGAAGACGAACTTCTACGGGTCGGAAGGGGAATTCGAACAGTATTTGGACAGCGTCGAGAAGAAACAAGCGCCTACCGTCTCGATGCTCGACGGGTGGATATTCGATTGGCTTTTGCCAAACTGGATTCTTGACGGAAAGATAACCCTTCCCGCCGGATGGACGCTCGACGACTTGCGCGGCGACGTCGGATGGAGAGGATCGGGCGCGCCGGCGTGGCGGCTCTTCCGTAACGTGAAGGAAGTCCAGGCGGGGATAAGCGCGGGGCTTGTGTCGCCTCTCAAAGTGGCGGATTCGTACGGGGAAGACATGTTGCGCAATATCGACGAATTGGCGCAAATCCGCCGATACAGCGCGGCGCAAGACGTCTTCGTCCCGTACGGCGAAGAACAGAAAATCAACAACGGACTATAGGTGCGTTATGTTAGAGAAGAGAATAAAAATCAAGGTGATTACGTCGTCCATCCTGGAGCATCCAGGGCTGGGACGATTCCGCGTCAAGACGGAGACGGCGGCGCCTAGCAAAGAGCGCGTTCCGCTCGATTACAACCACAACGAAGAAGAGGTAATCGGCTACGTTGAGAACTTCCAATGCAACGCGGACGCGATCACCGCCGACGGGGTCGTGTTAATCGGCGACGATTCGAGCGACGCCGCGAAAACGTTCGCGCAAAACATAGACGGCGGCGTGCCTTTCGAGGCGTCGGCGTTTCTAGACCTCTCAGAGGCGGAAAGCGTCGAGCTAGAAGACGGCGTCGTCGAATGGTCAGGGGCGCTTATTCGCGGCGTCGCCGTCTGTCCTTACGGGACGGATCGAAACACGACGGCGTCGTTAAAGTTGGGGGAAACGAACTTCGTAGTTCGTTTAAGCGAATCGGCAAAAACAATAGAGGACGAAACGATGGACGAAGAAAAGAAAACGGCGGAATCGGGCCCGCGTGAAGAGCTCGAAACGATGATTGAAGAATTCGGCCTTGAACGCGGCGTGGAGTTCTTCCGCAAAGGCGTGTCGATTGAAGAGGCGCGGGAAATCGACTATCAAGAGTTAAAAGCGCGGCGTCTCAAGGCGGAAGAAGAGAAGGCGCAAAGCGCGGCGCCTGTCGGCGACTCAGAATCCCTTGAAACTGACGACGACGAAAAAGAAACGAACGCGGCGTTAAAAGCGGAGCTTGCCAAACTTTCACAAGAGATTACCGAATTAAAAGCGACGTTGCGTCGCGGCGATCCCGACGGTCTTTCCAGTTCCTTTCAACGTGAGGACGACGCGGCGCAACGCCCCAAATTAAACCCTTTAGCGGCGGCGGCGGAAAAGTTCCGACGCATTGGAACGAAGGTTGACTGATTAACAAAACGGAGAATAAATAATGGCTTTAATGACTTCTACGGACGTCCTCAAGATTAACAACTCTGAAGAGCTTGTCGGGTTGATTGAGGACGTGGTGCAGGAAATCCCGGAAATTAACTTCTTCGCGGCGTCCCCCGTTCAAAAGAATTCCTATAAGACGCTAGCGCTTACGGCTCTTCCGTCGACGTCGTTCCGCGCGACGGGCTCTTATCGAGAGTTCCAAACCGCGACCCTTGCGACGAAGACTGTCGAGTGCAAATACCTTGACGCGTCCTGGATTCTCGAAAAGGCGGTTGCGCAACAGAGCGATTGGGGGGAAGATTTCGCGAAAGCGTTGACGCAACGCGCCCACCTCAAGTCGGAATTCTTCACCCTTGCAAAGCAAATTTGGCAAGGGACGGACTCAGACGCGAACGGCTTTACAGGACTTGACGCAATAATCGACGCGGTGACCGACGGCGACGTGAAAGAAATGGTCGTTACGGCGAACGCAGGCGCGATCACGGACGCGTCGACGGTCTACGCCGTACGAACGGGGATTGATTCGTGTCAGTTGGCGTGGGGCTCGAACGGTCAATTCAACGAATCGGACGTTCGCGAACAGCTCTTGACGTCGAAGGATTCTTCGAAGACGTCGGGCGCGTGGTTTTACG
This sequence comes from uncultured Thermoguttaceae bacterium, assembly GCA_934725735.1. Classification (GTDB taxonomy): domain Bacteria; phylum Planctomycetota; class Planctomycetia; order Pirellulales; family Thermoguttaceae; genus RUG369. Next base: position 2,955 of record CAKVCP010000043.1, read on the forward strand.
CGCAAGATTTGGGCGGATGGGTCGGCTTACAGGTGACGTCAAAGTACGCGGCGGCAAAGATTACGGGCCTTAGCGCGACAAACACGAAACAGGGATTGAACGACGACCTTCTTTACGAACTGATTGAGAAGTTCCCCGTAGGGATGAAACCCGACGGTCTCTTTATGTCGCGCCGAAGTTTCGCGCAACTTCGGCAAAGTAGGACGGCGTACAATCCGATTGGCGCCCCCGCGCCGTACGTTCAGGAATTCGAAGGGATTCCAATTTACGTAACAGACGCAATTCCCGACAACGGAACGATTAGCGCGTGAAATACAGCGTCGACCCAAAAGTAGTCGCCGACCTAGCGGCTAAGATTGCGAAACGCGCGGCGGAATACACGGCGCGGGACGTGAAGAGCGCGGCGGCTAGGTCAATGAAGAGCGGTGGAAAAAATCGCCGGTCGAAGAATTACAAACATTCTTTGCCGGGGAATCCGCCGTTCTACCATACAGGCGGCATAAAAAAAGCGATTGCGTTTGAAGAAACGTCTGAAGGTTATGTCGTCGGCCCTGAGGCAAGGGGAACTTCGAAAGCGTTAAAGACGCTTGAAAAAGGCGGAACGGGGACGTTTTCGAAGACGGTCTATTCGAAGGATTACGAATCGACCTTGAGGCGCCGGGCGCGACCGGCGAAGGGTGGCAAGACGCGCCCCGCGACGGCGCGAAAATACTTCTTCGTTCTGTCTGACGGGAAGACGAAGACGACGACTCAATACCGCTACTTCTACTCGAAGGACGCCTGGAAGAAAGCGACGTCGTCCCCTGATTTCCTCAATTGGGCAAAAAGGGCGCAATGGACGGAGAAGAAGGAAGTCAAGATCGCGCCCCGTCCGTATATGAATCCAGCTCTGAAGAAGGAAACGGCGCCCAACAGAATCGAGCCTAGGATTAAACGAGTCGCTAATCAATTCAAGACGACAAAAACAAGGAGAAAGAAATGAGTTTATGCACAGGTTTTGATTGTTCCGTGTCGATCGGCGGAAAGGCGATCAAGACGATCGGCGACGTGACCTTCTCACAGAGCCGAACGGAAATCGAAGTTAAGAACAAAGCGTCGGATGAGGTTCGTTACCTTTCGGGCCTAAAATCGACTTCATTCGAACTGACCGTTCAAGCTGGAACTGATCCAGAAGACAGTGCAAGCGTAGACGGTTACAAACTGTTGCTTGACATGTTCGAGAATCAGACGGTGAAGGAAGTCGTCTTCACCAATCCTAATTCCGGGATCGCGAAGACGGCGAACATGATATGCACGAAATTTGACGCGTCGGAGCCGCTCGACGATTTGGCGACGGCGTCCGTAACGTTGAAGATTACCGCGCAAGGCGCGACGGAATGACGCGACGCGGCAATATATTTGCAAGGCGTAGTTTGTACGAAGAGAGGGGGGCGATCTTTTAGGTCGGCCCCCTCTCTTTAACGCGGATGAAGAAGAAAGGATGATTGAATGTTAAAGACCCTTGCGAATTTTGCCGTCGTCTTCCTAAGCGTTGCGGCGTTTGGCTTTGTTTGGCTTTCAAATTCGTCGATTTTCGAGAAGGCGGCGGCGTCAATGGCGATCGTTTTATCCGTCCTGTACGTGTGCGTCGCGCGGGGGGGTGACGATGAATGATTCTCTAATCTTCCCATGCGCGGCGGTCGTTCTTGTCGCGACGTTGGCGCGCGTTCCAAAAGACACGTTCGCGTCGAAATCTTACGGACTCTTCCTTGTGATCGCAAGCTTGACGATTGAGTTTTTAACGTTTACGTCGGGTATGTCGTCCCCTGAGAAATACGCGTCTTACGCCGTCGTCGCGTCGACGCTCTTCTTTCTTAACTTACAAATCGCGTTATGCGACGACGGAGACTATTATGAACCGCTCTAATAATCAAAACGGCGACCGATCCGCGCCGTCCACGCCGGTCAAACTTTATCTAACGAACGGCGCCGGGGAGCTTAAAGAATACGACTTGCTAGAAGTCGCCGATCATGCTTTTCGGAGACTCTTGAAAAAGGCAAGGATAGACAACGACGTCAAGGACGACTTCTTTCAAGAAATATGTCTTTACCTCTTGAGAGAACGCGAAAATCTCAAAGGCGAATACGTCAATTGGACGGTAATCCGCGCGTATAGAAAGGCCGTAGAGTCGACAAAAATGAAGACGTTCGTCAGGTCGTGCAAAACGAAGAAGTTTGTCGTTAGAGAAGATTCGAAGAATTTCTTCGAGCGTAATGGCAAAACAGAAAAGCCTAACGAAGAGATTGTCGCGAAAGACTTACTCGAGACGGCAATGACAAATTCGAAACTCAACGATGAAGAGAAAGTAATTCTTCGCCGGTACGTCCAGGATAGCAAGGGTTACAGCGCCTACGTTAAGTTGGGGAGTCATGAGTATCACAACCTATTCAAAGCTCGAGAAAACGTTAAGATTGTAATGTCTCAATGGTACAAAAAAACACCTGTGAAAGTCAATAAGAAGTACGTCTTCCCGTGGTTGCGTTACTTGTTATAGACAAAATCGACGCAATGTTTTTCATTACAAAAGCCCGAACGAACTAGAACGAAGGGCGCGTCTTCGCGTTGATCCGCGCTTGCGAACTTCGTATGATACGACGCGCCGTCCGTTCTCTCTCGAAGAGACGCGATCCTTTTCGCGTTCCTGCACTCGATCTCCGTACAGGTCAAGCCGCGACAGTTGCACCACTTCCGGCCCGTGTCCGTCGCGTATATGCAACGCGTCATTGCTCGACGCCGTTGATTATCTCGACGCGTTCGAAAGCGCACGTCGCAAGAGCCGATCCGTCGGCGGCGCTAATGTCAAACGGCCCCGCCAATATGCCGTCGTCTACAATAACCGTTCTTTCAGGGGGAACGAAGACATAAGAAACGGCAAGGTCTATACTCTTGAGTTCAACGGCGTCCGTATAGCTTTTGGTCGCGCGCGCGACATACCCCTTAAAAGACGCCGATCCGGCGGGTTTGTATGGCCAAACGTAACCGCCGTCGTCTATCCACGTTTCAGTTATCCCCGCAGCGATTCCTTCCGACAATCTCACGGCGACCAAAGACTTCCCGGCAAAAGAGCTGTTATTTGATAAGAAGTACGGCTCTTGACTGAATGTTGATTCCGAATCGTCAGAGTATACGATTCTCCCGTGAAATGTCGTTGTATCGGCGTCGAGCATATAACATTCGTACTCGTCGAAGTAGTAGCCGCCGTAGAAACTGACTAGACGCGTAATTTCAAGACTAACTGGATATTTGGCGACTTCGCAACATTTGCATTTATTCGTCGTGTTTACTATCATATCGTTCCCTCCGGATCGTATGGATCGACGGGGACAAGTCCTTCGACCGCGTCCGGATTCTTCGCCGCGTTCGACTGGTACGCCCCGATCGGGACGCGCTCTTTCTTTAACGCCGACCGCTGAATCTTCTCGAAGTCGACAAGCGCTTCACCCGTCTCCGTTCTAATCGTCATCTCTTCCTCTCCCCGTACGTAACATTCAAACGCCACATCCCCCGCGACGACGTTCGTTACCGCCTCTCCCGTTTCGACGTTCGGGTAACCGACGACGCAATCTCCCGTCGCGACGTCAAGGGTCGTTAGCGCCGATCCGGACGAAGACGTCGCGCTTGTTACAACTTCCCCCGCCGATTCGAGCGCGTAGATCGTCCCCGTCGTCGGCGACAAATACTTGTACTCGATCGCCAACGTTCCGTCGCTGTTGCACGCCACGCTCGATACGAACGCGATCGCCCCTTCGCTTGCGCTCCCGCTTACGTTTAACCCCGTTACGACCGTTGTCGGAACGACCCGCGCCGTCCCGATTTCCAACCCCGTGAGGAAGTCGCCGCGCGTCGTCGTAATCCCCGACGCAAACGATCCAGTCGCCGGAGCCCCTAACCCCGTTAAAAACGACCCCTTCGGCCCTTCGTAATTTGTAAGGGTCGCCGTCCCTACGCCCGTAAGAGTCGCGCTTGTCAAGAACGCTTTCTTCGACGCTTCCCCTAGGCTTGTTATCACCCCGCCGGGTTCCTCTTGCGACGACTCGCCCCCGCTCGACTCTTGCGCCATATCCGCAAGAGGAACGGTTTCCGCGACGTTTAGACCGACGACGACAGAATTCTTCAGATAAGGTTTCGTCACCGCGTTCGACGTTTCGAAGGTCGCCGTCAAAGAGGACGTGCCGTCGGGGTTCTCTTGATAGTCCATCCACGGGGGCAAGGTCGCCGAATCAAGACCGGCTCCGCGCTCCCCCTTCTCTCCCTTCTCTCCCTGCGGGCCCTGAGGCCCGGCGGGGCCCGGTTCTCCCTGTTCCCCTTGCGGGCCCTGGTCGCCTTTTTCCCCTTGCTCTCCCTGCGGCCCCTGAAGACCGGCGGGGCCTTGTTCCCCTTGCGGGCCCTGAGGCCCGGCGGGGCCCGTTTCTCCCTGTTTCCCTTGCGGGCCCTGGTCTCCTTTTTCTCCCTGCTCCCCTTGCGGGCCTTGAAGACCGGCGGGGCCTTGTTCTCCTTGCGGGCCCTGCTCTCCTTGCAGGCCCGGCTCTCCTTGCGGCCCCTGGTCGCCTTTCTCTCCCTTCTCCCCCTGCGGGCCCTGAGGCCCGGCGGGGCCCGGCTCTCCTTGCGGCCCTTGCTCTCCCTGCGACCCCGGCTCGCCTTGCGGGCCTTGAAGTCCTTCGTAAAAAGGGTCGACCATTATTGTGATATGCTTTAGACTCGTTGGATCGCTATCCCCTTCGCTTAGAAGAGCTAGTCCGTTACCGATTTTTATGTCTCTACTGTAAACGTCTAGATATGCTCTTTTCCCAAAAGCGTTAGGGAGCGTCGAGCCTCTCCAACGCGGCGCCGGATGGGATATTTCCTCCATATCCGCTTTAATGCCGATTACGGTTTCGCCGTATTCCGCGACGCTTGCATCTGTCGCGTCGTACGTCGTCAAGCCTTCGCCGATCCTCACGGTACGCGACCATACGCCATTCTCCCCGCATATGCCGTTCCCTTTCCAGAGCGTCCCAAGGTCTGTCGGTTTCGCCACGCACAAAACCTTCCCATCCGTTGATCGACGCGATCGAGCCAACACATGTGCGAAAGGTTTGAATCCTGAAGGGGACGAAGTCTCCGTCGATTCGTCGTCTACATCTGGTTTCCATTCCCCCTTATTGTCGATGATCCAATGCCCCTTCCCCGACTCTCTGGTCTCCGTCGCCTCAAGGATGAAGAGCCCGTCGGCGACGCGGGCCTTGATAATCGCGTCTTTCCCGCCGCTTTCAAGAGCTACTGCGGTTAAAAAATCCTCTGTGTAGTCTTTAAAAGTTAATCCCGTCTTCTGGATTGCGGGCTTTCCGCCGTCGAAGACTAACGACGCGCGATTGTTCAAATTCTTTGCGTCCGCATACGAAGGACTTCCGGCGAATCCCCAACCTTTCGTCGTGTCTCCTCCTCGCGCGCCAAAGACTACCGCGCTTCCCGCGACGACCTCTTCATCAAGTTTTATATATACATAGTCAAAAGGAAAGGGAGTCGTTTGAACTCCCTTCATCGTCATCGACCCGTTCAACGTCTCGACGATCTTATTCCATTGAGACGCCTTGATCGGCTCTCCCGGTTTGACCTTTAATAGTCGTTCGTTTTCGTTCATGCCTTCTTCTCCTTTGACATGAGCTCTTCTTTCGCCTTCTCGACAGCTTTCGCCATGATCCGATCGTTCATCGCGTTTGAGAGCGTCGAGAGGCCCTTGATAATCGTCGATAAGAACTTGCCGACGATATACAGGAAAACGACGATCGAACAGTAGTTGGAGATCGTCGTCAGTTTCGACTTCGTCGCGCCGATCGTCGCGATGGTGCCAACGATATTCTTCAGAGTCGACGCGTCCTCTTCGCGCGCCGTTCGGAGCGCTTGCAATTGTTCGCCAAGCTTAAAGCGTTCGTTCGTCGCGTCTGTCAAGCGCGTCTCGAGTTTGTCGAAAGAAAGATTCCCCAGCGCCTTTTTGACTTCCTCTTGCGTCTTTCTCTGAGACTCTTTGACCGCCTCGAGATTCTCTAAGACGTTCCGAATCTGCCCCAAAGGCGTTACCGGGTCGACTTCGGCCTCTTCGAGCGTCGGTGGAAGAATCCGATTCAGAGACGCCGAAGAATCGATCTTGACGTTTTCCGCCGCCTCGATCGGATAGATTAACTTGACCGCGCCGTCCTCTGTCGTCGGCTGTTCCGGCGCGTTCTGAGAATAACATGGCGTCGCGATAAGCAACGCGGCAAGGATTAACAAACGTTTCATTTTGCGCCCCCTATGGCGTCGACCGTCAAGCGGTCTTGTCCGCCTTCAATGTAATTCAACCAATCCTTCTGAAGAGCCTTTAACGACGCGTAGCCGTAGAAAAGCCGCAACGATTCGTCGACGTTTCCACGCGCGACCAAATCGCGCATAAACTCCGCCAACCACTCCGACCCGCCGCGCGCGATCAGGAAGTCGACGACAGAAAAGCCTTCGTGGTAGATCAACAGCGACGAGTCATACGCATTGCGACCGTAGAGTCTGTCGAGCGTCCAGAATTCGCCGTTTGAATACCGCCTATAGACTGTCTGACGTAACGACGCGCGGCGCTTGTATTCGCTGTTTTGCGCTAGTCCTTCGTTTAAGAAGAGGTCAAAAGAGCTGTTCAGAAAATAGAAAAAGAACGCGTGGGTCAACTCATGATCCAGAGTTGCGCCGACTGAATTTTGAAACGATTCGTACACGACAACCTCTGTTACGCTTTGCCCATTGTACATCGTGTACCCCGCGACGCCGTTTCCCGTGTACGCGCGATAATAGACCGGGAATGGTCGCCAAACCTTAGGCTCCCCGTAGCGTTCTTCTAGTCTGTCTAAGATTTTGTCGCATTCGTCGGCGATTTCCTCAGAAGGGGCGATAAAACGCGCTCTAGAGACGCTTTTTGTTTCTTTCGACAAATTAGGCGATTTATCGACCGGTTGCGGTCTAGCCCAGAAGAAAAGCTGCGCCGGTAGAGGTTGCGGCGGATATGCTATGGCGCACGCCGCCGCAAAGACTACAGTTCTGATTTTGTTCATTAGTAGTTATACCCTAAGCCTAGCTTTGAAAAATTAGAGTACGGATAGATTTGTTCGACGTACGCCGCGCGGATGGCGGGGACGACCATTCCCGACTCAGGATCGAAGGACTTCTCCGTCAAATACCACAGGTATTCCCAACCCCCCTTCGAAATCGTCGCCGGGCCGACGGCGAATTCAGACGACGGGGACGCGGTGAAAGAATACGTCAACGTCCAGTAATAGTACGCGTCGGCGGTTTCCGTCGCTTCTTTCTTCTGATAATTCCCCGACGTTATCCCGTTGAACAGGACGTTTCCGCGCTTAAATCCCATGAAGGGCGCGTCGTTCACCGTTCCGACGTATTGCGAAATCTCATTCGCGAACGTTCCAAAGTCGGCGATAAACCCTTCGCCGGTCGTTTTTGACAACTCAAAACTAAACGCGGGCACGACCGCGTCCACGCCGTCGAACTCTTCCCCGTTCCATCCGATCATCGAGTTAAAGTCCGGCGCCGTCCCGTAGACCGGATAAGCTCTTGTCCCTAGAGACCGCGTCTTACGCGCCGATCCGCCTGTCGTCGTAAAGCTCGACGGCCACGCGCCGAACTCCACGCCGTCCGATTCGACGTCTGACCCTTCTTCAAAACGCGCCGTCCCTTCGAAGATACGACCCGCCGAATCTTCCACTTCGCGAACGTCCGCGTCTTTAAACGGGTTGCCGATCGAGTCTGTCGGGGCACGCTCTGAAAGAAATCGTCGAAAAGCAACGTCCGCCGCCGCTATAGTTCCAGGAACTGAACGGAATCCGGAAAGCGAATAAGGGATGATCGTGTAGGAAAGTTCCGACGACGTTCTTCGTAATCCGCCCCCCGTCGAGTTGTTAAAGGACGGCGTGATTTCGTAACGCGCGCCGTCCACTGCGACATACCATGAACTCATCACGAAACCTTCGCGCTAAACGTCGCTGTAATTGGATTCTTGCCGTCTTTTAAGACGAACTTCACCTGCATTACGTACGACCCGTTCTCAGAGAACAAGACGTTCTCCGTCGTCGTCGGCGCCCATGAGAAGTTCGGGCCCTCTTCTTTCGTCCAGGTCAAATCCGCTCCTGTAAGCGTCGCCGGGTCGATCGGCGTATACAGGACGGAATCGACGGGAACGGGGACGCTTGTCCAGGCTTCGACCGCCGCCCATTCGTTCGGGGCGGCCCATCCGCCGATCTTGTAAAGCGTCGCCGTTATGCTCGACACTTCGTCCGGCGATAAAAGTTTGCCCGTTAGCGGATTCTTGATAAGCGCTAAAAAAAGCGCGTTTTCGTTTCTGTACCCCATGTCGTTTGCCCTTGCAGTGTAAGTTGTCGTCGTCCACTCGCTAGCCACTAGCGACGTTATAGCCCATTCTGAGACGGAAACCGCCGTTTCTACGCCGTTCCAATATCTGAAGAAGTCCGTCTTCGACCATGGAGGCGTCGAAAAGAAGAACGCGTCCCCGTCCCACGCGCGCCAATCGTCGTAATTAAGCTCGAACGATTCGCCAAATCCGTCGAACGACGCGGACAGACCCGACGCCGTCGCAAACGTCGTCCACGCGTCGTCGTCGCGCCGTTCAATCACGATCGGGACGGCGGGATCCTTGCAAGTCCAGGTAAAGACGAACGCGTTCGAGCTCTTACGGTCGGCGTAGAATCCCGACAGATTCGCGCCCCTTTGCCCTATGACGACGTTCTCCGACTCAAACGCCGTCGCGTCGACGCCGGGCGCGGAAAGGTACGCGCGCCCCGTCGACTTCGCCGACACGCCCGCGCCGTACGTCAACGAATCCAGCGCGACGACGTCTCCAGGTCTGATTTCTACCGTCGATTCGTCGCGCAAGTCGAAGGACGCCGCACGCACAGCGCCTTTGAACGCGATCGTCGACCGCGCCCCCGCTCTGATTTCGTCGAGAACGCAAGCGTCCCCAATCTCAACGCGCGACGGGCCCGCGACGACGACCGACGCTCCAGCGGGTGGAGCGTCGATAAAAGTCTTCGTTTCGTCGACATAAAAGACGCCCGCCCCTACGACCTCTGGCGTCACGTCCCCGCCCCGCGTTGCTTTCCACGTCGACGGCTCCATAAACCGTGCCGACGGCGGCGTGTCCTTCGAAAGAAAATAATCTGCCTTGACGACTTCATACGCGCCGACTGCGTATTGAGTCGAGCCACTCTCGTCAGTCCATCCGCGCTTGTTTCCTAGAAGGTCGGTTTCGTCCGCGCCCGTCGTTCCACCGGTCGCGAACGGCGACGAAGGAAGGGGCGCGAAATCATATTCTTCCGACTTCGTGACGTCGACGTCGTCAAGGGTTGCCGGGACGTTCGCGAATCCAGCCGTCGCTAAATCCGGCTCGTCAATACAATCAACGTACGTCGCCGCGTTACGTCCCGACGACGTTTCGTTGGCCTTGTTCGCCGCGAACGTACATCTTGTAAATGTGTACGAACCTTTTGTCGACGTTCCGTAAAAGGCAGACGCATATCCGCATGTCAGTGAGCAATCGTACATCTCTATCGTTGCATATCCGACTGTATGAACTGACGGGTACCCTTTGGGGAATCCTCCAAATCTGCATTTATAAAACCGAAAAGAGCCGAAGTTATCGCCAATAAGAACGCGCCCTTTAAACGTTATCCCATGAGCGTCAAGTCCCATGATTACTGAGTACGACGTGTCTATCAAAACGTATGCCGGAATCTTTCCAGTGGTCTGCGTCTTTGTTAGGATTAACTTCGTCCCCGCCGCGTCAAGAGTGATTGACCGCTCGATCTTCAAAATGTCCGCGAAGTCGATTACTACGCGCTCGCCGACGCCGAAGACGGTCGGATCGGGCGCGACGACGTCGCCCTCTTGCGCGTCAAGAACCGTTTGATATAACGACCCGTCGCCGATCTGGTTCGTGTTCGTGAAGAAGATCGTCGCCATACTCAATTCTCGCTCGCTTGAGATTCTTCGACTAGCTCGAGCGTCGCCGTAAGCTTGCAGGACGCGCCGTTCTCGACGACGGCTTGGTCAAACGTCACGATCGAGCCTGACGCGTTCACCGTCGCGCCCGTCATCTGGATTACGTTCTTCGCCATGTTGAGCGCTAACCCTAGTTGCGAATCTAATATCGGCTCTCCGGTCTCGCTGCGCGCTAGGATCGTCAGGACGATCGCTTGTTCTCCGTCGCGCACCTTTGAAATTAAGCTTGTCTTTTGATCTGTCATTTTTCGTTTTGTTTTTGTCTGATGTTGAAAAGACGGTCGCCTGTTGTTTTGAATCTGTTTATCCTAAGGGCGAATCAAGCCCTTCTGGCGTGCTAGATGAAAAGGTCGGTTCTTACGAATCGACCTTTTGCGTTTCCTGCCTTATCCGCCCCTTAATCTTGCGCGTCGTTCCCTTTATCCACGACGATCCATCTCCCCCCGCGACTTCCCCCTTCGCGTCGCACTCGCCCCTTCCGCGCAAGCGCGCCGAGCGTTCGCGCGATCGTCGAACGCGATTTCCCCAACCGCTCCGACGTCGTCGTGATCGATTGATTCGGCGCGCGACGCAACTCCGAAATGATCTGCGTTTCCAACTCCGTCAAATCTGAATCGCCAGTATCGGGCGTTTTATACTCATTTAGGCCCGTTTCGTATTCATTTTTGAGCGTTTTATACTCATTTCGAGTTCTTTTCTTTCCATGAGACTAGGTATAAATAGCTCGCGCTTTAACCGGCAAAACATAGAATTTTTGGAAAATAATAGATGCAGTTATTGTGTTAAGCCGCGATTGTTTATATGATTTAGAAGAGAGTTGGTTATTTAATAATTTCACCATTCTAAAAGTTAGAAATTTTATGACGACATTCCCATAGGTTAGGAAGGCGCTCCGCCTTCTTGCGGACTTAATATTTCGTACAGGAGACGCATTATGATGAAAACTTCTTTGAAGAGCTCTCGCGACGGTTTTACCCTTGTCGAGCTGCTGGTCGTCATCGCTATTATCGGAATCTTAATAGGCCTTCTCTTACCTGCGGTTCAGGCGGCCCGCGAGGCCGCGCGTAGGATGCAATGCACCAACAATATGAAACAATTTGTCTTGGCGATGCACAATCACCACGACGTCTTCAATTATCTACCTTCTCAACATGCATGGGGCTCCGGGGTGAAGTCGAGCGATTTTAGCGTTCACTATCAGCTCCTTCCCTTTATCGAACAAGCGGCGTTGAAGTCGGCGATCGACGGGAACGACTCGATCACCCAGCCGTGGCTTCCTTCGTCCGACGGTAGCGAGGCGTGGGAGATTCGCACGACGAAAATCGGCGCGTTCCTGTGTCCCTCCGATCCTCAAGGGGGCGAGTTGGTGCGCGAAGGCGTCGCGCATAATCACGACGGACGACCAACGAATATCGTCTACTGCATGGGCGATATTGTCTGCCGACTCGACTACATGAACGACAGTCCTTACACGACGGTTTCCGACGGCGCGGGAGGAACGAAACGCGTTGGAAAAAGTTCCGGCGAAGGGGACTGTACGCACCGTTCTCTCTTCTTTTTCTTCGATCGCAAGAATCTGGCGTTTGCAACCGACGGCACGAGCAGTACGATCGCGTGTTCCGAGGTCGTAACGGGCAACTGGGACAACGACAAGATTCGCGGCGGCGTCGGATATTATCCCGGCTTTGACGGCGCAGGGTGGGATTGTCAGCCCGCGCTCTGCTTGAATCAGCGCGACCCGAACGATCGCACGCGTTATTCCTGCAAGACGGTCGATCATCCGCGCGGGGGAAACTACCTTGAATGTCAACCAATCTTCGGCGGATTCACCGCCGTTTTGCCGCCGAACGCGCCAACCTGCTTTAAGTACGATCGCGAACAAGGACAGGTCGCGCTTATGCCGCCGACAAGCTTCCATTCAGGGGCGTCAACGTTGGAATGCTCGACGGTTCGGTACGTTTCGTTTCCGACACGATCGACACGAACGGAGCGAAATATACGCTCACGGGGCGTTACCAAACCGGGAAGAGCTCCCTTGGCGTTTGGGGGGCGATGGGATCCCCGAACGGCGGTGAGACGGTAAGTCTTTGACCTGGATTTGAGGAACGTTTTCGCGTTGGAGAGCGTCCAAGTTTCGCGGAATTATTTATTTTATTTTGAACTAAACGTTGATTCAACGGGAGACGCGGTCGAGGAATCGACGCGTCTCTCTTCATCGTTTTGATTTCGTCATAGGAGTTATCAGAATGAAAAAACGTTTTTCTTCATCGTATCGAGGCTTTACGCTTGTCGAACTGCTGGTCGTCATCGCTATTATCGGTATCTTAATCGGTCTTTTGCTCCCGGCGGTTCAAGCGGCGCGTGAAGCGGCGCGAAGAATGCAATGCACGAATAATCTCAAGCAGATCGGCATTGCGCTTCACAACTATCACGACACGAACGGCGCGTTTCCTCCGCAGCGAACTTCGCCGAGCGACGCCGCCGCGGGGACGCCCGCGGGGTGGGGCGTCGTGAGTTTTTACGTCGCGCTCTATCCGTTCATCGAACAGGGAGCGCGCTGGAATGCGGTCATGGCGGAAGGGGATCGGGATCATAAATTCGAAAGCTGGCGGCTCGTCTGGCTTTGCGAAGGTTCTCAGTTCCGCGGCTTGATCCCCGGTCTAGGATGCCCGAGCGACGCGTCGGCGACGCAGAAAAGTTATATGAATGAAGCGCAGTACGGCAGTTATGCGGGCAGCGTCGGCGACGCGGCTGAGAATACTGCGGAATCGCAGACGAATACGCGCGGTTTCTTTGCCGGCGGTTGCGGCGGCTCGAACTCGTGGTCAAATCTCAAGTGCCGCAATATGTCGGCGATTACCGACGGCGCCTCCAACACCCTCGCGGTTGCTGAAATCGTCGTCGGAAGCTCCAGCGGCAATAACCGCGTGAAGGGCGGTTACATTCAGTATAGCGGTTCCCCGAACGGCTGCTTGGCGAAGGTCGACACGAACGACCGCAACGTCTACGCTTCCGGCAATTACTTCTACGATTCGCGCGGTATGGTTCATACCGACGGTCGCAACCACATCCTTGGAATTAATACGATCCTTCCGCCGAATTCTCCTTCTTGCGCTTTCTCGGGCGCGTCGATCCAGCACGCGGGCGGATACTGGAGCGCGTCGAGCAATCACTCGGGCGGAATCAACGGTCTTCGTG